>JBBRVO010000063.1:0-13149 GCA_038246775.1 Peptostreptococcales bacterium | reverse complement strand
TGATTTCTTTGTATTCCTCAATGGCGATACGGAAGAAATCAATGTCGTTTACAAAAGAAAAGATGGCGATTTCGGGATTATTGAACCGTATTTATAAGCGTTATCGGTTATTAATTCAACTTAAATATTATAAAACTTAAATATTATAAAACTTAAAAGGAGACCCAACGGGTCTCCTTTTTTAATGTCTATGAAACGTTTATGTCGGGTTGCCATGATCATGCGCTTGTAAATCAAATATGCCTCATAAATTAAGTATGCACTGACTAAAAATGCGCCTTGATGTAAGCGACACATTCTTCGCAGATGCAGTGGTCTTTGAATTCGATGACATCAAATTCGCCTCTACAGATGTTGCAATATTCCGTCAGTACGGGTTGCTTTTTTTTGTCTATTGACGACATCCTTTTTACTTGATTGGCCTCCACGCGCTTTCCCCCTATGAGTTAATGGAAAATTCTTACAATTCATAATTGAATTATAGCACGTCGGCAAAACCAGGTCAATTACTTTTGTCAAAATAATTATAATATATCAACTAGTTATCGATTGCGAATTGCCCTATTGTTGATCAGCAGTGTTTTCCTTTTGGTTTTCTGTATTTTGAGTAAATTAACTCAGCATACTCTTTGATTTTAAGGAGTTCACTATAGTCTAGTGCCATTATTTTTTCAGATTCGAGAATGACAAAATTTTGCTTCAGGGTTTTGACGGCTGTATAATCATCCAAGCCGTCATTGATACTGTCATTATTTAAATCGGAAAGCAGCGTATCCATAGGGATATTAAAGACCACGGAATATGACTTTAGAAACTCATAACCCGGTCTTCTGGTGCCTCTTTCATAATTGCTAAGGGTTGTAGCCGCAATATTTAAAAGTTTTGCAACTTCTTTTTGTGACATGTCGTGTGCTTCTCGGATTTCTTTCAATTTTTTATAGTTAAACATCACGGACCTCGCTTGGCAGGCATTCATATTAAATTGAGTTTAGCATATTTTGGTAATTGAGCGACAGAACTAGTCAAAACGTGTAGTTTGTGTGGTTTAAATCCACGAAGTGACATTAAGTGACGTGAAGTGATTTGGGACATTATCTAAAAGTTATCAATTTGTTCATAAAAGCGTCTCTTTACTGAAAATTGTGGGTGATATAATAGAGTAACGCGCGTTCTCTTTAAAATCGATTTATTTTATGTTAGAATAAGTTATAAAGGAGTGTGCGCTATGTATATAGAAGCAATAATCTTGGGACTCATCATAGGATTTGCGCGTAACGGCCGAATAGTCAATTTTTTCGATGTGCGTTTTAAAGGCTGGGCTTTAAGCATTTTGGCTTTTGTCCTATTTTTAGTGCCCTATCTGCTGAGAATTACAGATAGTTCTTTTGGAAAACTTCAAATTTTTCCTTTCTTAGCAATGGTTTTATGTGCCGTCATTGCACTGCTGAACTTTGAAAAAACGGGCATGAAGATTCTATTTGTAGGCGTTTTACTAAATCTCCTGGTCATGGGACTTAACGATTTTAAAATGCCGATTGATGCGATTAAAATGGAGGCACTTGGATTCACTTCATTTATAGAGTCGTTAAAAGGCGGTTATGTGGTCAACTATATGTCAATGGATGGTGCACATCCTATCAGCGCACTACTGGGAAAGGTCATAGCGTTGCCCGATTTTTACCCACTTAAAAAAGTACTTAGTGCTGGGGATCTCATCATATCGCTTGGCATTACATTTGTGATTCAATATGAAATGCTCCTGTCCTCGGTTAAGAGCCGTGGTTCCATGGTGCGTTTTACTTACAATACAAAGTTTAAAAGATAATTTAAATAAGGGAATCGAGGATAATTAGGCATGAATTTATTCAAAGTATTATTTGGAGATATAAACGAAAAAGAAGTTAAAAAACTAGAAAAGACCGTGGATCAGATTGAGGCGCTTGAAAGTAAGTACACTGCTATGTCCGATATTGAGCTTCAAGGTCAGACCGAGCTGCTTAAAGGGCGTTTGGCAGCTGGAGAGACGCTTGACGATATTTTGCCAGATGGGTTTGCCGTCGCCAGAGAAGCGGGTAAAAGAGCACTTGGACTTAGAGCTTACCGCGTGCAACTCATGGGAGGCATCGTCCTGCATCAAGGCCGTATCTCCGAGATGAAAACAGGTGAAGGTAAAACTTTGGTGGCGACACTGCCAGCTTACTTAAATGCACTGAGTGGGGAAGGCGTTCACATCGTCACAGTCAACGACTACCTCGCATCGCGTGATAAGGAATGGATGGGTAAAATTTTTGAATTCTTGGGGCTCACCGTCGGTTGCGTCGTACATGGCGTTGAAGGCGAGGACCGCAGAAATGCTTACCTTTCGGATATTACTTACGGTACAAACAACGAATTTGGCTTTGACTACTTGAGAGATAACATGGTGATGCGTCAAGAACGCTTGGTTCAAAGACCTCTCAACTATGCGATTGTCGATGAGGTCGATAGTATCCTTGTGGATGAGGCGAGAACACCGCTGATCATATCCGGTGAAAGTGCTAAGTCGACGGATCTTTACCGCATTGCAAACATTTTTGCCAAAACGCTGCGCGGAGAAGAGGACTTTAAAATTGATGAAAAAGCAAAATCTATTGCCTTAACAGATGGCGTCATCGCCGATAAATTTGGTGAAATTGAAGAAGGCAGTGAAACCAGAAATGGTGTTACACGGGCTGAAAAATATTTCGGGATAGAAAATCTAAGTGACCCACAAAATATTGAAATTTCACATCATATTAACCAGGCGATTCGCGCCAACTACTTGATGAGACGCGATGTGGATTATATCGTCAAAGATGGGGAAGTTATCATCGTCGATGAATTTACAGGACGACTCATGTACGGGAGACGTTATTCAAACGGCTTACATCAAGCGATTGAAGCAAAAGAGAACATTGAAGTCAGAAAAGAATCGCAAACACTTGCGACGATTACCTTACAAAACTATTTCCGTATGTATAAAAAACTTGCGGGTATGACGGGTACGGCGAAAACGGAAGAGGAAGAATTTAGACACATCTACAACATGGACGTTGTGATGATTCCGACGAACAAAGTCATTGCGCGTCTGGATCTTGAAGATGCCATCTATAAAAATTTCAAAGGCAAGTTCGATGCGGCGATTATAGACATTGAAGCCAGACATGCTAAGGGTCAACCAATCCTCGTGGGTACAATCAGTATTGAAACGTCGGAGTTTTTGAGTGGGCTTCTTAAAAAAATGGGCATCAAGCACGAAGTCCTAAACGCCAAGCAACACGATAAAGAATCTGAGATTGTCGCACAGGCAGGCAGGTTTAATTCAGTAACCATCGCCACCAACATGGCCGGCCGTGGTACGGATATTGTACTCGGTGGTAACCCGGAATTCTTAGCAAAGAGAGACATGCTTAAAAAAGGCTATGAAGAGCACATCGTCAACAAAGTGTCTAGCCCAATCATCGGAGAAGACCCGGTGGTGCTTGAAGCGAAACCCGTTTACGACGCCCTTTATGCGGCACATAAACTCGTGACAGACGCTGAAGCAGAGCAGGTAAAAGCGGCAGGCGGTCTACACATCATCGGTACAGAGCGTCATGAGTCGAGACGTATTGACAATCAGCTCAGAGGCCGTGCGGGTCGTCAGGGTGACCCTGGTTCGACACAGTTTTACATTTCTTTTGAAGACGATTTGATGCGTATGTTCGTTAGCGATCGTGCAAAATCCATCGTTGAAACATTGGGTTTTGAAGAAGATATGCAGCTTGAAAACAAGCTTTTAACGAAATCTATAGAAAATGCACAGAAAAAAGTAGAAGGTAGAAACTTCGGCATTCGTAAGCACGTGTTACAATACGACGATGTCATGAACCTTCAGCGCGAAATCATCTATGGACAAAGAAACAAAGTCCTTCACGGAGAAGACATACGCGATAGCATCATGACGATGATTGAAAAAGTCATAGACAATACGATTCCGATTTATACAGAAGGCTATAAATATCCAGAAGAATGGGATTTAGAAGGTCTATACAATCACCTGCATCCAATCTTCCTGCCACATGGTGCGGTTAAAATTGATAAAGTGGAAGATTTAACAGTGGCCTCATTAAAAGAAATTCTCTTTGGCATCGCCCAAAAGGTCTATGAGCTGAAAGAAGCTGAAATCGGTGATGAGCGCATACGAGAAGTGGAACGCACGATACTCCTTCGCGTTGTCGACAACCACTGGATCGATCACATCGATGCAATGGACGACCTTAAGCAAGGTATTGGCCTTCGCGCCATCGGTCAACAGGACCCAGTCATGGCCTATAAGATGGAAGGCTTTGATATGTTTGACGAGATGATCACAAACATTCAAGAAGAAACGGTTAAAGTGATGTACCACGTGACGATTCAAACCGAGACGGAAAGAAAAGCGGTGGCGAAGATCGTCAACGTGTCTGGTACTAGCGATGGGTCTACGACTAAGAAACCTGCAAAATCGGATAAAAAAGTCGGCAGAAATGAACCATGCCCATGTGGTAGCGGCAAAAAATATAAAAAATGTCACGGTGCCAATTTAGAGGATTAATTCGAGTAACCGATAAATGATAATAAATGAGAGGCCAGATTTGAGATACTCAGGTCTGGCCTCAATTATGAAGAGGTGTATTATGATTTTACTTGAAAGATTAAGTAGAGATGTTAAAAAACTAAAAGCGTTAATCGCCGAGCTTGAGGTGTCACTTTGACCTTGCCAACGTCAGGTATAGAATAGAAGAGATCGAGATGGACATGACGGCGCCCGATTTTTGGAACGACAACGAATCGGCGCAAACAAAGCTCAAATTTCAGAAAGCGCTTAAAAACAAACTTGAAAAGTATGACGATTTATATAGCCGCATCGATGAGATTGAAGGTTTAATCGAAATGGCACTCATGGACGCAGACGATTCTTTTGAAGCAGAAGTGGAGACGACATATAATGACATTTTGGAAATTTACGAAAAAGTTGTTTTAGAAACCCTGCTCAAAGGCGATTATGATGCAAATAACGCCATCCTCTCAATCCATGCGGGTTCTGGTGGCACGGATGCCCAAGACTGGGCGGCCATGCTGCTGCGCATGTATAAAAGGTGGGGGGAGCGCCGCGGATATACCGTCAAGACGCTCGATCTTCAGGATGACACGGAAGCGGGTATCAAGAGCGTGTCCCTTCTGTTTGAAGGGCTTAATGCGTATGGCTTTCTAAAATCGGAAAAAGGGGTCCATCGCATCGTCAGAATCTCGCCTTTCGACGCATCGGGAAAACGCCATACCTCCTTTTCATCGGTAGATGTCATGCCTGAACTCGACGATTCTGTCATGATCGACATCAATCCAGAAGATCTGAAAGTGGATACGTACCGCTCAGGCGGCGCGGGTGGTCAGCACGTCAATACCACGGATTCTGCCGTTAGAATCACTCATATCCCAACGGGCGTCGTGGTTCAGTGTCAAAATGAACGGTCTCAAACCTCCAATAAAGCCACGGCTATGAAAATGCTCATGGCAAAACTCATCGAACTTAAAGAACGCGAACATAAAGATAAGATAGAAGATTTGGCGGGCGATTACTCACAGATCACCTGGGGCAGTCAAATTCGGTCCTACGTGTTTCATCCGTATAACCTCGTCAAAGACCACCGTACAAACGCAGAGATGGGCAATATTCAAGCGGTCATGGATGGTGAAATCGACCTATTCATCGATGCATATTTAAAGGAGGCAAGTTCACATGACTACACAATCGACAATTAAAGCAGATGCAGATGAAAACAAAGTAAAATCTGATACGGTAGACTCTGAATTGGCAATATCTACAGCCGCAGCAGCATTTAAAAAGCTCATCATGTCACAGCTCGCAAAAGAGCTATCCCTTAAGACATCACAAGTTGAAACCACCATTGCCCTCATCGACGAAGGCAATACGATCCCTTTTATCGCGCGTTATAGGAAAGAAGCGACGGGCGGCATCAGCGATGAAGTGCTCAGAGATTTTGACGACAGACTCAAATACCTAAGAAACCTTCAGTCCCGTAAAGAAGAAGTTATCCGAATCATTGAAGAGCAAGGCAAATTAACGCCTGAGCTAAAAGCGGAGATCGAAAAGGCAACCGTGCTACAGACGGTTGAAGATTTATATAGACCTTTCAAACAAAAGAAGAGCACACGCGCTTCTAAGGCCATCGAGAGAGGGCTCGAACCGCTTGCGGACATCATTTGGGGACAAGAATGCACTTCGGGTGATATTAAAGACATTGCAGAAGGTTATGTTAATCTCGAGAAGGAAGTCAAAACGGCCGATGAGGCACTTGCTGGTGCAATGGATATCGTCGCAGAACGCATATCAGACGATCCCGACAACAGGGCTTTCATTCGCAAGATGACTTTGGCTCAAGGGGTCATCGAATCAGCAGCTACGAACGAATCAGAGGCTTCTGTCTTTGAAATGTATTATAAATATTCCGAACCTGTGGTAAAAATGGCAAATCACCGCATCCTCGCGCTCAATAGAGGCGAGAGCGAAAAGATGCTCAAAGTCAAGCTCGTCACCCCTGATGCGTTAATTTTAGAACAGCTTCACAAAGCCGTCGTCAAAAATCCTAAGGCGATCACAACGCCGCTCCTCATAGCCGCACTTGAAGACAGCTACAAACGCCTCATCTCGCCTTCAATCGATCGCGAAGTGCGCAGCATGCTGACGGAACGCGCAGAAGAAGAAGCTATTAAAGTATTTGGAAAAAACACCAAATCGCTTCTCCTCGTGGCACCAGTTAAAGACGCACGCGTCTTGGCCGTTGACCCGAGTTTCCGTACGGGGTGCAAACTCGCCGTACTCGATGAGACGGGCAAGCTCCTTGAATATGCAACCATCTATCCAAATGCCCCACAATTCAAAGTTGAAGAAGCAAAAGTGAAACTCACTGAACTCATCAAAAAACATAAAGTCAATTTGATTTCTATAGGCAATGGCACAGCATCACGCGAGACGGAACAACTCGTGGCTGGCCTTATCAGCACGCTTAAGGAAGAAGTCTACTATACCATCGTCAGCGAAGCGGGCGCCTCTGTGTATTCGGCGTCAAAACTTGCCACAGAAGAATATCCGGACATCGACGTTTCCATCAGAGGGGCAATCTCTATTGGAAGACGCCTCCAGGACCCACTTGCGGAACTGGTCAAAATCGATCCGAAGAGCATTGGCGTCGGTCAATATCAACATGACGTCAATCAAAAGAGACTTGAAGAACAGCTCACCAATGTGGTGGAAGACTGCGTGAACAGCGTCGGCGTCGACCTTAATACCGCAACGCCATCCCTACTTAGCTATGTATCGGGGATCTCATCCTTGCTCGCAAAAAATATCGTGGCTTACCGCGACGAAAATGGCAAATTCAAATCGCGCAAGGAGCTCTTAAAAGTCAAACGCCTCGGCGATAAAGTCTACGTTCAAGCAGTAGGTTTCTTAAGAATTCCAAAAGCGAAGAACCCACTAGACAACACGGCGGTGCATCCAGAAGCATATGAAGCCACCAATAAACTACTCGATACCTTGGGGTATACTGCCAAAGATATCGAATCAGGAGCGGTAAAAGACATCTCTGACAAAGTCATCCTTTATTCTGGCGTCATGGGCGGCCAACCCGATTCAGCTAAATATCAAGCGGGCATCGAAAAACTCTCAAAACAGCTCGACATCGGCGTCATGACTCTTAAAGACATCATCGACGAAGTTAAAAAACCGGGTAGAGATCCGAGAGAAGAGATGCCAAAGCCAGTATTTAGAAGCGATATACTCAAAATGGAAGACCTGCAGGTCGGCATGATCATGCATGGAACCGTTAGAAATGTCGTAGATTTTGGCGCGTTTGTCGACCTCGGCGTGAAGCAGGACGGCCTCGTGCATATCTCAGAGATCTGCGATCGGTTTATCAAGCATCCGATGCAAGTGGTTTCTGTTGGCGACACCGTCAAAGTTCAAATATTGAGTTTAGACCTCGTTAGAAACAAAATTGGCCTCACGATGAAGAATCTTAAAGAACCTAGTGCGCAATAAATTCAAAAGTGCTATAATTTATTTAGTGATACGAAATAGTATGCCTTAGGGGGACAACCATGTTATTGATCAAAAATGCCAAAATTTACACGATGGCAGGCGAAATTATTGAAAATGGATGTATTTTAGTTGAAAATGGCAAAATTAAAGAAGTTGGCGCGGACTGTGTGGCACCACTTGATGCACAGGTGATTGACGCTGCCGGCATGAACGTATTTCCAGGCTTTATCGACGCACATTGTCACATCGGCATGTGGGAAGAGGGCATAGGCTTTGAAGGGGCCGATGGCAATGAAATGACCGACCCCATCACACCGCACATGAGAGCCATCGACGCGCTCAATCCAAGGGATGAAGCGTTTGAAAATGCCATCAAAGGCGGCGTAACAACGGCTGCAACAGGACCTGGTAGTGCCAACGTCATCGGCGGCGTATTCTCAGTGGTGAAATTACACGGCGAACGCATCGACGATATGATTGTCAAAGAAACTTTAGCGATGAAATGTGCCTTTGGCGAGAACCCTAAACGCGTTTATAACGATAAAAAAATGATGCCATCTACCCGTATGGGTACGGCGGCAAAACTCCGCGAGACGTTAGCTAAAACCGTTGAGTATAGAGACAAGCAATTGGCGGCGGCTGGCGATGCGAGCAAGATGCCAACTTACGATATGAAGCTCGAAGCGATGCTTCCAGTCATCAATAAAGAAATTCCACTCAAAGCGCATGCGCACAGAGCGGACGATATATTCACATCTATTAGAATTGCAAAAGAATTTGATGTGCTGTTAACACTTGAACACTGTACAGAAGGTCATTTGATTGCCGATCAATTGGCAAAAGAGGGCTATCCAGCCATCGTTGGACCGTCTTTTGGCAACAAGTCCAAGTTTGAGCTCAATCAAAAGACGTTTGACACACCTGGTATCCTTCATAAAGCAGGCGTTAAGATCGCCATTATGACTGATAGCCCTGTGATTCCACTCGAGTATCTACCAATGTGTGCGGCACTTGCCCACAAAGCGGGACTTGATGAAATGGAAGCGTTAAAATGCATTTCTATCAACGCTGCTGAGATACTTGGCGTTGATGAGAGACTTGGCTCTATCGAAGTTGGCAAGGATGCCGATCTCGTCATCTGGAATGGCCATCCTTTTGATTTACAAGCGTTGGTTGCCTATACTTTAGTGGATGGTAACGTCGTCTACAAAAGATAACAGACTTATACTCTGCCTATTCCCGCGCTCTTATGAGCATGGGGGTAGGTTTTTTTATTTGATAATCGATAAGTGATGCGATACAATATAATGAGGTTTGAAGGCAATAACAAGGTTTAAAAGCGGCAATAGGATCGCTTAATCGATATATAAGGAGTTAACTATGGCGTTAGAACTAAAGGAATTAGACGATACGAGGCATTTCGCCGAGTGGCTCGTCAAACAGTTAAAACGGGGCCAAGTAATCTGCCTTGTGGGCGATCTGGGAGCGGGCAAAACGACGTTTACACAATTTTTGTGCAAAGCACTCGGCGTGACGGATTACGTCACAAGTCCGACGTTCAATCTAATGAACACTTACATGGGCTGTTTAAATGGCGAAGTCATAGAGATCCATCACTTCGACGTCTACCGGATCTTTGACGCCGAGGAGATGCTTGAGATCGGTTTTGATGAGTTTCTTGACGGAGACGGCATTTGTATCGTCGAATGGGCCAATCAAGTGGCAGATATGATGCCAAAAGATAGCCTCTGGCTCACAATGACGTTAACACTTGATGGAAAAAGGGTATTAACCTATACAGGTCAAAACTTTGAGGGAGAATTTAAGTGAAAGCATTGATTATAGATACGTCATCGTCTGCAGCAAGCGCGGCACTCTATGAAGATGGACAAATAGTTGGCGAGGTTTTTGTGGACGACACCACAACCCATTCGCAGAAATTGATGCCCATCGTCCATGACCTACTGACACAGACAGGTACAAAAATTTCAGAAGTAGATGCCTATTATGTGTGTGAAGGCCCGGGTTCTTTTACAGGGGTCCGCATAGGCATTGCCACTGTAAAGGGGTTTGCCCAACCGTTTCAAAAGCCTGTGGTTACGTTTCCAAGTATGTTTCTCATTGCCAGCGGCGCAAAACAACATGAGGGGCTCATCGTCCCTGTGATCGATGCAAAGCGGGAGGAAGTCTACTACGGCGTCTACTCATGGGATGAGGGGGTGCTGTCCACGCTGGAAGAAGGCGTTGAACCACTTGAACAACTGCTTGTCTATTTAGAGGAAAAATACCCGGGAGAAAAACTTTTACTGCTTGGTGATGCCATTACGTCCTACCCGTTGATTGTCGAGGGACATCCGACATTCGCCTTGGGTTCAAAGGATTTAGGCGTTCCTAGGGCTTCAAATTTGGCGATTGCCTCTATGGCCATTGATGAGACGGCCACTGTTTTTAGTGCAAAAGCGAATTATATGAGAAAGTCTCAAGCGGAAAGGGATCGTTGATATGGTGAAAACTAGAAAAATGACGATAGAGGATATAGGTCGCGTCTTTGAAATAGAGGTGCAATCGTTCAAGACACCTTGGACCAAAGAGGCGTTTCATGCGGAAATCGTGGAAAATACACTGGCGGAATACATCGTCTTAACCTTTGAGGACTTTGTCATCGGCTATGGGGGGATGTGGCTCGTTATGGATGAGATGCACATCACCAATGTCGCTTTGGCGACTGATTTTAGAGGCAAAGGCTATAGTAAAGTGCTCATCCGTGCAATGATACAGTTTGGACACGATAAAAAATTTAACCATATGACTCTAGAAGTACGTGAGGGCAATTACGTTGCCATTGCCTTATATGAGCAATTTGGATTTGTAAGCGTCGGCAAACGGCCGAAGTATTATGTAGACACTGGCGAAGATGCGCTGGTGATGTGGAAGGAATTATTATGAGCGAAAAAATCATAACGCTAGCGATTGAGACGTCGTGCGATGAAACGGCCTGCGCTATCTTAGAGAATGGTCGAACGATTCTTTCAAATGAAATCTATACGCAAATAGACATCCATCAAAAATTTGGGGGTGTCGTCCCTGAGATTGCCTCGAGAAATCACCTTGAAAAGATCTCCGAAGTGATTGATAAAGCGCTAAGCGATGCACATATTACATTTGAGCAAGTCGACCAAGTGGCGGTCACTTATGGACCGGGACTGGTTGGTGCGCTACTTGTTGGCTTATCAACGGCTAAGGCTTTGGCCTATGCGCTGGACAAGCCGCTCATTCCAGTGAACCATATCGAAGGCCACGTTGCGGCGAACTATATCGCCCACCCTGATTTGAAGCCGCCATTTGCCTGTCTAATTGTATCGGGTGGCCATACGCATCTGGTGGACGTAAAGGATTATTCGACTTTTGAGATTATTGGACGCACACGCGATGACGCAGCAGGTGAAGCCTTTGATAAAATCGCACGCACCTTGGGTTTGGGCTATCCAGGAGGACCGCGCATCGACAAGCTCGCGAAAGAAGGCAATCCTTTGGCCATCGAGTTTCCTAAAGCGATGCTTGAACATGACAGTCTAGACTTCAGTTTTAGCGG
The DNA here is from genome assembly GCA_038246775.1 of Peptostreptococcales bacterium. Taxonomy (GTDB): domain Bacteria; phylum Bacillota; class Clostridia; order Peptostreptococcales; family Acidaminobacteraceae; genus Fusibacter_C. The sequence goes on along the minus strand of JBBRVO010000063.1, from coordinate 1,456 downwards.
CCTTAAATCGGCGGTACTCAATTACTTGAATTCCTGTAAAATGAAAGAAATTGCCATCAATGTCCCCGATGTATGCGCGAGTTTTCAACATGCAGTCGTACAGGTTCTCAAGATAAAGGCTCAGCAGGCGCTCGCACAGACCGGCTACGACACGTTAGTTCTTGCAGGTGGCGTTGCAGCAAACAGTTCACTGCGGGAAGTGCTGGGAGAGATAGACGGCATCAAGCTGTATTATCCGCCAATCTTACTTTGCACAGACAACGCGGCGATGATTGGATGTGCGGGTTACTATGCGTCAAAAGCAGGACATCTCGGAACACGCCTGACAAATGCTGTACCAAATCTTAAAATTGGCGAGCAAAAATTTTAAGTTTTCTGATTAAAAATGGGACTCATGTCCCATTTACTTTTTTGCCATAAAAAAATGATAAATTATGAAGAACGAGATTATGTAAACCAAATACATACAAGGTTATTCATGTTCTAAAAACAGTACATTTGTGGATAGAATTGTGGATACTGTGGAGTATTAACGAATATCACGTTTTGATTTCTGAAGCGTTGTGGATAATATTGTGTAAAACAGTGGATAACTTAGGTATTATGTGGATTAAATGTATTATATACAATAAAATTGATGAAAATGCATAAATATTATACGAAATAGCGGTTACCATAATAATCAGTGTGTTAACCAAAAAAGCCAATAAAAAAATGAGCCTGACTTCAGACTCATTTATTTTTTGGCGATCAACACTATGATTCTTTGCTTTATAGGGATTTAGCTTTCAATGCCTAAAGTGTTCAAGTAATTCATAATATCGGCAATAGACGTGAATTGTTCAGCAACATCATCTGGAATTTCAATTTCAAATTCATCTTCAATGGCCATAATGATTTCTACAGCGTCTATTGAATCAATATCCAAACTATCAAATGACGTATCTTGCTTGATATCGCTTGGATCAATGACACTTAATTGCTCAACGATGATTGCCTTTATTTTCTTAAACATAGGTTCCTCCTAAAATTGTGAAAAGTACGAGCTTCAATTACTCAGTTTTAATTATAATGAAAAAATGAAATTTGTCTACCTTGTTTTTAATAATTCATCCAATTCCAAATAAAGCGCTTCAATTTCTTCTTTGAGTTTCTGAATTTCCTGTTGGGTTTTAAGTGCCAATATATGATCCAGATAAATGGCAGGTTCGCAAAGTTCTAGCTCAAAGGTATGAAGCGCCTCTTCAGACTGAGTAATCGTTTGTTCAAGCTCAGCTAAAGCCAGTTTTTGCCGTTTGACTTCGACTTTTTTTTCTTTTTCTTTTCGCGCGATTTCCTTTTGCTTGGTTTTGGTAATCTCTGGTTCCTGAGGTGCTTCGGCATTTGAGGTTTCCAGTTCAGTCAACTTTTGTTGATAATAGTCATAGTTGCCCCAATAGACGTCTACCCCTTCAGG
>JBBRVO010000062.1:0-13430 GCA_038246775.1 Peptostreptococcales bacterium | reverse complement strand
TAACAAAAGCAGCGTGATCTCAGCAGACATTGAAGCTGGCAATGGCGTGGTTCATGTCATCGATACTGTATTAGTACCAAAGAACTTCGTTTACCAAGCGGTTTCTGAAAACACAGCCATTCCAAAAACTGGGACAGTTGGGTTGATCCCGATAGCATTCGCAGGTATTATGACATTAGCGGGAGCTGGAATCGTTAGAAAACGCATCAAGTAGACACATAAAATAACAAGATATAATCATAAATCACATTAAATTTTTCAGAGGCTGCTAATAAAGCCTCTGTTTTTTTATGTCTATGATTCTTAAAAAATCATTAAATTTACCATAAATTTCTTTTAAATGTCAATATAAGGGCTTTAAAATGATATAATTATAAAAATGTAAAAAAAAATCGACCAATTTTTAGAGTAACTGTAACAAAACGCCGCCCTAATACGTTATATAGATAGAGTGACTTTATTGTGTGGGAGGAACATATGCTTAATAGATATTTGAAACGCTTTTTTTTGATACCTATTATTTTTTTAGTTGCCATAGTTTCTACGGTTGGATTTAGTGAGACTTTAAAGCGTTCAGAAATAAAAGTTGGTGATTATGTCTCACTTGGACGTTATGAAAATGAACCTATCGTATGGCAAGTCGTTGGCATCGAGCCAGATGGAAACCCGATTTTGTTCTCACGGCGAATCTTGACGATCAAAGCTTTTGACGCAAGTGGTCCTAAAGATGAAGAGGATGTCGATGACAATTTTGAAACGGATTATGGTTCAAACAACTGGGAAACTTCAACGCTGCGGCAATGGCTTAATTCGGTTGATCAGCGCATCAAGTGGACCAACAATGCACCGGATGCCTCAAATATTTTTAAAGGTGAAAAACCTTATGACTCTGAACCAGGATTTTTACATAGCAGCAATTTTAGTGCAAAAGAAAAAGCAATCATCAAAGTGACTCAGTATAAGATGCGTAGTGGCAGACAATTAAATGACAAAGTTTTTTTATTGTCCATTGACGAAGTGATGGCATACTCGGTTTGTTCAGACTGTTTTCCATTGCAGGATCTGAAACATCAAGGCATTTCAAAGCCCTACGACATATGGACGCGAGATAGCGTACGTGAGGTACCGCATGCTGTTAATACGTTGAAATGGGATGGTAGCCAATCCAAAAAACTTGCCAATGTCAGCAGAACTGGTGTAGCGCCCGCATTAGTGCTCGACCTTGAAAAGATAGAAAAGCTAACGATGGCAGGTAATGGCCTATCTTATAAACCCTATTATTTCGAATTCAAAACAGAGCGCCATTATTTGGTCATATTAGGTCTCACAATTGCAGGTATTCTATGTGCAGGGGCTACTTATATCCTGTTGGGCAGTGCACGTTATCAGACGGCGTTCATGATGATCGGCATTCTATGTGTCTCGGTGCTATTGACGGCAGCTTACTAATCATAGAAGATGACAAACGCTTGACGGCAGTCAATTTTCACTAGAAACTAGATGGACTTTGTAAGGGCTTATGATTTATACTATTACTGAAACGTTTATTTATGTTGGTGAAAAGAAGGTGCTGTCTATGGAGGATGCACTGGATTGCTTTCAGTCATGTTAATTTTGGAGGTTAAATGCAAATCGTAGAAGGAAAAGTTGATAATCAAGGTGTCTTAATCCACTATATTGAGAGTATTATTGAAACACCATTAGATAGCAATGCTGGAACCAATGAACCGTTGCCACTTGTTATTGTCCCTGGATTTACAGAATCTGCTGAGGATTATTTAGGTTTCATTAGAGCGATAGACAACAGAAAGTGCATTGCCATCACCCTTAGAGGCAGGGGACAAAGCGATGCCCCTGAGTCAGGCTACACACTAGAAGACCACGTCTCTGACATCAAGGCGGTGGTTGACCATCTGGCATTAGATGGCTTTTATATGTTTGGGTATTCTCGAGGCGTGTCCTATATGATCGATTATGCACTTGGCAACTTGAGAAACATCAAAGGCATGATCATAGGGGATTACCCTGGCATGCATACTAGGCTCGAGGACCGCTGGGTGGAAATGTTTATCAACCTGCCACCTTGGCGCGGTAAATCGGCACTAGAGCGCATGCCAAGGCATGCAATCGAGGGCATTCAAAAGGCGTCCGTAGAAAAACCATTCTACGAAGCACTCGGCGCGGTTAAAGTGCCGGTACGCCTACTGAAAGGGGACCAAAAGGGGTCACTGCTATCTGAAGATGCTCGGGCAAACTATTTTGAAGCTTTAGAAAATGTGACACTTTCAATATTTGAAGGGTGTGCCCATGATTTATTCAAGCCGGATGACGCGCAGGTCATTCGCGTTGTAAAAGAATTTATCGATCAAATGTAACCAAGAAGCATTCGCGTTTCAGTCTCATGATTGTCTCTCGGATGCTATTTTTATAAATGTTTAATAAAGTGTACAAAATTTAAGAAAAATTCACGCTAAATAGTCGTGAAAAGAGTTATAATAATAGGATACGCGACAGGAGGATTAAGAAATTGATTGATAAAAAAGCAATTGAAGGCCACATCCGAGGTATTTTAATCGCACTTGGCGACGATCCGGATCGAGAAGGCTTAATAGATACCCCAAAACGCGTCGCCAGCATGTATGAAGAAGTGTTCGAGGGCATGAACTACACTAATGCACAAATAGCAGAGAGGTTGAATACGACTTTTGAAGAGGATCTAGACATACAAGTGGACAGCAAAGATATGGTCGTCATGAAAGACATCGACATTTTTTCTTTCTGTGAGCACCACCTTGCCTTGATGTACAATATGAAAGTCACCGTGGCCTATATCCCTACGGATAAAGTCATCGGACTTAGTAAAATAGCAAGAATTACGGATATGGTTTCCAAAAGGCTTCAGCTTCAAGAACGCATTGGCTACGATATTGCCGAGATTATGACCTTGATTACGGGTTCGGAGGATATTGCAGTCATCATCAAAGGTGAGCACAGTTGTATGACGTCGCGCGGCATCAAGAAAACGCAGGCAAAAACGGTGACCACAACGTTTAAAGGGCGTTATAGCTCAGATGACAGTTTGTACTTAAAGTTAATGGCTATCTATCAAAGTATATGAGACCATGACACTATTTCAAATCAGGAGGCTAGCGTGTTCTTAATGATCGACAATTATGATTCATTCGTCTATAACCTGGTGCACTACTTTTTAGAACTGGGTGAGCAAGTGGCTATCTATAGGAACGACGTCCTAACGTTAGAGATGATAGAAGCGATGCACCCTGAGGGCATCATCATTTCTCCAGGTCCGAAAGACCCAAGTGAAACAGGCATCTGCGAAGCGGTCATCCGAACATTTGCATCAGAGATTCCCATCTTTGGCGTTTGCCTAGGCCATCAGGCCATCGCGTATGTTCATGGTGCGACGATTGTCAAAGGCGACCGACCGATGCATGGCAAACTATCAGATGTGACACATAAGGGGCTTGGTGTATTTAGAGGTATACCATCCCCAGTAAAAGTGACGCGTTATCATTCGCTCATCGTCGATCCGGAAACTTTAACGGAGGCTTTTATGGTCACTGCAACAAGTGAAGAGGGTGCCATCATGGGCATTAAGCATAAAACGCTACTTCTAGAAGGCGTACAGTTTCATCCTGAAGCGGTGCTTACTGAGTATGGGCACGATATGATAAAAAATTATATCACTTGGTGCAAGGAGGTTGGCCATGCAAAAAAAACTAACCTTTAATATAAAAACGATAGAGACCGAACTAGATGGATTTCAGATTTATAAGTGTGTGGCACATGGAACTGATACGATATTTTTAGATAGCGCCATGAAGGATTCGCAATATAGCCATTATAGCGTCATAGGTGTAAACCCGTTTTTGACGATAAAATATGAACACAAATCAATTTTTGAAAAATGGCACGATCAAGAATCAAAAACATTTAGCAAAGCGTTACATCAAACGGACATCTTTAGTTATTTAAGTGCCCTATTGGCAAAATATCACATCGAAAACCCTACAGACCTTCCTTTTATCGGAGGGGGATTGGGTTATTTCAGTTATGACCTTGGCGGTGAGGTTGAATCATTGCCATTACATGCACCTGAATGCGTCAGTGTGCCAGAAGCCTATTTTGTGTTTTATGACAATGCCATCATCATTGACCATCATACGCATAAAGTGGCCATCACTGGGCTTGGCATCTTGAGAGACGCCTCATTAAGCGTTGCCTATTTAGAAGATAAAATAAAAACTAGAATGACAGAAAATTCGCCAGAAAACACCCTCGAAACCTCTCAAGAGCGTCCACAATTCAAATCGCCTTTTACGGCAGAGACTTACTGCGATGCAGTTGAGTCAATGCGCCAATATATCAGAGAAGGACATATCTACATCGCAAATATGACGCACACTTTTTCCAGTGACTTTCATAAAGACCCTTTGACGACGTATGGTCGCTTAAGAACGGTAAATCCAGCGCCTTTTTCGGCCTATTTACCCCTTGATGGCTTCTCGATTTTATCGTCTTCACCGGAGCGATTTGTTGAAATTCATGACAATAAAATTCAAACGCGTCCAATAAAAGGCACACGGCCTAGAGGCAAGTCAAGTGACGATGATCTAAAAAACAAAGCAGCGCTGATGTCCAGTGAAAAAGACAAATCAGAGCTTTTGATGATCGTCGACTTAGAACGCAACGACCTCAGTAAAGTCTGTGAGCCAGGCAGTGTCAAAGTAACAGAGCTGTTTCAAATAGAGACTTATGCCACCGTTTTTCATCTCGTTGCCACGATAATAGGTCAGCTATCGCAGGGAATGACATCCGTGGACTGTATCAAGGCTATGTTCCCTGGAGGGTCTATAACGGGTGCGCCCAAATATCGGGCGATGGAGATTATTGACACACTTGAAAATAGCAAACGGAATATCTATACGGGATCCATTGGTTACCTAGGTTTCGATGGTGGTGCGGATTTCAATATTATCATTAGAACGATTCTCATCAAAGACCAGATGGCGTATTTTGGCGTCGGTGGCGGCATTACTTGGGAATCGGAAAGTATGGAAGAATATATGGAGACTCTCGACAAAGCCAAAGCACTTTTAAATAGTATGGACGCTGATACCCTCGATATCAATTAGGAGCAAAACATGATCTATGAAGAGATAAAACCTGAAGCTTTTCAATTGATTGAACACCCTAGGGCATCAAATATCACGGAGGGTCCAATGACCCATATGGACGAGGGCCTATTATATGGCATCGGATTTTTCGAGACGTTGTGCCTCTTAGACGGTGCGTGTTTCCTCAAAGAACATGTCAAGCGCATCAATGATAGTTTGGCGGCATTTGGCATCCATAGACGTTTGACTGAAGCGAGTCTAAGGACATTGATAGAGACACATGCCCTGCGTCATACAGTTCTAAAAATTGTAATCACCCAGAATAACGCTTTGGCGATTACTAGGGCGAACCCCTATACGGAATCATACTATAGAGACGGTTTTTCTCTTACTCAAAGTGCTGTGACAAAGAGCACAAATAGCGCTTTTATAAGGCATAAATCGCTAAACTATGGTGAAAATCTATGGGCGAGGCAAGCTGCTAAAAATGCAGGTTATGACGATTGCCTTTTTGCAAATGAATTCGGCAAGATTACAGAGAGTTCCGTTGCCAACCTCTTCATCATAGAGGACGGACAACTGATCACACCCCCTTTATCAGATGGTCTTTTGCCAGGCATTATCAGAAGTAAAATGATCGATTATTATCCAGTCAGGCAGGAATCTATGTCATCCGAACGGCTTATGAAATGTGAAGGCGCCTTTTTAACAAACTGCGTCGTTGGCGTTATAAGGGTTAGCGCCTATGTTGGTCTTAAATTGCCCGAACACCCGATGATTGAAGACATTCGAAATAGACTATTAGAAGAAGCGAGGCAATCCTATGCTATCAAGAATAGATAAAATACTAGACAATTCAGAGTTTAAAGCGTACTTAAAGCGCATTGAGGCACATGAAATCCACCGCGAACTATGTGGCCACGACTTGGGACACTTCATAGACGTCGCGCGCATTGCTACGATACTATCACTTGAAGAAAACTTCAAGCTTTCTAGAGACCACATCTATGCCGCAGCGCTACTACACGATATTGGCAGACACGTTCAGTATGAAGACGGAACGCCACATGAGATTGCAGGTGCTAAACTGTCAGTGGCCATATTAGTAGCGGCAGGCTATCAGGAAGATGAGATAGAAGCCATTAATAGGGCTATTTTAGATCATCGAAATGAAGCTATTAAAGCCGACAAGTCACTTTCAGGGTATATTTTCAGAGCGGACAAACTGTCTCGAAACTGCTACTCTTGCACGGCATCTGCGCTATGTGATTGGTCAGAGGATAAAAAAAATACGACGTTGAAGATCTAATTTTCATGAAGATCTTATATAGAAAGGGTTTAAGCATGAAGATTGGTAAACTTGATTTTGATTTAGAAAAAAAAGGATACATCATGGGCATCTTAAATGTCACACCGGATTCATTTTCCGATGGTGGGAGTTATGTGCATATCGAAGAAGCCGTGACACAGGCCCTCAAAATGGTTGCTGAGGGCGCTACGATTATCGACATTGGCGGCGAATCCACTCGGCCTGGTCATGCGACTGTGACGATAGAGGAAGAAATACGTCGCGTGGTCCCTGTTATTGAGGCACTTGTGCGTTTAATTGATGTACCAATCTCCATAGACACGACGAAATCAGAAGTGGCAAGGGCGGCGCTAAATGCAGGTGCAAGTATGATCAACGACGTGTGGGGTTTCAAACACGATGCTGAGATGGCTAGTGTTGCCGCTGAATATGACGTGCCTGTCTGCTTAATGCACAATCGCAATGAGGCAAAATATGACGATTTAATAACGGATATGGTGTCTGACCTTAAGGAAAGCCTTCAAATTGCCTTCAATGCTGGCATAAAGAAAGATAAAATCATCCTAGATCCCGGTATTGGGTTTGCTAAAACTTTGGCTGATAACTTAGGTGTTATGAAATCGTTAAGTATTTTCACGGCAATGGGGTATCCGGTGCTACTTGGCACCTCGAGAAAATCCATGATTGGACAGGCGCTTGATTTGCCAGTTTCCGAAAGACTTGAGGGGACCATCGCCACGACGGTTCTCGGTTTTGTAGAGGGCTGTCGTATTTTTAGAGTACATGATGTGAAAGAAAATCTACGGGCACTCAAAATGACAGAATTGATGCGCTAAACCATTACTTGATAGAGAAGGGGAATCAAATGGATCAATTGATTATCAAAGACCTTGTTTTATTTGGACACCACGGTGTTTACCAAGAAGAAAAAAATATGGGACAGAAGTTCGTCCTCGATCTTGTTATCGATCTAGACCTTTTAGAGGCGTGCGAGACGGATAATCTTGAGTACGCTATCAATTATGCACAGCTCAGTCATGAGCTGACGGCACTTTTTCAGCGTGAAAACTACGATTTGATCGAACGTGCGGCGCAAGTTCTCTGCGACTATATTTTAAACCATTATCCCAAGGTTCAAAAGGTCGATTTGACCTTGAAAAAACCTTGGGCACCTGTATTACTTGAGCTTGCGTATCCAGCGGTTCGTATCCAAAGGTCAAGACATATCGCTTATATCGCGGTCGGATCCAATTTGGGCAATAAAAACGCAACTATAGAGCAGGCGCTCGCGGCAATTGATACGAGCAGCCACACAAAAATCTTGCGTAAATCCACATTGATTGAGACGGATCCAGTGGGTTATGATGATCAAGACACCTTTATAAATGGCATGGTAATGGTAACTACGACGTTATCGCCAAAAAAACTCATACAGTGGCTTATGGCCATAGAAGCCAATCTCAAAAGAGAAAGGTTGGTCAAATGGGGACCGCGCACCATTGATTTAGACGTTATCTATTACGACGACCTAGTGACAGACGATATGGACATCGTTTTACCACATCCAAGGATGCATGAAAGGGCGTTTGTTCTAGAGCCTTTAGCGGAGATTGCCCCTTATACCGTCCATCCGCTTTTTAGAAAAAGAACAATTGAGCTACTTGCTGATCTTAAAACATAATCTTTGAACACGACGACACTTGATTAGACAAGTAGCGCCGTGTTTTTTGTCTTTTGGCCGTGACTGGTGTATAATTGATAATCACATCAATTTTGACGCGTCATTTAGATGCGCTAAAAGAGGTGAAACAATTAAGACTTATAAAACGATAAAGTGAGGAAACACTGTGACAATAAAAACCAATCAAGAATATAACCGTGATAGTGAAAGAATGGACGATTTGAAAAATCATAACAATTCCTGTCGCGTATGTGGTCACCTAACCACTGAATGGACCCATTTGAGAATGGCCGCCAAATATTTCTATTGCAACCATTGCGAGTTTATCTCAAAAGATGAAACGATGCGCGTCACGCCTGAAGAGGCATTTGCAATCTACAATACGCATAAAAATTCTATCGACGACCAGCGTTATGTCTCTTATTTTCAGAAGTTTCTAAAAGCAGCTGTCTTTCCGTTTTCAAATGGCAATAAAAATGGATTTGATTTTGGGAGTGGCCCAGATCCTGTACTCGCACAGCTTTTGACGCGCGACTACGGTTATGAAATGGATATTTATGATCTATATTATGCACCTGATCGCCTTTATACGGGTAAGACGTACGATTTGATTACTTCAACAGAAGTGGCAGAGCATATACCAGAACCACTCAATTACTTTAGACAGCTTAAAAGCTTACTCACTGATACGGGCACTTTGGCCATTATGACGCAGTTTCATCAAAATAACGCCCTTCATTTTAGCGATTGGCATTATGCGCGCGATAAAAGCCATATTTCATTTTACACGGAAAAGACGATGAAGACCATCGCACAAAAAATTGGCCTTAAGGTGGTTTTTACGAACCATACGCAATATACAACGTTTGTCAAAGACATTAAAACTGAGATGATGAAAGCTGTCGAGATGACTGCTGAACCAATTGACGCGCAAGAAACAGAATTATTTATTGAAGAAAAGGAAAACGATGAAACAGAAAACATTTAATGACTATGTATTAAGTGAGGACTTGTTAAAAGCCTTGGCATTACTAGAGTATCATGCACCGACCAGCGTTCAAGCGGAAGTAATTCCACAGCTACTTGAGAACATCGACATCATCGTCAATTCTCAGACGGGCAGTGGCAAAACCGCAGCTTTTGCGATTCCCATCATTGAAAAGCTTCAGTGGGAAGAGAACAAACCACAAGTTATCGTCATCACGCCAACGCGAGAACTCGCGATCCAAGTGAAAGAGGATTTTTTCAATATAGGCAGATTTAAACGCATCAAAGTATCCGCTGTATTTGGGAAGTCGCCGTATCACATTCAACAAAAAGAGCTTAGACAAAAGACGCATGTCGTCGTTGGGACACCAGGAAGGCTCATCGACCATTTAGATAGAGGGACTCTGGACCTTTCCATGGTAAAATATCTAGTCATCGATGAAGCGGATGAGATGCTTAGAATGGGATTTGTTGAGCAAGTAGAGGCGATTATCAAGCGCATCCCTAAAAATCGCGTGACAGTGGTGCTATCGGCAACCATGCCAGATGACATCCGAAGATTGTGCGAAAAATATATGAAAGAACCAAGCCATGTGAACATCGAAGCGCAGGAGCAAGCGGCTCAGCATATCATTCAGTTGCGGTTAAATGTCGAAGAAAATCAAAAGCTCGAACTATTAAAGGACCTAATCATCACCGAGAACCCTGACAGTTGTATCGTTTTCTGCAATACCCAGCTGAAGGTAGATCAAGTTTTTGATGCACTGGATGCACTGGATTATCCCTGTGATGAAATACACGGCGGTATGGAACAAAATGATCGACTGAGCGTTATGGACGATTTTAAACGCGGTAAATTTAGATACCTTATCGCTACCGATGTGGCAGCACGCGGCATTGATATCGACCAGATTGGATTAGTCGTCAATTATGATATACCAAACACCTGTGAAAACTACGTCCATCGTATTGGAAGAACCGGTAGAATCGGAAATTCAGGAAAGGCAATCACTTTTGTATGCCCCTCTGACAAGAAGCAATTAGAAGAGATTCACGAATATATCGGCAGGGAAATTCCCTTGGGCGAAAGACCTGAGCACCATGTTGTCTTAACGTCAGAACCCGCATTTATTGAAAAAGCGAACAGTCAACCCGAAGTCAAAGAGAATAAAGGCGCTAAGTTGAGTGAGGAGATCATGAAACTCCACATCAACGGCGGTAAAAAGACCAAGATGCGTGCCGTCGATATTGTCGGAACACTTTGCGGGATTGAAGGGGTTGATGCTTCAGACATTGGTATTATCAATATCCTCGACATATCGACTTACGTTGAAATCCTAAATGGAAAAGGTGAACACGTCTACAAAGCGCTGCAGGATCGACCGATTAAAGGGCGTATGAGACGGGTTAGCAAGGCTGACAAATAGTGAAATCAATTGGCAATCAAATGAATTATAACAATTAAATGAATTATAATAAAAAGTCTCAAGCGGTTTATTCCCACTTGAGACTTTTTTACGTGCTTATTATGCGCTTATTTGCACTTATTTGCACTTATGTGCACTTATGTGCACTTATTCACCAGCCAAGCCAATTTCGGTAGCCGCTTCTTTCATCCCTTCAATCGTCCATAACATGACCGTGTCAAGATCCATACCGATCATCTCGCACCCTTCGAGGATCACTTCGCGATTGACACCAGCGGCAAAGCTCGCTGTTTTAAATTTCTTTTTCACGGATTTGACTTCGAGGTCTAAGATGCTCTTTGTTGGACGCATCAAGACGCCAGCTGTGATGAGACCCGTCAATTCATCTATTGTGTAAAGCACTTTTTCCATGTGGAGGACCGGCTCTACATCGGTACATAGTTTCCAGCCGTGTGACACAACAGCGTGTATGATATCCGAATCAACACCTGCCTCGGTTAACAGTTCTTCGGCTTTGATGCAATGTTGATCTGGATACATTTCATAATCTATATCGTGTAAAAGGCCGACGATACCCCAATAGGTCTCATCTTCGCCATTTTGTCTAGCAAAATATCGCATAGCAGCTTCTACTGATAGGCCGTGTGTCACAAGCGATCGGCTCTTATTGTATGTTTCTAGCAGTTCATAGGCAAATTCTCTCGTTATCATAGTTTCCCTCCAAAAATAGCTTTTCTAGTTTTATTTTATCATACTCATTGGAAATAAAAAAGTAGTTGACAATATTAGTGACGCAGTGTACTATCTAATTAATACAATAAGACACGGAGGTGTTTATGGATTTTTTAAATGATACCCCAATTTATATTCAAATCATGAATATGATCAAAACCGACATAGTGAGCGGTAAGATGAAAAAGGGTGATAAGCTGATGTCGACGCGAGAACTGGCTATGGCACTTAAAGTGAATCCAAATACAGTGCAACGCGTATTCAGAGAGCTTGAAACGGAAGAAATTTGTTTTACAAAAAGAGGCATGGGCACTTATGTGACGGAGGATGACCATATGATCACAACACTTAAAGAACAATTAGCAACAGATAAAATCGCCCAATTTGTTGAGGGCATGGCAAAACTCAATTTCTCAATCGGAGACATCATTAATAAACTCAAATCATATGAGGAGGCTAAACATGCATAACATGATCGATTGCGTCAACCTGCAAAAAAACTATTTATCAAAGAAAGCGCTGGTTGATATTAACCTAAAGTTTCAAGAAGGTAAAATTTATGGGGTCTTAGGACCGAATGGCAGTGGTAAAACGACACTTATGAAAGTCATTGCCGACCTTCACAAACAAAGTGCTGGAGAGATTCTCATCTGTGGTGAAAAGCCATCGCATCTCACTAGAGCCTACGTGGCGTATATGCCAACAGAGAACTTTGTATACGGTTGGATGCGCGTCAAGGATGCCGTATCGTTTTATAAGGATATGTATCAAGATTTCGATTTAACCCGTGCCAATGACCTACTTAACTTTATGGAATTGGATATGAACCAAAAGGTCTCTAGCTTGTCTACCGGTCAACGCGCCAGACTGAAAATCACTTTAGTGATCTCTAGACGTGCACGCATCTATATGTTAGATGAGCCTTTGAATGGACTCGATCCAATCTCGAGAACTAAGATTAAAGAATGTATTATAGAACAATTCAATGAGGAAGGTGTTATGTTGATTTCCACCCACCTCGTCAGTGAAATCGAACAGATTTTAGATGAAGTCGTCTTTTTAAACGAGGGTCGCGTCATCCTTGAAGGGGAGACAGAAGCACTGAGAATCCAACATGGAAAATCGCTTGAAGACATTTACAGGGAGGTATACGGTAATGTATAATCTTATAAAATTTGAATTCGCAAGAAAAAAAATGGTATTTGCTGTAGCGGCAGCACTCACTGTCATCGGTCAAATCTTCGCATTGTTCAAGTTTTTTCAACTCGATGAAGTTTCTAGAAATATGGCTGGGGATGAGATTTTGGGCATATTCTTCGGTGTAACGATGATTGGATTTGGCATTTTGTATTTTATTGACATTATATTTTTATTTAGAAATGATCTATTTAAACAGGAAGGCTATATGCTTTTCATGACACCGCAAAGCGGCTATAAGATATTAGGTTCAAAACTGATCTTTGCTTTGCTTGAAGGCTTGGCAATCGCCATCGTCTATATAGGTTTATTGTTTTTCAATTTAAAAGTAATGCTCGGTGTACCCATTGATTTTCATATGATCGGCGTCAACAGTGTCATGATCATGACGGGTATAAAAGGATTAATATTAGGTGTTTTTATGCTTATGGAATTCGCACTCACGGTTTATCTTTCATTTGCATTATTCAAAAGTTTATTTAACAATGCACGTTTCAAGGGTTTAATCACTTTTGGTATTTTTATTCTAATAAATATTGTCAAATCGAAATTTGTAGAAGTGATTGCAAATCTCTTAGGTAAAAACTTTACAAATATTACAATGACATCTAGTAGCGACTTGATGCTCGAATCCGTCAATACTGCGATGAATTACGGTCTCATTGGCACGCTATTGTCAGCGATTATCTTATTTGTAGCAACTGGGTATCTGCTAGAGAATCGTATAAATTTGTAAGAAAAATGCGATTTTCGCCAAAATTATCACAAAAATGAAACTTGTTATTATGCCTATTTCCTTTATAATAAAATTTGACGTATTACAAAACATTATGGAGGAAAGCATGTTCAAAGTAAGAACTTCTGGTGTATGTGCCAGCGAAATTCATTTTGAAATAGAAGAAGGTTTCATCAAACGTGTAGAATTTATTGGCGGTTGTCCAGGCAATGCCATCGGTCTT
>JBBRVO010000061.1:0-13439 GCA_038246775.1 Peptostreptococcales bacterium | reverse complement strand
GTAATCAAATTTGTATGTTTTTTTGTCAGATACCAGTTGTTTGTTTTCAAAATCAACATTTGTGATCGAGTCTGTTACAACTTTAACTTTTCTCTCCGCAAAAATGGTTCTAAGGTCAATTTGAATCGCATCTGGATTCGTTCGATGACCAGCAACTTCATGAAGCTCTGTCATCAAAGTATGGTACGGTTTTCTGTCAATCAATGTAATTTCTACAGAGTCGTCATTTTTGAATAACTTGTGCAATTTTTTACCAGCTGCTACACCAGCATATCCACCGCCAAGAATCAAAATTTGTTTCTTTTCTGCCATATTATCCCTCTTTCTATAATTTCTACATTTCCTCTTTATTATTATACCAAAATATTTATAAATAGAAATAAAAATCCATTTTCTTATATGAAATTAACTATTATTTTAAATTTGAGACTTGGCTAATAACAATTTGACTTTTTCGAAGGTTTCATCTATCGAAATTTCCATTTTTTCTCGATCGGTTCTAAGCGAAAATTCTACGAGCCCGTCTTCAATACCCTTGCCAATGGTCACGCGAATTGGAATGCCAATGAGATCTGCATCAGCAAATTTCACGCCAGCGCGTTCGTTTCTGTCGTCGATAAGAACTTCAACACCACTAAGTTTCAGTCTTTCATATAGCTTAAATCCAGCGTTGACCTGCGCCTCCACCTTCGTGTTGACGATGGTGATAATAACTTGATAGGGTGCAATCGCTAGTGGCCAGTTGATCCCATAATCATCGTGAAATTGTTCGACAACCGCGGAAACACATCTCGAAATGCCGATGCCATAAGAGCCCATCATGAAATGCTTCGCTTTTCCGTCTTTATCGAGAAACGTCGCCTGCATAGCTTTAGAATACTTGTCGCCCAATTGGAATATATTCCCCACTTCAGTGCCTCTATCTATTGAGAGCGTGGCACCACAATTCGGACAAGTATCGCCAGCTTCGACTAAAATCAAATCGTCTACCACTTTATAATCAGAGGCCTTCAAATTGACATTTTCATAGTGATAATCGCTTTCGTTTGCGCCACAGATCGCGTTGGTTATACTGAATAGTCTCTCATCTGCTATGATTTCTACTTGATTCCCTAAACCCATCGGTCCGGCAAAGCCGAGTACAGAACCTGCTAATTTTCCAATTTCATCTTCTGAAAGCATCAGCAGTTCATCTTCAGATTCACCGACACTTTTCGCCAATTTGATGAGGCTAAGCGTTCTATGCCCTGGTATCATGATGGCGAACACCCTTGAATCATCTTCTTTTTTCACTAAGAGTGTCTTGATAAATTTTGAAGGGTCACAGTCAAAAAAACGTTCCAAATCTGCAATGGTCCTAATATTCGGCGTGTGTACACGCTGCATATCTTCATAAATTTCGTCTTTTTTTACGATCGTAAATAATGCATCCGCCACTTCATCAGTGGCCGCATAAGTGCACGCGTTACAATAGGCAATTGTACTTTCACCACTCGGTGTGATGGCTATATACTCGTGTGAAATACTGCCGCCCATATTGCCGGAATCGCCTTGAACCACTTTGTATTTGAAGCCCATGCGGTCAAAAGCCTTTGAATAAGCAACGGCCATATTGTCATACGATTTCGTCATGCCTTCGTAGTCTGCATCAAACGTATAGGCATCCTTCATAATGAATTCACGTGCCCTTACAAGTCCGAACCGCGGTCTGCGCTCATCTCTATATTTGGTTTGTATTTGATACATATTGATTGGTAATTGTTTATACGATTTAAGTTCATTTTTGATCATGAACGTAAAATATTCTTCATGTGTTGGTCCAAGACAAAATTCACGATCATGTCGGTCGCGCAATTTGAACATCTCAGGGCCGAAATTTTCCCATCTGTTACTCGCATCCCATATTTCTCTAGGTTGAATGGCGCTCATCAAGACTTCTTGAGCGTCGTGTGCATCCATCTCTTCACGTACAATGGCTTCAATTTTTTTCATCGCTCTAAATCCAAGAGGTAAAAATGAATAGACGCCAGATACTAGCTTGCGAATCATGCCTGCTCGAAGCAGTAGCTGTGCACTCATGATATCGGCATCGCTAGGAACTTCTCTCAATGTTGGCATATATAATTTTGATAGTTTCATATTGCTCACCTCTGTTTATTTAGTGTACCTAATTAATTAGTTTAAACGAAAAGTCACTGAAATACAATATGAAGTTCTCAAACAGCACGTCGTTTGTTTTGAGTTAAAAAATATAATAACCACTCTAAGAATGCCAAGTTGCTATAGAAGTGATTGTGTACATAAGTACCTAGAACATTGTGTTTATGGTAGCCACAGTGCCAACTTTCCTCTTTTTTATTGACTTCAATTACCTGATTGAGGTCTCTCGCGGTTACAACTGAGTGATGAAACTCGTGACCCCGATAATTAATGGATTCCCATTTGCCGCCTACTTGCAGTTTCAAAATTGCTTCCACATGACCAAAATGCTGAAGGCGATCCGTCATATTAGAACAGCCATCAAAGACGCCCGTCATCTCATAGACTTCGCCTTTACGCGTTTCAATAGTCTTCATAAGGTACATGAGTCCACCACATTCTGCATACATGGGCATACCTGCCTGTGCCTGTGCTCTGATCGATTCTCTCATCGTAACATTGTCCATAAGCGCTTTGGCAAAAACTTCAGGATAACCGCCACCCAAGTAGATGCCGTCGATAGTGTCAGGCAATTTACCATCGGCAATCGGTGAAAAAGGAATCAGTTTTATGCCAATTTCACGAAGTGTCTCAAGATTTTCGTCATAATAGAAGGAAAAAGCATCATCTCGGGCGTAGCCAATTCTCAAATCGACTTTTAATGCCCAATCATTTTTGATTTTAGACAATGATTCTTGAAGCGACACACTGCCGCTACCATCATAAGCAACTTTTTTGCTTTGGTCAACTGAATTATTAAAATCAAAGAGAAGCTTAGTTAAATCAACCGTTTCTTCCACAAGGGCTGCCATCTTTTCGATTTTATCTTCAACATCAAGATCTTCTTGTGCCTGGATCAGTCCTAGGTGACGGCTTTTGAGCTGAATAGCTGTAGATGGCTTCAAATAGCCGTAGCATGCAATTGCCAAGTGCTTTTCCACTGCCTTTTTCAGAAGTTCGTAATGGCCAGGTGATTTCACTCTATTAAATATAACGCCTTTAATCTGGCTGGGTTCATGAAAACGCATAAGTCCTTCAATGAGTGCGGCTGCTGTGAGCGCCATGCTACTTGCATCCATTTACTTATTTAAAAACGCGCCAATCAGTAAGAATACCATTTGTCCGACTTCGATTGTCATCCCAATTGTGTCCCCCGTTTGCCCCCCGATCACTTTTTTCGTAAGGTATATAACATACAAAGTCGCCAAAAGTGACCCAATTAACGCCATTAAGCCGTTAGCACCTAAAAAGTTTCCTACAACTACAAATAGGATCGCCAAATATAAGAGACTAGGCTTTTTCTGGATTCTACTAATGAACAAAAATCCCATGCCTTGATCACCTCGTGCATAGTTGCTAAAACCTGCTGAGACAAAACCAAGGGTTTTGCCAACAATGGGCATCAGCAATAACCAAAGCCACGCCACCCCAGTGACTGCTACGTAAAAGCACAAAAAATAAAGAATCAGAGCAATCACTCCAAACGTGCCAATATGAGGATCTTTCATAATCTCAAGTATGCGTTCTTTTGGACGGTTGCTGAACAAACCATCACAGCTATCTGCCAAACCGTCTAAATGAATGCCACCCGTTAAAAACAAATAGATTAGAATCACAAATAGTCCCCTCAGTGCATGATCTATGTCCACAATCAAATAGGGCAACGTCAAAAAAGCCCCGATGACGATTCCGGTGAGTGGGAACGTTGCGAGGCCTTCTAGGTATCTCTTTTCAGTATACGTGACATATTTTCCAAAAGGCAATCTCGTGAAAAAGGACACCATCAATAAAAAACCCGACATATTAATGACCACCTTTCAGTTTGAGTGGGAGCCCAACAGCTACAAAAGTCACTTCGTCGGCCATTTCTGCCACGCGTTGGTTCATACGTCCCGAAATGTCTCTAAAATAATTGCCAAGTTTATAGGGTGGTACAAGTCCCATACCCACTTCATTTGATACGATAAACAACGTTTTATTATTTGATTTTGAAACCTCTAAAAGTGCTTCGATCTCGCCCCAAATCCTACGTTCAACCCTCTCAACTTCATCCGGCGTCGTCTGGTCATAATCGATGGGTGCATCGAACATCAAATTGGTCATCATAATGGTTAAGCAATCGAGCAATAGGATCTCTGCCTTAATAAAGCGTGCATCTTCAGCAAGCACGTCAAATTGTTTAAACAATTCGATGGTCTCCCAATTTTGAGGTCTACCTTCGCGGTGCTTTTGGATGCGCGCTGCCATATCAGCATCGGTGACAATGGCCGTTGCTAGATAAAGGACTTGTTTTGAACCTTCTTCGGCGTGTTCTTTGGCGCATTTTTCAGCATAGGTGGATTTGCCGCTTCTCGCGCCGCCTATTATCAAATGTATCTTTCCCATTTCATCTCCTTATGCCAGTTATATCGCCTCTATCATCGGATAAGGCTTCATGACGATTTCTACATCGACGTCGTAGACGTATTTGATATTTTCAACCGTAATAACGTCTTGTGGCGTCCCCATTTTGAAGATTCGTCCTTCCTTCATCATGATAATGACGTCCGAAAAGCGACTTGCCAGATTGATATCGTGAAGTGTTGTAAAGATGGTTAGTGCTTTCGTTTGATTGAGCGATTTACACAATTTGAGTATTTCTAGTTGAAATTTGATGTCGAGGTGAGAAATTGGCTCATCGAGTAATAGCAAATCAGGTTGTTGGGTCAATGCCCGCGCGATCATGACGCGTTGACGTTCACCACCACTAATGCCATGTAGGTTCTTATCCTTTAAATGGAATATCTCCGTCTGATGCATCGCCATTTTGGCAATTTCTAGATCCTCCAACGACTCACTTTGAAACCTTGTCAAATAGGGGTATCGTCCCATGAGTACGACTTCACCGACATTGAAATCAAAAGTGCTGTTGGCGCCTTGGTGAACAACCGCTATAGTCTTTGCAAGCGGTTTGGCTTTATAATGCGTCAGATTTTTTCGATCAATATCTATTTGACCTTCGGC
Source organism: Peptostreptococcales bacterium (assembly GCA_038246775.1). Classification (GTDB taxonomy): domain Bacteria; phylum Bacillota; class Clostridia; order Peptostreptococcales; family Acidaminobacteraceae; genus Fusibacter_C. The sequence goes on along the minus strand of JBBRVO010000061.1, from coordinate 8,237 downwards.
TGGGTTTAAAAGTTTACATAGGTTTTTAAGCAATGTCGTTTTACCCGAACCGTTCGGACCAATCACACTGACAAAGCTGCCTTTGTTCACTTCAAAACTGATTCGTTTCAAGACCTCTTCTTTGCCATAACTGAAACCCAACGCATCCACTTGTATCATTTCTCTCATCTCCAAACCCATTTAGTTTTCCATTCTTTTCTTGTGTTTCTGAAGCAGCATCAAGAAAAATGGTCCTCCAATAATGGATGTGATGATGCCGACAGGTATTTCCATATTGGGAAGTATGCTACGTGCCAACGTATCGCAAATCAGCATGAATAGCGCGCCGCCGATAAATGAAACTGGCAGGAGTATTCTGTGGTCCGATCCAAATAGCATCCTAAAAAAATGTGGTACAATAAGTCCGACAAATCCAATGATGCCACTGACTGAAACTGAAAAAGCGGCGAGCAATGAGGCAATTACTAAAGCTGTCTTCTTGATACGTTCTACATCGACTCCCATATTTTTTGCATCCTCTTCACTTAAATTAAGCGTGTTGAGCTCGCGCGAGAGGCTAATCATATACGCTACACCGAAGAACATCGGCAGGATGATCACTTTCAAATGATCCCATGAGGCCGCATTGAAACTTCCCATCGTCCAAGTCACGATTCGATCAATATCATTGTGATAGACGATCATGATAAAAGAAATCAAGGATGATAACAGGGCATTGACGACGATGCCAGCCAATAATATGCCTGTCGTTGATATTTTGCCCCCAACGGATGCCAAGGTATATACGACGAGCATAGTAACCATAGCGCCGACAAATGCCATCATGGATACCAAACCCAAGCCTGCTAGTGATACACCTACGCCAAATATGATGCCCAGTGTCGCACCAAAAGCCGCACCTGATGAAACACCCATTACGTAGGGGTCTGCCATGGGATTCTTGAAAAGCGCCTGGAAAACAGTTCCAATCACGGCAAGCATCCCGCCAACACTTGCAGACAACAATATTCTAGGCAACCTGACATTCTCAACAATGAAACTGTGCGCTGGTTTAATCGAATCGCTAACCCCTCTTGAAAAAATGATGCGCAAAACATTTGAAACAGGGATCTTTACAGACCCCTGGGTTACTGCGAATGTTGCAAAACCAATCAAAGCGATGAGGAGTAGTCCGATTTTTAGAAAGTTAGATTTTCTTTTGATGCCATATTCCATATAATCTCCTAGAATCTAAGTTTATAAGCGTATTCAGGATATAATTTTTCAATGAGCGTTTTCATACTATAGTCCATGATGCGTGGTCCAGGTATCGAGAATATATTCGTATCAATTTCTAATATCTTGCCGGATTTCAAAGCCGATAAGCTCGAATAATTTTTGCTGCTTTTCATTGCGGTAAAGCTATAATCTGCACCAATGAGATACTCTGGATTATGCTCGATGAGTTTTTCTAGGCTATACGACCATTTATCCACATCCGATCCTACGTTGATAAGTCCAGCACCTACTAAGATTTCATGGATAAACGTCTGCTTACCTGCCGTAAATTCACTCTTTCCAGTTCCGACAATATAATAGACTTCTTTGCGTTGTGAAAGTGGCATCGCTTTCATAATGTTAGTGATGCGATCTTCTTTACTCTTCATCGATGAAATGACTGCACGCGATTCATAAGTCTTGTTCGTCAATCGACCGAGTTGTTCAATCAAAGTGTAAATTTGAACGATTTTCGCTGGAGACTCTTGCGTCAATGTTGAAATTTTTGCTTTCGTCAGTGCGTTCATAACGTCTTCATTCATGTGCGTTGCAGCGATTACGACATCCGGTTCGAGGTTGATGATCGCCTCTAGATCAGGTTCATATAGTGTCCCCACTGCTTTAATCGCAGCCGTTTGGGCAGGATACGTACAATATTTCGTGCGACCGACGACCATATCCCCTGCACCGATTGCGAATAATATTTCAGTGATGGAAGGTGCGAGTGATACGATGCGCTTTGCGGGTTTAGTAAATTTATACGTTTTTGCGCCATCATTTATTGTGATTGGAAAAACAAAATTGCCATTATATTTAAGTGTTATTTGTTTAGTCGTGTCGCTATATCCTACCGCGTAGTTGAGTGTTTCAAAGATGAACTTCATCGGTACAAAAGCGACATGCTCTTTGAAATACGGCTTTGAATCAAGGGTCACGGTCGCACTATTGACTTTAACGACATTGGAATTGTTTGTGAATGTAAACGCAACATTGCCGTTTGTTAAGAGAATCGTATTTCCTGTTATTGTGGCCTTCAAACCATAATCTTTCAAAGAATCCGTTGAGATCAGGGTTCTTTCAAAGCGACTTTCTGTCGTCGATTTTTTTGCTACACCATTAAAATCAACCGTTGCTCCAAATGACATGGGCAGGGCAGATAAAATCAGCACCATCACCAATAAGATTGAGAGGATTTTCTTCGGTTTAATAAGGTGCTTGAAAATTAGATTGTTATGGTTTGTTATTCCATTTTTGAGTGTCATAGCAAAGTCTCCTTCATAGCATTTAATAATGCTTTATTTGATTGTCTATCTTTTACTGCGATTCTAAAATAACTGGCATCTAGACCCCTAAAATCCATACAGGTCCTCAAATAAAATCCTTTATCAATAAGTGCGTCATGCCATATTGCTTGATTTGGATGGTCCAGTTTAATAAGCAAAAAGTTCGCATGGCCATCAAACACTTCAATTCGCTCTAGTTTCTCAAGTGAGGCTTTCATATATCCAGATTCTGATTCACACCAGTTTTGCAGCTGCTCTAGGTGACTTCTATCTTTCAATAAATAAGGAATGCTCTCGAGAGCAAAACGGTTCAATGCCCAAGGGTCCCTATAGTTTTTTACCTGTTTGATGCTACCTTCACTGCCGAAAAGATATCCGATTCTAAGTCCAGGAACGCAAAATGTCTTTGTCATCGATCGTATGACTAAAACGTTAAAGCGCACCATTAATTGTCTCATTACGTCGTGATGTGATGCTCTATCTTTGAATTCTATAAAGGACTCATCGATAACTAGTAAAAATTTTTCAACTGTCACGCCTTTCAAAATCGATTCAATTTCAGTCGTTGTAAAGAATTGACCCGTGGGGTTGTTGGGGTTACATATAAAAAGGGCTTCACACCCTTTATTATTGATGCTTTTAGCTAATTTTTCAGTATTCAAATGAAAACCGAAGTCACTGTTCAACACATACTCGAACACAGTGGTACCACTCTGCTCCAGCGCACGGCGGTATTCTGTAAACGTCGGCTCAAGAACCATAGTGCGTTTTAGTTGCATCGCACGAGATAGCAAATAGATCAAATCCGTTGCACCATTGCCTAGAACAATCTGGTCTGCCGGCCATTTTAGATAAGTCGAAAGTGCTTCTCTTGCCTGTCTACCGTCGATTTCAGGATAATCAGAGAGCTTATCAATCGATCGCATCAACAAGTCTTTATAAGCCACCCCAAGATTCAGTTGTGGGATATTGACGCTAAAGTCCATTAAGCCTTCTCTTTTGTATTGTCCACCGTGAAAATTCATAGTGCCTCCTAGTCGATTTGTCAGTTTTTTAGCGGTTATATTAATGCTGACAAGACCTTACAATCAATCCTCTACTTATAAAAAAAATGCCACCAAACAGCATACCGTATACACCAATAGTTCTGATCCAATCATCACACTGATTGTATCTTTTATATGCTGTGACGCTACCGGCTCTAAGGCATCACCAATCGTGGGTTTCACAACTAAATTTCCAAAATAATAATTTGATCCGCCGATTTGAATGCCCAGTAAACCAGCAATCGAGGCTTCTGGATGTCCCGAATTTGGACTTTTATGATTGTTTCTATCTCTAATAAGCATCTTGAATCCATTTTTGACATTTTTACCTAGTAACGCGCCTGAGAGGAGCATCACAATGGCGCCAAGCCTTGCTGGAATAAAGTTTAACAAGTCATCCATCTTTGCAGAAGCAAAACCAATTTCCTTGTACGGTGGTTGTATGTAACCCACCATTGAATCCAATGTATTCACGACTTTGTAGAGTAACGCAAGCTCTATCGAAAGTCCAAAAGGAATACCCACTATCATAAAAAATAAAGGTGCTAAAACACCATCTATGGTATTTTCAGCCACGGTCTCAACCACGCCACGTGTTACATCACTTTGCGAGAGTGTCTTTGTGTCGCGTCCTACCAGGTAAGAAAGGTTGAACCGGGCGGATTCAATGTCCCCATTATCTAGGGCTTTTTTCACCTTACGCGCTTCGTCTGAAAGACATCTTGAAGCTAAAAACGTATATAGTAAATAGATCTCTATGAAATTATAAAAAAGTGGAGGGATTATAGCTTTCAGTAAAATAACTGGCAACAAAGCACCTATCACGGATCCGAATAAAAGCAAACATCCACCGAGATAAAGATTTTTTATGTGTTTTCTAACCATTTTTTCAATGTTGGCTATAACCCATCCGAAGAACCTAATTGGATGCGGCCAATCAGGAGGATCACCTATTAACAGATCTAATAAGATTGCAATTCCAATAGTTATGAGCATCATGTCCCCTTACGTTGATAAAGTCTATTTAACGCGATTGCTCGAGCAATTTTAATAGTGCTTCAATATCGAGATTGGCTTCAACATGCATTGCCAGTCTATCGTACTCGCTGTCTTTCAGCGCTTCAAAGCTTATAGGTTCAAAGAATTCACCAATTCCCTTCTCACGTCTCAAACGGTGAAGAAGGACATTTCTAAAATTGTCATTATCAAATATTCCGTGAAAATAAGTACCCATAACGGTTCCTGTATCGCTGATGGCACCCTCATAAATTCCTAAGTCTGTCAACATAAAAGGTCTGACGTTTGCGTTCATAAACGTGGTTTCACCCATGTGAATTTTGTAACCATTTAAATGCAGGTCCAAAATCGGCAAATCTAAAAACGGTGCTATCACTTTGCCCGTAGCCTGCCTTGTCGTTTTGTCTTTTGCCATCTGAGTTTTGACTTCCAAGAGCCCCAGTCCATTGATTCTACTCTCAATCGATTCAACGCCATACGCGTCTTCAATAGATTGTCCCAATAGTTGATAGCCACCACATATCCCTATGATTGGTATTTGATTTCTGTGCGCTTTATAAATCGCATGGTTTAAACCTGATTCCAATAAATACTGCATATCATGTATGGTATTTTTACTACCGGGAATGACGATTACGTCACATTCTTGTAACGCATCACCGTTGGTTAAGTACTCAAGACTTACATCCACTTCAAGATCAAAGACCGTAAAATCAGTAAAATTCGACATATAGGGCAATTTGACGACGCCAACCTTTAAACCTTTATTAGACTTTAGTGTAAAGCGTTCTGTTACACTGTCCTCATCGTCGATCTTTAGATCGCCGATAAATGGAATGACACCGTAGCAAGGTCTATGAATCAAGGCTTCAAGCATTTTAACACCTGGCATTAAAAGTTCGACATCCCCTCTAAATTTGTTAATGACAAACCCTTTAATACGTGCCTGCTCAAGGTCACTAAGTAGTAAAAATGTGCCATATAGCGCTGCAAATACGCCGCCCTTGTCCACATCTCCGATCAATAGCACATCCGTATCAACGATTTCCGCCAATCCCATGTTGACGATATCACGGCTTCTCAGATTGATTTCAGCTGGAGAGCCTGCCCCTTCAATAACGATCACATCGTATTTTTCCGATAATGTTTGGAATGCTTTTTCTATATGAGGTATCAAATAGTCTTTGGCTGAAAAGTACTTTATAGCTTCCATGTTTTGAAACACTTCACCATTTAAAATGACCTGGCTGCCAACATCACTTGTCGGTTTCAGTAAAATGGGGTTCATTTCCACCATTGGTTTGATTCTGGCGGCTTCTGCCTGAACGACTTGTGCGCGTCCCATTTCTTTTCCATCTTCAGTAATATATGAATTGAGTGACATATTTTGCGATTTAAAAGGCGCTACTTGGTAGCCGCGATTATTTAAAATTCTACAAACAGCCGCAACAATGAGACTTTTCCCAACAGAAGATCCAGTCCCTTGAAACATTATTTTTTTCGCCATTTTCTTTGCCATTTTAATCTCCATTTTAATCTTTTGGGTTTTTGACACATAAAAAAGCACACGTAGGAAAACGTGTGCTTAAAATACAAAAATAGATTTGTACCTTGGTCACCCTACTTCCCTCCGAAGTTGATAAAACTTAAATCAAGGCAGGTTTCCTGGCTTATAGATCACTTTACTTTCCTATCCTTCCCGAGGTCATCAGTGGATTCATTAGGATTTCATCACTATTTACAGTAGCGGGGGCTGCTGAGGAGTCTAACCTCATTCCCTCTTAGCTTTTAGACTAAGCACCTTAATTTCTATGCAATTCTTGTTCATTATAACGAGACGTATTGTCGATGTCAAGGCTAACTTTATTTATATACGATACCTTGTATATGGTCTAGAACCACGGGAGTTTGACAGTTGCATATTTAAAATCTACCTCAAAAGCTTGAAAAAGCTTATTTTTTTTTGCTTTTTTTGTTTTTTATATTGCGTACTTTGTCGTACTGTGTTATAATAGTAGTGTTAGGGAGGTGTTTTTATGAGGTTAAAAGTGACTAAGTCTAAGAATTCTGCTTCACTCTATGTGATTAAATCTATTTATAACAGCAAGACGCAATCCAACTCTTCAAAAATAGTTGAAAAACTTGGTACTGAGTCTGAGCTCAGAGAAAAATTGAATGGCCAAGATCCTTACGAATGGGCAAATGCATATATTTCCGAACTTAATGATAAAGAAAAAGAAGAATCAAATAAAGTTATGGTCCAGTATTCTCCCACCAAACTTATCGATAAGGGTAAACAGCGTTCTTTCAATGGTGGTTACTTGTTTCTTCAAAAGATTTACCATGAACTAGGGCTTCATAACATTTGCGAAGAAATTTCCAAGCGCCATAAATTTTCTTATAATCTTGATTCGATCCTTTCAAGACTTCTCTACGGAAGAATTATTTTTCCTAGTTCCAAACTTTCAACCTTTAATCTTGCCTCAACCTTATTGGAAAAACCTGATTTTGAGATTCAGCAAATTTATAGAGCCCTTGAGGTTATTTCTAAGGAAACAGATTTTATTCAGTCTGAGCTTTATAAAAACAGTCTTAAAATTTCTAAAAGAAACGCTGGAATTCTTTATTATGATTGTACAAATTATTTCTTTGAGATAGAGCAGGAAGAAGGCCTAAAGCAGTATGGTCATTCAAAAGAAAATAGACCCAACCCTATTGTCCAGATGGGTTTGTTCATGGATGGCGATGGCATTCCACTTGCCTTTAGCATCACCAAGGGAAACGCTAATGAGCAACTGACTTTAAAACCCATAGAGCAAAAGATACTTGATGATTTTAAACTTTCAAAATTTGTTGTATGTACCGATGCAGGTTTAGCTTCTACTAACAACAGAAAATTTAACGACCAAGATGAACGTGCCTTCATTACCACACAATCTGTTAAACAACTGAAAAAGCACCTCAAGGAATGGGCGCTTTCGAATGAAGGATGGCAACTAACTGGTGACAGCAAGGTTTACGATCTTTCTGAGATTGAAGAATCACAGTACAAAAGCAAAACATTCTATAAAGAACGCTGGATCAAAGAGAATGATTTGGAGCAGAAATTGATTGTGACCTATTCTATCAAGTATAGAGACTATCAAAGAACCATCAGAAATTCGCAAATTGAACGTGCCATCAAGGTGGTCGAAACCAATCCATCGAAACTAAAGACAAGTAGTCAGAATGACTATAAGAGGTTTATCGAAAAAAGAAGCGTAACACCAAATGGCGAGATTGCAGAAAAGCATCTTTACAACATCGACTATGAAGTTGCTAGAAAAGAAGAGGCCTTTGACGGATTTTATGCGGTATGCACAAACCTTGAAGATGAAGCGGCTGAAATCATTAAGATTAATCATAGACGCTGGGAGATAGAAGAATGCTTTAGAATCATGAAAAGTGAATTCAAGGCGAGACCTGTCTATCTCAAGAGAGACGATCGAATTGAAGCACATTTTACAACGTGTTTTTTAGCAATGGTGCTCTACAGATACTTAGAAAAGAGACTTCAAAACAAGTTTACTTGTTCTGAAGTCATCCAAGGATTAAGAGCAATGAATTTTATGGAAATCCCTGGTGATGGTTATGT
>JBBRVO010000060.1:0-14102 GCA_038246775.1 Peptostreptococcales bacterium | reverse complement strand
CGCTTGCGTGTAGTTGAGGATCAAGGGCGTGTGAACTTGTGTGTATTGTTTTTCTTCCAGTAGGGCTTTTATGGTGTTCATGGTTAATACGCTCATTGTTGTTCTCCTATCTTGATTTTAGTGAGGCTTTTATAGCTAATTCAAATAAACAATCATTAATTCAATCAATCATTCAATCAACAAAATGTATTAATATTTCAAATTTGCATAAATTTAACATTACAGGCTATACCGATACCTTGTTTAAGCCTTCTTCTCCGTTCTTGAGAAAGAAGCCCTTCGCTTGCAGAATTCTATCCTGAAATTAAAAAAACCGTGCGTTGACTTTAAGTCTACGCACGGTTACTTACTAAGCACGCGGACTCAAGCTCGAATAGAGCTTGCATCCGCGACGGATACAAACTCTAAATGTGATGATGGCCTCTGTACTTAGCTATTTTTTTATTAGATAAATTTAACATGTGTCACTCCTCCGCCATCTACTAGAATCTTCGATCAGATATAAAATGGCGATTTAGATATTAAAACGATAATATCGCGGTTTGAGAGAATTGTCAAACAATTTTTATTTGTCTTTATTCAAAGACTTGCCGAAGTTCAATCACGCCTTCACTTCTGTTATCCCTATTCTTGTTTCTGATTCAACCATTGCTCTTTCAAAATCGCATAATGCACAACGTCGAAATAAGACCCTCTAATCTTCACTTCCTGCATGCCAGTGCCTTCATACTGCATACCACACTTTTGCATAACACGACCAGAACCTTCATTGCCTACATAATGCGTCGCATCAACACGATTTAGATTCAGTTTAGAAAAAGAAAGGTCCAAAATCAAATTTAATGCCTCCGTCATGTAATTCTTGTTCCAATAGTGCCTATTTAATACAAACCCGAAACTCGCCTTATCATGGTCATTAAATAACCTTAAATCGATACAGCCGATACATTTAGTTTCGGATTTTAACGCAATGGCAAAAATTCCAGTCTTACTCATGTAATAGTTTTTAATAACTTCTAAAGCTTCTGACGGTTCCTTTAATGCTGGCCATGTTAAATACTTGGTTACAAGTTCATCACTGGCAAATAAGTACACATCTGCTGCATCCTCTAATGAAAAGGGTCTTAATAATAATCTGTCTGACTCTAAAATAGTATGCAGCTCCATAAGTTCATTGTAAGTATTCATTTGTCTTGCCCTCATCATTATATTTATTATCATGCAATATAGTGTCCTTCAATATTTTATGGCTCTTAAATGCTAAAGAACATCTCAAGTTCACTGTGTAGGTTTTCATTTTTCCATACGGCCTTATGTTTAGTGTGCAGATACTTATACTCTCGGATTCTAAGAATTCCATGATCCTGTAGTGGTCGCTTCATTGCTTCCATCGTATAGCCCATGCCATCTTCATCCCCTGCACAAACGCCAATAATAATGGCTTCAATGTATTCACCTAACTGAGATGTACAACCGTCCGATGAGAACGTATATTGACTAAATAGTCTATCGATAAAACACTTCATCTGAGCAGTTACGTTATAGTTGTATGAAGGTGAAATGAGGATTAGATGCTTATGCTTTTTAATCGTTTCAATTAATACATTAAAGTCATCTTCAATCGTGCAACGATTTGATATCCTACACTGATTGCAGCCAGTACAAGGACTTATAGTCACACTATTTAATTTGAACTTTGTAAATTTAGCATCCTTAAAATAGCTTGTTCGCTCCAATGTCTCGATTAACTTATCCGAGTTCATCCCGACTCTTGGGCTACCATTCACAACGACCCAGTGTTTTATGTCATCATTATTCACATGAGATTCAATCCAATAACGCGATACTGGTTTTCCTGATTCAGTTGATATGACTTCATTTTCATAAACGCCACCATTATTTTTTATGATTTTAGCTGAACCTATATTATCAGCATCACATGTGATCAACACTTTTTTGATGCCCATTTCTTTGGCTTTCAATAGTACATGCTTAAGGAGTATTATACCATACCCCTTCTTTCTTTCAGACGGTGGCACGTCATATCCAATATGTCCACCTTCTCTTTCCAAATGTGGCATTAAATAATGTCTTAATCGACTTACACCTAATATCTTTCCATGGTCGTCAATTAACCAAAATGTTGTTGATGGTACATAACCTGGTTTTATTTTTTCAACTTTGGAATCATCACGCAATTTATCAATGTACGCACCAAAATCAAAATTTCCTTCAAAAGCAAATTGATATCTGAGTTCATTTGCTTGCATATTGTCTTTTGCCATTTCAATAAAAAACTTTTCCATTTCCTTAGAAGGTTCAACAAGTCTCATTTATGTTCCTTTCAATTCTTTGATCATATTGCTTATTACTAAATTAAAATCTGCGCAATTTCATCAATCGACTGATACACACTGTTCATTCCAACGGGCTTACTGCTATCCACCTTATAAAACTTGAGATTCATATTGCTTGCTAGTAGCATGTCAGATTCTGAGTCTCCGATCATGATTGATTTTGATAAATCAATTGAAGGATATTTTGTAAGCGCCGATTCGATCATGCCTGTCATTGGTTTCTTGCATTTACATTTTTCATGGATTGAATGTGGACAATGGAATATATCCAACACCTGAACGTTATTCGTATCAAATATACTTATCAAATTTTGAGTAAATTGCTTGTACTCATCCGTTGTAATGATACCATCGTTGATAATATATTGGTTCGTAACAATGATAATTTCGTAACCCAACTGATTTAGTCGTTTCATGCCGTCTATAGCGCCATCTAAAACATCAGGGATAATCCTTCCCTTCCAGGCTTCATCAGGATAATCCCTCACAATCGTGCCATCTCTGTCTAAAAATGCAATTTTCATTGGCTTCTACCTTACTCTTTCAAACACGATACTATCCTCAAATGCGCCATTGACCTCAACATCATTTGGTATTCTTTTAATGAATGCAAATCCATTTTTGATGAGAATGATTTGCGATGCAATATTATTAGGTGCCGTTAATGCTTGTATATAGTCAATCCCATACGTATCAAGGGCTAGTTTAGTGATTTGCCTAACCGCTTCGGAGGCATAACCTTTTCCTTGATGTGCCTCGCCAATACGATATCCAACTTCAAAAGCGCGATTATAAGGTTCCATTTGAATAGGAAAAAGATTGACTCTCCCAACCATTTCGTTGGATTCATTTCTGATAATATTCATGTATAGATTCTCTGCCTTCTGGTCTTCACAGATTGAATCAATAATGATTTTGAAGTTGTTGGATTCGTAGTAATCATCGCCTCTTGATGGCAATGTGCTTTCAAAGAAAGCTCTGTTATCAATTTCAAATTTGTAGATTTCATTGGCGTTATGGTGTGAAACGGGTTCGATCGTTATCATATATTTACCGTCCTATTTTTGATTTATATTTTTCACCGCATACACGATCATACAGTCATCATAAAATTCGTTTATAGAATTAAAGCTCTTTTCTATATTAAAACCAACTGCTTCAATTTCTTTTACGTGTTTATCGCATCTTTAAGCGGTATATTATGATCAGAATTCAATCTAGTAGTTCAGGCGTTGGTTCATTTTTAAACCATAAAAGCCCATCTTCATGGATGCGTTTATATCTCAAATCATATGCTTCATAGTATTTATTCATCGCCCACTTCACTTTTCAAAATCGGATACCCTAAATTTTTCATTATAAAAATCACTGCCATATCAAGAAACATCAATCCTAAAAATGCGTACAGAAAATACATATTGATTGAGATGTCTTTTACTAATAGTGTGCATACTAAAGCGATCACTGCCAATATTTCGATGACAATATTCCATATGTAATAAACCCGATAGGCTGAAAAGTAAATGAGCATGCCAAGTGCTATGAAATATTTTGCGTAATTAAGGTCAAAAATGACACCCAAGATAAATATGATAACTGCAATGATCGTTGTTGGTCTAATTTTCATCTTTACCTTCCCTTCAAAAACTCTGCCATAATATATGGCTTTGATTGCGTTAGAACCTGGATGTCGGCTGGACTCATTTTCCTAAAGCCTTCTAGACTAAGTTTAAAGTCAAACTGATTTAAATACAGCCAGTTTTTATACTCAGATCTTAAAACGGGATTCTCGATGGTTGACAAGAGCTCTTCGACGCGATGCCCTTCTCCACTTTGAATCCAAACAACTACGGTTTTGACCAGTCGCAAATCTCTTTTGGTTTCGTGATTCAAAACATAATCTTCACAAATTTTAGTGTAATACTCATTTATAAAAAACTCAACAAGTACTGGATCTCTACCATCGATCATTAAGCCCAAACCATATGCCATTAGATCATATGCATGGTCATTTACTTTGCCCTTCCAGCTTTGTATTATTTTTATTTGTTCATCAATCCCGCTCCATCTTCTGCAATTATTGATGACAATGCAAAATTCAATTACATCCAAGTTCACTTCATAGTTATAAGTAATATTTAACTGCTTTTTATAATTCATAATGACTCCTTTTTTTCATGCTATTTTGCGCGCATCTTGTTTCCTTTTGCATCATGTGTCACTTCTGCTAAACCGAGTGCTTCCATAAGTGGCGGTGTCTTTAACTCTTAATTCGACTTAATTCTAACACCTCTGACATCAAGCGTTGTAGCTAATAGATTTTTGATCGCCACAAACTCAATTTGTTCCGATGTGATAGTGACATTGTTTTTGATATACACCGTTATGTCGTCTACTTTGATAATATTGTAATGTTCTGGTACCTTCGGAACCCGATACCCGACCTCGGGCATCATCAATGACCCACCACCACAGCTACTGCCTGTATGGAACATCGATAAAGTGAGTACCATTGAATTTTTCTTGATTAAGAATGCCTTGACTTCATCTCCAATGATTATTTGCATGTTATCCCCTCTCTACTATAGATACAATAGTTTATCCGGTAAATTCATAGATTTGGCTTTTTCAGTTATGATTTGTTCGATCAAATTTGTAAGGTCGATATTATGAGTGCTCCAACTCACATTATTTTTAGCATTAGAATATTCGGCCTTTAAAATAGATATTTCTCCAGTATCAATGCTTCCTTTAAACAATATCGGGAACGTTTGCGGTGAACTCATATAAGCATTATCAAGCATTTTTAAATATATATATAGCTATCAATAATACGATAATAATCCCTGTAAAATAATAAATTTTTCTTTTTTTCATTTTCATTACCTTCCCTTCATTGTTATGCTATTTAGCATATCGCTTCCAAACATCTTCAGGAATCTTTTCATCCGTTTGATCAAACTGAATGAGTTGCGCGATATAGGATGCAACCATTTCATTGTAGACGTCCTCGTAAATCAGTTGTTTCTTTTCATTTGTTGAAAATCTTGGTCCCTCAATTGAATTTCCTGGATTGCTAAATGAAAGTACACCTAAATTAATGGCGACTAGGCGTTCAGGCTTGATTTCTTTAAAGTCATATAGCATGTCGAGTTCAACAGCATACTGTGCTAATTTGTTAATGTCCTCATAATTATTTGCATTTATAATCGATAAAACGAAGTTTTCATCTTCTTCGTCAATTTCTAAGGCGTTTCTGATTCGTAGTCTTTCTGTAGAATAATAATCAGACTTTACGATGCCTTCTTCATAATATATGTATATCTCTTCATCATAGTTACCAAAACGCGTCCCATCAACACCTAGTGCTGTTATGACGGATGTTGCTTCAAAGGTTATATCTCTATCCTCGAGTTTATAGACGTAGGTCATGACTGGGTCTTCAGGATTTCCCACCACACTGTCAAACGTTACGGGTTCGTCAATGGCATCAGTCACATATTTAGTCATTTTATCCTGGTTCATATGTGCCACATCTTCTTGTGAATTGCATGAGGTAAGTAATAATATACTAACGACTAATATGAACAACACTTTCTTAAGTTTCATAATAAAGCCACCTTCTAAGAGCAGATTTTTCTCACTCCTTTATTATACCTTAATTTTCCTTTTTACACTTCTCTTATAGATGCACTTTATAAAAAAAAGGGGTTGTTACATCTCTAATCGCTTAGAGACGCAACAACACCTTCGAGTTTGTTATATGATTGTTCTACGTTTTTACAGTCTATGCTTCTTCAACTGCGAGTCTCGCCTTGTTAGCAGAAGCTACTTTCATTAAAAAGAACGCGAATATCAATACAGCAACCGCTATACCAATTGGTAAACCAATGCTTTCAGAAAGTTTGAGTCCTTCTGGTGCAACGAGGATGTAAGTCGTTACAACTGCTGTCATGAATGTTGCTGGAAGTGATGCAATCCAGTGTGGTTTCGCATTTTTGTACAAATATGTTGCCGACGTCCAAAGAACGATCGTTGCCAACGTTTGGTTTGACCATGCAAAATATCGCCAGATGATCGTAAAGTCGATGAATGTAAGTGAAATACCCACCGCAAAAAGTGGAATAGCGATTAAGAATCGGCTCATCAGCTTTTCTTGTTTGATTTTGAATGCATCTGCAATAACCAATCGTGCACTTCTAAATGCCGTATCACCTGATGTGATTGGCGCTGCGACAACACCAAGTACTGCTAATATACCACCAAATACGCCAAGCATAGTCGTTGAGATATCATTGACGACAACAGCTGGAGATCCTGCAGCTGCTAACGCTTCTGTACTGCCATAAAAACTCATTGCAGCTGCTGCCCAGATAAGGGCAATAATACCTTCAGCAATCATAGAGCCATAGAATACGCGTCTGCCTTCTTTCTCATTTTTAAGACATCTTGCCATGATTGGCGATTGCGTCGCATGGAAACCACTGATAGCGCCACAAGCGATTGTGATGAATAAGAATGGGAAAATTGACTTTCCAGCTGGATGGAAGTTTTGAAGTGAAATCTCAGGAACTGTATAACCACCGAATATGATACCACCCATAATGCCAACACCCATGATCAGTAAAGCGGCACCAAAGATTGGATAGACTTTTCCGATGATCTTGTCAATTGGTAAGATCGTCGCGAGAATATAATAAACGATAATAAGTGCTAAGAAAACGTTTTTGTTAATGCCAGTCATCGTCTGAAGTAAACCTGCAGGTCCCGATATAAAGACGACGCCAACCAAAACGAGTAATACAACTGAGAAAACTCTCATGACTTGTTTAGCAGTAAGCCCTAAATAACGACCTACGATTTCGCCGATCGTCTCACCGCTATGTCTTACTGATAACATACCGGAGAAATAGTCGTGTGTTGCACCTGCAAAGATAGAACCGAGTACAATCCAAAGAAATGCTGCTGGACCCCAAAGTGCACCTGCAATGGCACCAAAGATTGGGCCAAGACCTGCGATATTGAGGAATTGAATTAAGAAAACGCGCTTCCAGTCCATCTCGACAAAGTCGACGCCATCCGCTTTCGCTTTAGCTGGTGTATCAACTTCTGGTGTAATTCCGAAAATCCGCTCAACCACTTTAGAATAGATTAAATATCCCGCCAATAATGCTACAATAGACAACAAAAAAGATACCATAGTAGATTCCCCCTAATCATATTTTAGAATTAATCAAACAGTATCATTATTTTGTTATTTTTATGTCATTTTTAGTCTCAAATGCAAAATATCAGCCATGAAGTGTCAAAAAACTCAGTTGATATTCAGTGCCATTTTAAAAGTTTTTAAATAGCTCCGACTTACTGGAATCTCATCTTTACACCCTTCAAGTTTTAATATCAATGTGTTGTTGAAATACGGGGAAATTTCTCTGATTTTACTCAGATTGACGATATACGCTCTATGAGTTCTAATAAATTTATCTAATGGCAATTTGCTCTCAAGACTGGCGAGACTATCGTTTGTCTCATACGTTGCCTTTTCCGTCCGTATCGTTGTGCGATTGTTTTCGATAGCGCACAGGACTATTTCATCTACATGAATCAAAATCATCTTCTCGCCAATCCAGACTGACAGACGCTCTATGGATTTCACGGTGCTTTTTTGAGGTGCATTCAAATGATGTTTAATCTTAAGCACCGCAGCATAAATCCGATCTGCATCATAAGGCTTAAGCAGATAATCAATAGCACTTTGGTCGAAGGCTTTAATCGCGAATGAGTCATAGGCGGTGGCATAAATCACTTTAGTCTTTACACCTTCTGTCTTAAGTTTTTCCGTTAACTGGATACCACTCATCTGAGGCATGTCTATATCCATAAATACGACATCGGGCTCTTCCATTTGAATAAATGCCAGGGCCTCTAATGCATTTGTAAATGTACGCACGATTTCAACATAGCTCACTTTACTTAAGATGTACGCAAGCTCTTGTATTGCCAATGGTTCATCATCGACTAAAACCACTCTAATCACGTCAATTTCTCCTCTAATTTTTGATAGGGTATGGAAAATCGTATTTGAGTACCTTCATTTGGTTTTGAAGCAATAGTAAGGTCGCTATTATAGATGCTCATCAGCCGTTCTTTTACATTTGATAAACCAATCCCTGAAGATTTGTCATCGTAAATCTCGGGCATTCCCACGCCATCGTCTGCAATCAAGAAGGTCACTTCATCGCTAACTCTTTTAATTTCCAGCCTTATTATGCCAGGACCTTGTTTTTTCTGAATGCCATGTTTCACCGCATTTTCAATCAATGGCTGTAAAATCAATGGTGGCAATTTGAACGTCAACGCTTCATCAATGAACATTTCGACTCGAAGTTTATCGGGGAATCTTGCCTTTTCGATATTGAGATACGCATCGATAAAACGCAATTCATCTTCAATGGGTATAAACGGTTCATTGTCTTTAAAACCACTTCTCAAAACAATACTTAGCTCCTGTAGCAAACTTCTTGCCTTTTCAGGATCCGTTCGAGTCAGTGACATGATTGCATTGAGTGCATTAAAAAGAAAATGAGGCTTTATCTGTGCTCTAAGTGCTGTCAACTCGGCTTTTGCCCTAAGCTCCTTTTGCTTTTCTATGATTCCAAGTTCAAGTTGCGTTGAAAATAAATTGCCAATTCCCTTAAGCAGCTCAATATCGGGCTTTGTTATGGCATTTGGTTTCGTATAATAAACCTTTAGAGTACCAATGGGTTGGTCGGTAATCAAAAGCGGTACAACAATGACAGAACTAAGTGTACATGACGCATGATTGCAACCGATATCTTTTTTCTCTAGCGCTTGTTTGATACTGCCTGTCTCTAACGATTCCTTTGTTGTTTCCGTCCAAATAAAACTCCCTGGTTTATGGTGATCTTCACCAGCGCCAATATGAGACAAAACGCTCTCTGTATCAGTTATCGCCACGGCATCATAATGTGTCAACGCATATATTATTTCGGTTACAGCGCGCGCTGAGGCTTGATTTAGACCTTTCCTAAGGTGTTGAACCGTCTGATTGGCTATTTGTAGTGACAAATGCGCCATCTTTGCAGAGGCATTGTCGCTTTCATCATATATTTGTTGTATAAAATAAAGAAAGAGCCCCACGCCTAATGCATTGAGAACGGTCATAGGCAGGAAGATGATTTTCACAAGTTCAAATGCTTGATCAAATGGCCTTGCGAGAATCAATATCACACCCATCTGAATCACTTCAACGATTATCCCTAAAATAAATCCATCATAGTAGCGCTTTGGGCGACCGTCTAAGTGTTTTTTTGAATAACCGCCGATAATACCCGCTATAATCGTCGAGACGCCACATGAAAAAGCCGTCAAATCGCCACCGACATAGAATAGCATCCTATGAATGCCCGCGATGATTCCAGACAGGATTCCGACAAACGGTCCACCAATAATCCCTGCCAACAAAACTGGTATGGTTCTTGAATTGGCAACGCCACCAGAAACTTGCGTTCCCATGACCGTCATCAAAACGCCAAGTAATCCCCAAAACACACCGTAGAGTATTTTCACCCCCAAATTTCGCGTTTCACCGGTTACGTACTTTTTAAAAAAGACCACTCTGGATATGAGCATCGCAAAGATCACGATTAATCCAAGTCGTTCGAGAAAGCCCATAGAAAGATCCAATATCATAATTACCTATTCCTTCTTAGTCGTTTGTATAAATTTTTGATTTCAAATCGACTTTGTTTTAACACCTCTGACATCAAGCGTTGTAACAAATAGAATTTTGTTTGCCACAAACTCAAGTTGATCCGCTGTGGTAATGACATTCTTTTTGACATACACTGTTATGTCATCTACTTTAATACTATTATAATGTTCCGGAACCTCCGGAACCCGATACCCGACCTCGGGCATAATCAGTGACCCACATCAGCCACCGCCTGAATGGATCATCGATACAGTGAGCACCATTGACTTTTTCTTGATCAAGAAAGCCTTGACTTCATCTCTAATGATTATTTGCATTTTGTCCCCTTTCTGCTTTAGATACAATGGTTTATCCGGTAAATTCATAGATTTTTCTTTTTTTAATTTTCATTACCGTCCCTTTAATTTAAGGCTTTAAGTTAAATTTCCCGCCATTCAACTTTAGTCATCCGATAACAATTATAGGGCTTTTGGTCAATTTCTGTGATTCCATCAAACTTGTATCCACATTTTTTTAAAACGCGGGTCGACGATTCATTATAAGTAAGCGCCGTTGCAACTAGCTCTTCAGTATCCGTGTTTTCAAATAGGAATTTAATTAGGTAAAAATGTTTGAATTTCTGGTTCTAAAGTTGAATTATAAATGGCATCTAAAAGCTCTTTCGTTACGCTTTCTGATTCAAAATTTTGACTTCTACCGTTAGCCATAGACAAAATAAAATTTCAAATAGTATCATAACAAGTGAAACGATAGTCGCACTATAAAAATTTCCAACAATCAGAGCCGTAATGGAAATGAGTACCGACATGACAAAATATGCTTTTGATTGATATAACCATCCAAATGGCAACAAATGTGCGCCAAAGATCATTGCCAAAACCATGACCATTTTACTAGGTACTGTGGGATAAACCCACATAGCAATTAAAAGATAGAGAAATTGATTCACAGAAAATAAAATACCTAAATTGTTTAGTGGATTATCCTTAGCCGAAAACTCCGCTTTAATGATCTTTGAAATCATAAAAGCGAGCGGTACAAGCGGTGCAGTTATACAAAATGTCAGTAAATTTTTCGTAATCGCGTCTATTGGCAGTAGGGTTATTACTAGTATCGCGCACCAAATAAATACTGATGCAATGATAAAGTGCAGCCCTCGTTTAGCTCTTTTTGATAGATCGCGTCTTAGCTCATCAACCGTCATTTTTAACCTCCAAATACCGCCTTACCCCATTCATAGAGGCGCCTTTTAACTGCGCCATCAACTCAGCATCAGTTAGTGGCAGTTCCGGTTGCTGCCTATATTTTTTAAGTGGATATCCAGTAGGAATCACGGCAAATTTCATCATCCCAGGCGTCAAAGCCTTTTGCGGGCAACCATAAATACAGCCTAAGCAAAAATGACACACCTTTCCAAAGGTAGGAACTGAATGGATCATCGTTATGTTACTCGCCGGACAGTTACTCTCGCACCAGCCACATCCATTGCATGCATCACTGACTTTGATGGCTTTACCAAACTGTAAGCCACCTTTGACTTCAAGACGTCCAAGCGATGTGATTACTCGATCGATGGGTTTTGTTGATAGCACTGGCACACTCCTATTTTCAAGAAAAGCATCCAGCCACTGATCCACTTTTTTCGGCATGACGCCTATCAAAGCGCTTGAAATATCCTCTGGTGTGGCGGACATCCAATTGTTGGGCATCACCACCATCGCTTCAGTTACGACTTTGAACCTCTTCTTTTCAAGGTAGCGCTTCGCCTTCACACGACAAGCCGTGTTGCTGAGCATATCACCACCACCGGACACAGAGATAACCATTGCACTTTTCAATGTACCATCAGTAATAGGACCCTGTTCATCCAGTTCTTTTAACCACGTATAAACGAGGTCCGGTGCATTGAAGGCATGCACCACATAGATTAGAATCAATTTCTGACACGCTGCAGCTTTTAAGATGAGGTCATCTTTCGATGCTACGGTGAGTCTGTGCATTTCAGCCGTTACATTACGCCTAGATAAATTGCTGCAGGCTTCTTCTGCTACAAGTTTCGTAGAGCCAGTTCCAGTATAATAAACGATTAATACATTTTTCATAATCAACCTTCAAACTTACTTGTGAGCAATAGCGTCATAGCACTTTCTTTATTCATTACTGGAAATCCAGGGACAAGTTCATAATTGCCGTTTTTCTTGAACATTACAAAGAAACCCATTTTGCTATGGTATTTAAACTTAAATTCATTGTCATCCGAAAATCTACCTAGATTGAAATCACTTTCCTTAAAAGTCTCAGGAAGTTCTTTTTTAAACGTTTCCAGTAGAAATTTTTCTTTAAAGTTCATTTCATATTTAACCATATTGATGCCTTTGTACATAACTGTGTTTGCTTTCATAATTACACCCCTTTTGATTGATTATACTTCTTTATACATAAATAGTATCAAAAATTCGCTTTTTTATCTCACATACTGCCCTAATTTTTACGTGCAATCATAACGGACGACACAATGGCATAAATAATTATAAAAATCATAAGTCCTAGCTCAACAATAAATAACCAGCCACTTCTGACAATTAGCTCAACTGCATTTAATAAAAAAATGAGCCCTATTGAAGCAAATACAATTGCTGATTGTCGATAATGCGGCTTTTTATTCATCGTGGCTCGCTCTTCTTTTGATGCATATAGATAGGCATTATTGAACAAAAACCCTTTTTCTTTAAATTGTAAGTATCCAACAACAAATGATCCAATAGCTATTAAAAATAAAATGACAATCGTTATAATTTCTATCGTGCGCATGGTCTCCCCCCTACGGTTAGTCGTTGCAATTAGTAATGGACTTGAGCATATCTTCAAGTTCTTCGACGCTTGAAACGATCTGTGTCGCACCGTATTCTTGTAGAACATCAAGCGACCTAAAGCCCCACAACACACTGATACACTTGATGCCCGCATTTTGAGCAGTTTTCAAATCCACTTCTGAATCCCCAATAAAGACGACTTCTTCTGGTTTTAAATGCATTTGCTCGATACACGCATAAACCATGTCGGGTGCAGGCTTTCTATGATGCGCATCTGTTACGCCCACTGCAAAATCAATCCAACTATGAAAATATTGGCGATTCAGTTCCTTAACCGCACGATCGAATTTGTTCGAGACGATTCCAAGCTGCCTGCCTTCACTGTGAAGCTTTTCTATGAGCGCTAATATACCATCATACGGTTTCGTTTTATGGTCGCAGTTCTTCTCATAATAGTCCATAAACGCGTACAATATCTCGGAAAACTGCGCGTGAGTATCGGCTCCTGGTACGCATTGTTCCATCAAATTAACCACGCCGTTCCCAACATAGCTTCTCACTTGGTCGATCGTCTTCGTTTCAAGTGAAAACTGCCGCATCACGTGATTGACTGCATCGGTCAAGTCCTCTAAAGTATCCAATAAAGTGCCATCTAGATCGAATATAATGCCTTTAATATTTTTCAAATCATAAATTTCTTTCAATGGCTTACCTCTTCATTCCCTGATTTCGTTAAATCTGTTGCCCACAAACCGTGATATTTTACATGAGGACTCGCTGCGATCTGTACGATTATCCTAAGAAATCTCACTTTGACGATATGTTTTTCAGCTCCTGTATTCTCATTATACACCCTTCACGCTACCAATATACGACAAAATCTAACTCAAAATAGACAGAAGTTGAATCACTATGACCGTACCGAACATGAGTAAAAGGAACGCTTTTAAGAAAGTCCTTTTTCTATTGAGTGATTTATTATATTCGTGCCTGTAATCTTTCATATCGGCTATTTCATCATCAGATCCTAAATCATGCTCCACATCCACTTGTGCTTCTAGATCAGATTCACCCCATAAATTTTCAATTAACGCTTTCGCAGTTTCAGCATCTTCCTCTTTAACACAAATTGACGTTCCTAGGTAATTTACACCACTGTAGATCTGTAGATAGGATCCTATCCCATGATTCTTGATT
>JBBRVO010000059.1:0-14781 GCA_038246775.1 Peptostreptococcales bacterium | reverse complement strand
GGTACTTTAGGGTCCATGCGCCATGCGCTTGAATTGTCGATGACAATCACGCCTTTTGCAGCTGCAATCGGGGCAAAATGCATACTAATATCACCACCTGCAGAAAAAAGGGCGATATCGATGTCTCTATCAAACGAAGATTCAGTCAACGCTTCGACGACATATTCTTTGCCTTTGCAGGTTACGATGTCGCCAGCTGATTTTTTTGAAGCAAAACAGTAGAGGTTGTCAAACGGAAAATCCCGATCTTCTAAAACCTTAAGAAAGGTTCTGCCCACCATACCCGTTGCCCCAACAAGTGCCAAGTTGATTTTTTTCATTTAAACCTCCTTAAAATTTTGAAAATGTTTATTTAAGTTAACAGTGCCAATCTTGAATAGTAAAACCATATCATATAGAATATAATAATGATTGATACAATCGATTGCCGGATTAAGCCTTATCGGTAAGAGTGCTCAGCCGGATGGATTAAATATGCAAGTTTGTGGATAATTAAATATATACTATCACTATGGAAAAGTGACGTCAACTATAAAATAAAATGGATATGGAGTGATAATATGTCAGTTATAGAATCTATAAAAATGGATGTATTTGAAGATCGTAAAGCGCTTCATCTCATCCCAGAACCTGGTTTTGAAGAAGTAAAAACTTCAAAGTATTTAAAAGATGTATTAAGTGCTCTTGGAATCGAGTATGAGAGTATTGCCGGTACGGGGATTGTCGCTTATTTAAAGGGAACATCGCCGACAAAAACCATTGCATTTAGGACAGATATGGACGGACTATCCGTCACGGAAGAAAGTAGTTATGACCACCATTCAAAACACGCGCATTTTATGCATGCCTGTGGCCATGATGGTCATATGGCAATGATGCTTGGACTCGCTCGATTTTTAACCCATCAAGAGGTGACGCTGATCGATAATGTCGTTATGATTTTTCAACCCGCTGAGGAAGGCCCTGGTGGCGCGGAAGTGATTGTAAAAGAGGGGATCCTCAAAAAATACGGTGTTGACGAAATTTATGGCATTCATGTTTTCCCTGAAATTGAGCAAGGTAGAATCGGCATTAAATCTGGACCTATGATGGCAATGACGGGGGAGTTCGACATAGAAGTGATTGCTAAAAGTGCACATGGCGCTATGCCGCACATTGGTACAGATGGCATTGTCATAGCCAGTGAAATTGTTCTTGGTCTTCAAACGATTGTGTCGAGGAATATTAGCCCCGTTAGTGCTGCAGTTTTGACGATTGGTCGATTGGAAAGCGGTGAAAGGCGCAATATTATAGCAGGCAGAGCAAAACTAGAGGGGACCATCCGGGCCTTTGATAAAGCTGTGTATAATAGGATTAAAGAACGCATGAAACGATACGTTGAAGGTGTGGCGCACGCATATGATGTGACCATTGATTTGAGGTTTGTGGACATGTACCCACCTGTCATCAATGATGAAAACCTCTTCAGTGCATTTGTTTCACATCATGAAACGTTATGTGATATCATTGAACCGCAGATGATCAGTGAAGATTTTTCCTATTATCAGGAGGAAATTCCTGGACTATTTTATTTTATTGGCACCTATAATGAAGAAAAATCATACATTTATCCATTGCATAACGCCAAATTTAATTTTGACGATCAAATATTGTTGAACGGCATGGAAACTTATAAAAATATATTGCTTTATAAAGGCAGCATCAAGTTGTAGAAGGGAGCAGTCATGTTGGAACCAAAGCAGAAAAGCAACGTTTTTTCAATCAAAGAAGCCAACACTTTTTTTATACTATTGGCATTTCTGTTTCTAACAGTGGGGTCATATGTTCAGAGCAGGGAAATTATATCAGGGTTACTAATCACTGAATTTGGGCTATTAGCACTACCTATCCTACTTTATGCGAGACTCACTAAAAAAGATTTAAAGAAAGTCTTTAGATTAAAGAGACTGCCTTTTGAAGCGGTACTAAAGATCATTGTGCTAGCAGCCCTATTACTCCCAATCATCGCCGTGGCCAATCTCATTACCATATTCTTTATCGAACTGTTTGGAAAACCCGTAGTTGCCATGATTCCAACCGCTTCAAATACGGCGGAGTATCTATTGTTATTTGCTGTCATTGCTGGATCCGCTGGAATTTGCGAAGAAATTTTTTTTAGAGGCGCTATTTTGAACGGTTACGAATCCGAAGTTGGACTCAAATGGGCCGCGGTTTTTAGCGGACTATTATTTGGCATTTTTCACTTTAACCCTCAAAATTTTTTTGGACCGATCATTTTGGGCATCGTCTTTTCTTACCTTGTGCAATTAACGGGTTCTATCGTTGCAGGCATTGTTGCCCATATGGCCAACAACGGGATTGCTGTGACAATGGGGTTTATGCTCAATGTTTTTGATAGTGGCACTGGAAATCTTGCAACTGGAGAGGTTGCATTCGAATCGATGGGCGTCATGCTAGGCGTCATGGCTTTCTATTGTGTTTTAGCTATCGTATTTTTTGTTGGCATCAAATCGATTTTCAGAAGTCTAAACGGTATGTTTCCAAGGACCATGGTTGTGTCTTCCTATGATGCAGTGCTTGAAGAAACCATCGATGTAACGGTTGCAGATGAGGGACCATTGTGGAAACCAGGTGGTCTTAAGATGTCAGGTACGCATTTTTTTCCAATTGGTTTAGCGGCAATTTTATATGGGCTGATCATCTATTTGGCTTACTTTTAGCTGGAATGTAGAATAGAATAAAATAATGATAAAAAAACAATAGTGCTTATTATTGAGTATAAGTTAGGTGGTAATTGATGGCTATATACGGTGAATTTGCGTCAGTATACGATATCATGCAATATGATGTAGATTATGAAAATTGGATTGATCAGATTAAAATAATTGCAGGAAAGTACGGTTCTGATGCAAAAAGCATGCTAGAATTGGCATGTGGCACGGGGACTATAGGAATAGGGCTTTCAAAGAAAGGGTACCTCGTAGAAGCCCTTGATCTTTCAGAAGATATGTTGACTGTTGCTCAAGCAAAAGCTTATGAAGCAGGTGTAAAAATGAAATTTTACCATCAAGATATGGTGGTATTTAATACTAAGAAAACTTACGATGTCGTATTCTGCATGTGCGATGGACTCAATTATATAACAGACGAAGAATCGGTCAAGCGCGTTTTCATAAACGTTGAAAAGCATTTAAAAGCTGGTGGCCTCTTCATTTGTGATATGAGTTCGAAATACAAATTGAAAGAAGTCATTGGAAATCAAACATTTGCCGAGACTTTTGAACAAGCGGCCTACATCTGGGAAAATGAGTTCGACGTGCTTACGAGTAAGTTGGAATTCTCATTGACTTTGTTTAAAGAAGAGGATAATGGTTATCAAAGGTACGAAGAATTTCATACGCAAAAGGCCTATGATAGTGAGGCAATATTGAATATTGCCAAGCCGCTTTTTACCGTATTAGAAACGTTGGACGGGGATACTTTTGAGACGATGCAAGAAACGTCTCAGCGTATTTGTTTTATTATGAAAAAGAAAAATTAGGAGGCAACATGAAAGGCAAACTTGTGACGGCAATGTCAAAAAATAGAGAAGTGAGAATTTATGTCGCACAGACGACGGATATGGTAGAGGCAGCGAGAGTGACTCACGATTTAACGCCAATTTCGACGTCGGCATTGGGCAGAGTGATTACCGCCGCTGCCATGATGGGCATGATGAGTAAAATTGACAAAGAAAAAATAACACTTCAAATAAAAGGGACCAATGCAATCAAACTCATGGTAGCTATTGCTGACACTCACGGCAATGTAAAAGCTTATACGACAAACCCCCATGCTGAGAACCTATACAATGCATTTGGAAAGTTAGATGTTGGAACGGCCATCGGAAAAGAGGGACAGATCATCGTCATCAAAGATTTTGGCATGAAAGAACCCTTTATTGGACAATGCAGTCTTGTATCAGGCGAAATTGCGGAAGATGTGGCGCAATATTTTGTTAAGTCAGAGCAACAACCAACAGCGGTCTCTATAGGTGTAAGTTTGTCTAAAGAAGCCAAAGTCAACTATGCGGGCGGTTTTATCGTTCAAATTTTACCTGAGACATCTGAAGAGACGATTGGTCAACTCGAATCCAATTTGACGTCGCTTCCACCACTTACTCAGTTTTTTGAAGAGGGTCTCGATATCATGCAAATTGCCAATCAAGTTTTTGCAGGGCTTGGACTCGATGAGCTCGAAACATATGACCTCAATTATCAGTGTGACTGCAGCAGAGATAAGATGGAAAACGCCTTGATAAGTTTAGGGAAAAAAGAAATTGAAGAGATGATTGATGAAGATGGCAAAGCAGATTTGGTATGCCATTTTTGCAATAAAAATTACCATTTTACAGACCTTGAACTGTCTTTGCTGGTGGCGCATAAGCAGATGATTTTTTCCTAGAAAGTGTGTATTATGGGCGTTATTTTTGCAAATAAACAAACGATTCAAAAGATGAGAGATTTAGAAGATTTAAAAGAACATGTTTTGTTTGAAGTCCCTTTAAATAAAGAGGTGGATGCCAGGGTTGCAGACCATACGGATTTATCCGTGTTTATATCTGACTTTGTTTGTGTTGCCCCGTGTATTTACGAAGCATTTTTAAGTCAAATGCTAAGCGTTCAGGATGCACGGTTTAAAAGGTTAGGTGAAAAAGTGGTAAGGGGTACCCTATCATTGAAAAAGGACTATCCATTTGATAGTGCATACAATGCAGTTAAACTTAAAAATCATTTTTTTCATAAGTTGAGAAACACAGAACCCAAAATACTGGATGCCTTAACTTGTGAAAAGGTCAATGTGGGGCAGGGGTATACCCGTTGCTCGACAATGGTGCTCACAGAGAATGCCGTCATAACGGAAGATATCGGACTTGCCTTACACTATAAAACCTTAGGTTATGAAGTCCTAATCATAGAAAAAGGTCATGTGATACTACCGGGTTTTAACTATGGTTTTTTCGGAGGTTCTGGGGGTGTCGTTGAGAATAAACTGGTCATCAATGGGGCGTTAAGGCACCATCCTGATGGTGACGCAATATTGCAATTTGTTCATAGTCATGGGCTTAAAATTATTGAATTACACGACGATCCACTGATTGACTGTGGATCGATACTCTATTTTATGACGTAACATAAAGGCGGCTAATCAATGAGTAAATTATTATTTTTAGTACTAGTTGGCGCACTGATCGGATGGCTGACTAACGTTATTGCTATCAAACTTCTATTCAGACCGGTCAATCCGATAGGTATTAAGGGAACGCCTTTTATGATTCAAGGATTGATTCCTAAGAGAAAAGGTGAAATTGCAAAATCGATTGGCGATGTCATCAGTGAAGAGTTGGTTTCCATGGAAACGATTGTCGATCAAATAATTGATGATATGGATAAAAAGCAAATTGTCGAGATTATCAAAGAAAAAGTTGTGACATTGGCAAATGAAAAGATGCCGTCGTTGATTCCTTCAATGTTCAAAGGGATGATCATTCAAAATATTGAGAGCATGATTGAAGAAAATGGCGAGCAGATCGTCATAGAGCTTGGCGAAAAGTTAAGCCATAATGCCATTGCTGCCATAGATATCAGTAAAATGGTGGAAGATCAAATCAACACATACGACTTTGTCAAAATCGAACAAATGACACTAAAAATTGCCAGCACGGAGCTTAAGCACATAGAGGTATTAGGCGGAGTTCTCGGAGGCGTCATCGGCCTCATTCAAGGTGTTATTGTTTTATATGTCTTTTGATAGATATTTTATAGCACGATCTGACTTGATGATACAACTTACTTAGTTTTTCAAACTCACAGTTGACAAATCAAGGGCTTTGCGCTATCATTATTTTAATTATATAGTTGCAATGATAAAGAACAGTAGCAGTATCGATCATCTAGAGAGCGAACCACATGGCTGAAATGGTTTGTATGTCAAATACTGTGAAGACTAGCTTTTAGCACAAACGGATTAGAGCACAACTCGAAAGGTTTGCGAGATGCCGCGTTAAGGCAATTTGAGTGGTTTGCTGTACAGTGAACTATTAGGGTGGAACCGCGATTTACCTCGTCCCTAGCTTAGGCTAGTGATGGGGTTTTTTTATTTTCAAAAACGATTGTCAATAAGAAAAGGAGGACTATTTTATGGTAAAGATTACATTAAAAGACGGGTCAGTTAAAGAAGTTCCAAGAGGCACATCTGTTTATGATGTCGCCGCATCAATATCAGGAAGATTGGCTAAAGAAGCCGTAGTTGGCACAGTCAATGGAAAAACCGTTGATTTGTCTTACAAGATAGAATCAAATTGCGAACTGAGTATTTTGAAATTCGAAGATTCTGAAGGGTCACATGCCTTTAGGCATACCAGCTCACATATTATGGCTCAAGCTGTTAAGAGGTTATTTCCAGATACCCAACTTGCAATTGGTCCAGCCATAGATAATGGTTTCTACTATGATTTTGATACAGAACACAAATTCGTACCTGAAGATCTTGAGCGAATTGAAGCTGAGATGAATAAGATTGTCAAAGAAGACTTAAAACTGGAACGATTTGAGATGCCAAGAGAAGAAGCTATTGAATTCATGGCGCAATTAGGTGAAAACTATAAAGTGGAGCTCATCAATGATTTGCCTGAAGATGCAATCATCTCTTTTTATAAGCAAGGTGATTTCGTGGACCTTTGTGCGGGCTGTCATGTGTCATCTACTAAAGAAGTGAAAAGTATCAAACTATTATCACTGGCTGGTGCTTATTGGAGAGGCGACGAAAAGAAAAAAATGCTTCAAAGAATCTACGGCACTTCGTTCCCTAAGTTATCCATGCTAGAAGAGCATATTCACATGCTTGAAGAAGCTAAAAAAAGAGACCATAGAAAACTCGGTAAAGAACTTGGTTTGTTTGCAATGATGGAAGAGGGACCTGGTTTTCCATTTATGCTACCAAAAGGTATGGTCGTTAAAAACAATTTGTTAAAATACTGGCGAGAAGTTCACGACCGTGCAGATTATGTTGAAATTGAAACGCCGATCATGCTCAACAGACATTTGTGGGAGACATCTGGCCACTGGTTCCATTATAAAGACAACATGTATTCTCTTGAAATCGATGGAGAAGATTTTGCCGTTAAACCGATGAATTGTCCAGGCGGCATGCTCGTTTATAAAACTGAACTAAGATCGTACAAAGATTTTCCAATGCGCGTAGGTGAAATCGGTCGCGTGCATAGACATGAACTCTCAGGTGCACTTCATGGCCTTATGCGCGTTAGAGCCTTTACACAAGATGACGCACACATATTCATGTTGCCAGAGCAAATTAAAGGTGAAATAATCAATGTTGTTAATTTAATTGATGAAATTTATAAAACATTCGGTTTCAGTTATCATGTTGAACTGTCTACAAGACCAGAGAAGTCAATGGGCTCATTGGAAGACTGGCAACATGCAGAAGATTCTCTTCAAGGTGCACTAGAAGAAATGGGTATCAATTACAAATTGAATCCAGGCGATGGTGCCTTCTATGGTCCGAAAATTGACTTCCACTTAAGAGACAGTATCGGCAGAACTTGGCAGTGTGGTACAATCCAACTTGATATGCAGTTGCCACAACGCTTTGAACTCACTTATATTGGACGCGATGGTGAAAAACATCAACCGATCGTTATTCACCGCGTTGCGTTTGGCAGTATCGAAAGGTTTATGGGTATATTAATTGAAGAGTTTGCTGGTAAGTTTCCTGCATGGCTTGCACCTGTTCAAGTAAAACTCCTCACAATTGCAGACCGTCACATCCCATACGCCTTAGAGGTTTCTAAAAAACTCAGAGCGCAAGGCATTCGCGTTGAAATGGATGATCGTGCTGAAAAAATCGGATTTAAAATTAGAGAAGCACAACTTGAAAAAGGCCCTTATATGCTTATTCTCGGAGATAAAGAATCTGAACTCGGTCAAGTGTCCGTCCGATCAAGAGATATTGGAGAACTTGGTAGCCTTGAACTAGATGTGTTTGCGGATACTTTACTTGCTGAAATCGCAGAACGAGCACTCGTATCAAAATTCGAAAAAAAAGAATAATTGAAGGATAATGGGTGTTGACACCTTAATCGTAACATGTTATAGTTATTGAGGTTAACAAGTAGAAGTCCGCTTCTCACCATATAACTTCGTGTTCTTATGGTTCATCGTATTAGACAGTTTTTAAATTGTTGAATTACTGACGGCGGATATTCTTATCTGCCGTTTTTTTTATTTTTATAGAACCTAGGGGGTGTATCTTATTAAAATAGCTGAAATCAATGAAGAAATTCGCGATCTGGAAGTTAGACTAATTGGCGAGGACAACGAGCAATTGGGTGTTGTATCAGGTAAAGAAGCACTTGCTTTAGCGCAAGAGCGTAAACTTGACCTAGTAAAAATCGCACCAGGAGCAAAGCCGCCAGTGTGCAAAATTATGGACTTTGGTAAATTCAGATATGAACAACAGAAAAAAGATAAGGATGCGAAAAAGAAACAAAAGAGCGCAACCCTTAAAGAAATCCGTTTGGGTCTGAATATCGAGAAGAACGATCTCGAGACCAAGTCTAAAAATGCGATCAAATTCTTGGAAAGTGGCGACAAAGTAAAGGTTTCTTTAAGATTTAAAGGCCGTGAAATGGGATATACACAACAAGGATTTGAAGTAATCAAGAGATTTACCGCAGAAATTGAGGGCGCTGGCACGATAGAAACACCAGCAAAACTTGAAGGAAGAAGCTTAGTTGCAATCTATGCACCTAATAAATAAAGCGAACAATCTGGAAGGAGGAAATCAACTATGCCAAAAATGAAAACACATAGTGGTGCTGCTAAAAGAGTTAAAAAAACTGGTGGCGGAAAACTTAAAAGAAGCAAGGCATTTACAAGCCATATCTTAACCAAAAAATCTTCTAAAAGAAAAAGAAACTTAAGAAAATCGACTGTCGTTAGCGAGTCGGATATGAAGCGTGTAAGAACAATGTTACCTTATTTATAAGAATAGTCAGATAGAAGGAGGTTTTGAATCATGGCAAGAATTAAAGGCGCTGTAAACGCTAAGAAAAAACACAAAAAAATTCTAAAATTAGCTAAAGGCTTCTACGGCCAAAAAAGCTTGGTATTTAAAGCAGCAAACCCTGCAGTAATGAGATCTTTAAGATCATCATACGTCGGAAGAAAACTCAGAAAAAGAGATTTCAGAAAATTGTGGATTGCACGTATCAACGCAGGTTCAAGAATAAACGGTTTAAGCTATTCTAAATTTATGAATGGTCTTAAAAAAGCAAACATCGACATCAACAGAAAAGTACTTTCTGAAATGGCCATTAACCATCCAGAAGATTTCGCTAAATTAGTGACACTTGCAAAAGGTCAATTATAGTCTTTTCGTAAATAGTAAACCAATCTTTTCAGAAATTAATTTCTGATGAGGATTGGTTTTTATTTGTTTAAAAAAGTGAATGTATCTTGTATACATACTATAATTAGACTATAATGAACGTGTAAATAATTCATTTAAGGAGTGTATGTTATGGCATTTTTAGACAAAGTAATAGAAATCGCTCGAAAAGACGTCCAAACGATCGTGTTACCAGAAGCGTTTGATCCAAGAACAATCGAGGCAACACATAAAGTTTTAGAAATGGGCATTGCAAAGGTTATCTTGGTAGGCGACAGAAGTGAAATTTTAGCGACTGCTGGTGAATGGAAAATCGATGAAGCAATCTTTATCGATCCAAAGAACTTTGATCAAATGGATGCTTTTGCAGCTGAACTCGCTAATATAAGAAAAAGTAAAGGCATGACCGTTGAAGAAGCAAAAAAAACGTTGATTGAAAGCGAACTTTTTTTTGGCGTGATGCTTGTAAAAATGGGTTTTGCAGGTGGTATGGTTGCAGGTGCTGCGAATTCAACGGCAAATGTACTCAGACCGGCCCTTCAAATTTTAAAAACTGCACCAGGCACTAAACTTGTTTCAGCTGTGTTTTTAATGGAAGTGCCAAACTGCGAATTTGGGGAAAACGGACTTTTTATTTTTGGAGACTGTGCACTTAACCCAAATCCTACTGCAGAAGAGCTTGCTCATATTGCAATTAGCTCGGCTAAGACGTTCGAATCAATCGTTCATGCACAGCCTAAAGTAGCCATGTTGTCATTCTCTTCAATGGGTTCTGCGTCACATCCCGATGTGGACAAAGTAGTTGAGGCGACTCGGATAGCCAAGGCACTTGCACCTACTCTTGCTCTTGACGGTGAACTTCAGTTCGATGCGGCCATCGTATCCTCAATTGGAAAGAAAAAAGCACCTGATTCAACAGTTGCAGGCTCTGCAAATGTCATCATTTTCCCTGATTTAGATGCAGGAAATATCGGCTACAAGTTGGTACAACGATTGGCTAATGCAAATGCATACGGTCCAATATGCCAAGGACTTGCAATGCCTGTGAACGATCTTTCAAGAGGCTGTTATGCGGATGACATCGTTGGCACAGTAGCACTTACAGCACTTCAAGCTCAAATGCAAAGTAAGTAGATTTTATTAATTTAATGAAAGACTTAAAATCGGTATGGCGAGCAACTTGTCATACCGATTCGTTTTGCTTTTTATAAGTGAGTTTGATATAATGAAAGTTGTGATTTATAAGCAATAACAAGCGCGATAAGTCATTAAAATTTTCCGGAGGCATCGATGGGATCAAGGCAATTTATGAAGAAAGCGTTAAAACCCGCTCAAGTTATGGTTTTAAGTTTTGCAGGTCTCATATTTATCGGCACATTTATTTTAATGTTGCCGGTCAGCTCCCAAGCCAGAGTGATCACGCCTTTTATCAATGCGATATTTACGGCAACTTCTGCAGTCTGTGTTACAGGTCTTGTCGTCGTAGATACTGGGACTTACTGGTCTGTTTTCGGCAAAACGGTTATTATGATTCTCATACAGATTGGCGGTCTGGGATTTATGACCATGACAACGACAATCGCGATTTTACTTGGAAAGAAAATAGGTTTAAAGAATAGACTGGTCATGCAAGAAGCACTGGGTCAATTTTCAATCGCCGGTGTCATTCGCCTGACAAAGTATGTTATTATTGCAACGTTTAGCATAGAATTCATTGGTGCAATATTGTTATCAACGCGTTTTATACCTATGTTTGGTTGGAAAAACGGTATTTACTTTTCGATCTTTCACGCGATTTCAGCATTCTGTAATGCAGGATTTGACTTGATGGGCAATTATCAAGGACTTGTGGCATTTGCAACCGATCCAATTGTTAGTTTGACAATAATGATTCTTATTGTACTGGGTGGTATAGGTTTTATCGTTTTAGCAGAAATGTCCACATTTAAAACCTATCAAAAATTATCTTTACACACGAAGATTGTTCTAGTTACTACGGGAGCATTGATTATAAGCGGTTTTTTTCTCATATTTACACTTGAATATAATAACCCTAATACGATTGGTAATTTTACGCTTGGAGAAAAAATTGTAGCCTCGCTATTTCATTCGATCACACCAAGAACAGCTGGTTTCAATACACTTGATCTAAATGCTCTTAAGATGCCAACGCGTTTTGTCACGATGATCTTGATGTTTATCGGTGGTTCACCAGGTTCTACGGCAGGCGGGTTAAAAACGACGACATTTGCAATTATGTTGCTCTCAATCGTCGGATTGTTCAAAGGGTCTGAAGAAATTAGTTTTGGTAATAGACGCATTTCTAAAGAGGCCGTTACGCGTTCTTTAGGCATTGTGTTCATATCGACAATTTGGATTGTAACCATGAGTTTTATGCTCACAGTTTTTGAACCCAATCGCTCCTTGGAGGCGATTGTCTTTGAATCACTTAGTGCCTTTGGTACTGTAGGATTGTCATTGGGAATAACCCCATCCCTTAGTATCATGGGAAAAGTGATTCTGGCCATCATGATGTTCTTTGGAAGAATTGGACCTTTGACTATTGTGTTTGCATTGAGCAATAGAGTTTCTTCTTCAAGACGGGACTTATTGCGTTATCCGGAAGGCAAAATAATGGTTTGATTTGCAAACAACATACTGAAATCGTTGGATTTAGTCATGGATATAATAAATGGTGAGCGACGGCTCGGAGGTAAATAATGGTTAAGCAATTTGTTGTCATCGGTTGTGGTAGATTTGGACAAAGCGTTGCAATAAAACTAGCTGAACTTGGATGCGACGTCATGGTCGTGGATGAAAATGAAGAAATCATTCAAAGCTTAGCAGATAAAGTGACGTATGCGGTTCAAGCAGATGCCACAGATGAAAATACGATAAAAGCATTGGGTATAAGAAATTTTGATGTTGCTATTGTTACAATTGGTTCAGATATCCAAGCATCTATTCTGGTGACCTTATTAGTCAAAGAGCTAGGGGTTAAACATATCGTTGCCAAAGCTCAAAACCCAGCACATGCAAAAGTGCTCTATAAGATTGGAGCAAACCGTGTTGTATTTCCAGAAAAGGAAATGGGTGTTAAAGTTGCAAAGAGCTTAGTTTCAAGTAACGTCCTTGACTTAATTGATCTTGCACCTGAATACAGCATACTTGAAATCAAGACCCTTGATGAATGGATAGGGAAAAGCCTCGTGGATATTAACATGAGAAGAACCCACCAAATTTCAGTTATTGCAATTAGACACGATGATGAAGTGGATATCAATGTCGAACCGGACAGACTCCTCCTTAGCGATGATGTTTTAGTTGTGATAGGCAATAACAAGGACTTGAAAAAATTTCAAAAGTAACCAGGACTGATGGAGGCTTAATTGAGCGAAACTATATTAGAAATTACGTCATCTCAAAACAAAACATTTAAGAAATTTAAGTCGTTGACGATGAAAAAATATCGTGAAAAAGAATTGCGTTTTTTATTGGAAGGCCAGCGATATATAGACACTGCGCTTAAAAACAATGTTGCTTTTGAAGCCATTCTCTTCGATGAAAAAACTTGGAATCAAGCACTCGACAACACGGTGAAACAGTTTTATACAAAATCGGCTCAAGTCTATGTCTTGGTGGAAGCGCTTTTCAAAGAGTTGAGTGAGACAGAACAGTCACAAGGTATTATTGGCGTATTACCGATACCTGAGAAAAAATCCTTGATACAAATGCTTGATACAGGCAGAACGGCGAATGTTAAAAACCTCATCATGCTCGACAGGATACAAGACCCTGGCAACCTTGGAACAATTATCCGGACGGCTGATGCGGCCGGACTTGATACGATTTTACTCGTCAAAGGCACTGTGGATCCTTACAATTCAAAAGTCGTAAGAAGTACGGCGGGATCAATCCTATATGTAAACATGATTGAAGTGGATGACTCAATCGATACCATTATGACACTTAAAGCGTATGGCTATCATGTTGTCGTCACAGCACTTGAGCAGGCGAAGGATTATAATGACCCCTCAAGCTATGGTGATAAAAATTGTCTGGTTATTGGAAATGAAGCCAATGGCGTTTCGCCATTATTCATTCAATCATCAGATTCTCGGGTGAAAATTCCCATCATGGGGCAGGCAGAGTCTTTAAATGCTTCAGTAGCAGCTGGCATTATGATGTACAAAATACAAAACTTGTTCATAAAATAAAAGTGTGATATGATTGTTTTATTATTAAAATGTATATTATTAACATGTATAACATCTATGAAAGAGAGAGTAAGTGCAAACGAGATATTTAGAGAAGAAGACACCTGCTGAAAGTCTTCCATATCGACGTCACTGAAGTTCACTCTGGAGATGCATTCTTGAAGCTAGTAGAGAATGCCGTTTGCCGCGTTAAGGAATCGAGTGAATTGCTGAGCAATTAATTTGGGTGGTACCGCGGAGATTGCTTCGTCCCTTTTGAGGACGGGGTTTTTTTGTGCTTAAAATAGTGTCATTGGAGGATAATATGAAAGAAAAATTGCATGCGCTATTAAATCAAGCGAAGGCTGAGATTATAAGCGTAAAGGATTTAAAAGAACTTGAAGATCTTAGAATTAAATACTTGGGTAAAAAGGGCGAAGTGACATTGGTGCTTAAAAATATGAAGGACCTTAGCCAAGAAGAACGGCCATTGGTAGGCAAAATTGCAAACGAAATTAGAGAAGAAATAGAAGGTTTGCTCGATACTGTCAAAGAAGACAAAAAGTCAACTGAGATAGAAAAACAACTTGAAAGAGAATCTATTGACGTGACAATGCCTTCGAAACCAATCGTTAGAGGCCATAAGCATCCAATTAACGTGGCACTTGACGAAATAATGGACATCTTCTTGGGCATGGGATTTAAAATTGCAGAAGGTCCAGAAATCGAAACAGTTTACAACAATTTTGACGCTTTAAATGCACCGATTGATCATCCTTCCAGGAGTTTGTCGGACACATTTTACATTACCGAAGAGCTCCTCTTAAGAACCCAGACGTCTCCAATACAAGTGCGTACGATGAAAAATCAAAAGCCGCCAATTAAGATCATCGCACCGGGTAGGTGCTTTAGAAATGATGAAATTGATGCGACGCATTCCCCGATGTTTCATCAGATTGAAGGGCTCGTCATCGACAAAAACATAACCATGGCGGATTTGAAAGGCACACTCGATATGTTTGCTAAAAGGTTGTTTGGCAGTCAAACAAAAACGAAGTTCAGACCGCATTATTTTCCATTTACAGAACCAAGTGGCGAGGTCGATGTATCGTGTTTCAAATGCGGTGGTGATGGT
>JBBRVO010000058.1:0-14847 GCA_038246775.1 Peptostreptococcales bacterium | reverse complement strand
TACATCCCCTCGAAAACATGATTATTGTATCACGATTTAGTGTGTATAGAAAGACCCATAAGGATGTATTGGTTTTTATATAACGAGTTTAGAGCAGCCCACCTGTCCTATATGTCGTGAAAATCTTAAAGTGGTGGGGAGCAGAAATCGGAAAGTGATTCATGACCCTGAGTCTGCGCCTACCATCTACAGAATTAGGCGGCTTAAATGCCTTCTCTGTAACAAGATTCATCACGAACTGACGGATTTTATGATCCCCTATAAAAGATACTCTAGTGATCTCATCTCTGATGTGATTGGTGGTAAAAGCGATAGCGATATGGACCCTCAGCAAGTG
Source organism: Peptostreptococcales bacterium (assembly GCA_038246775.1). Classification (GTDB taxonomy): domain Bacteria; phylum Bacillota; class Clostridia; order Peptostreptococcales; family Acidaminobacteraceae; genus Fusibacter_C. The sequence continues at coordinate 14,510 of JBBRVO010000058.1, read as the reverse complement.
AAGAAGATTCATCACTGGTTTACACTGAGGCTAAGGAGCTTCGTGGGTCTTGTAAGACGTGCTTTTAAGGTGGATTTGAATTTGGCTGTATCTCATGAACCTGACGGAACTTTGTCTAGAAGCTAAACTGCTGCTCATATACTAGATAATCCAACCTACATTGGAACGATTCAATATGGTAAGTTCACAGATTGGGTGAAAAAAGGTAGACAAGGCAAAAATAGCAAAGAAAATATTACATTAGTTCAAGGCAAACATGAATCCATAATTGAAATGGACATTTGGAATAAAGTAAGAGATATCCGAGAACAAAGAGGATAAAATTGCCCAAAACAAGAAAATCAGAACATCTTTTATCTGGAAAAATTCTCTGTCCTGTTTGTGGGACACCCATGGTTTCAACTATAACAAGTATTAAGCGAAAAGACGGAACAATACGAAATAATCATTATTATCAATGTGGTCTTTATAATAATACAAAAACCTGTAAACCGAATCTGGTTAATAAGGAAATCGTTGATGCTCAAGCTAAACAATTCCTCTTTGATTTTTCAAAAGATCCAAAACTCCAAGAATTGATATTGAACAAATTAAATAAATCCATTGATTCAACAGCAGAAAATGAGATCATTGTAAGAGTTAAAAAAGAAATAAAAACACTAGAAGTAAAAATTGATAACGGTTATACACTGCTATTAGAAATAGATTCGAAAGATCAAATTTCTAAAGACAGAGTAAAATCAATGATTATTTCCTTGGAAGAAAAAGTAAATAAATATAGAAATACTATCACTGAAGCACAAGATAAAATTTTCATTATGAAAAACGAATCTAAAATAGCAAGTGATATATCTAAAATACTTTCGAATTTGGAATCCTATTTTAGTGATGCCCCTTACGAAAAACAGAAAAATGTCTTGGACTATCTCATCAAAAGTATAACTGTACATAATGATCTAGACATAAAAAAAAGAAGTATAATCAGTGGGATTACACTTCAATTTTCAAGTGAGGAAGTTTCACAATTTAATTTCGATACACTAAATAACGTTTGGTTTACTTGTGGTAGGGTTCACCCTTAGAGATTCTGAACGCCCGATAAATCTGTTCGAGTAAAACCACCTTCATGAGTTGATGTGGAAAGGTCATCTTTGAAAATGAAAGCGCAAAGTTAGAACGTTTTAGGACGAGATCTGAAAGGCCAAGGCTACCGCCGATGATGAAGACAAGGTCGGATTGACCGCTGACGCCGAGCCCATCGAGCTTCTCTGACAAATCTTCTGATGTCAGCTGAGTCCCTTTTATCTCTAGGGTGATGACATACTGTGTGTCCTTGATCTTGGCCAGAATGCGCTCGCCTTCTTTGTCTTTAATCTGCCCCATCTCTTTATCTGAAAGTGTTTCAGGCGCTTTTTCGTCAGAAACCTCTATCTGTATCAGTTGACAGTACTTTGTAAGCCGCTTTGTGTATTCTGCAATGGCCTCCGTGAAGTACTTTTCTTTTATTTTACCAACGGTAATTAGCGCGATTTTCATCAGTTTTTCAGTATCCTTTCGTAGTACGTTGTCCTCCGTCGTGCCGAGCAGCATAGCCCTGATATCATAGTTCGCTTAAAATTTCTATCAACTCATACTGATCTGTGCCGAGCCCAATTTTTACCGCATGTACGATAGATTCGCGGCCGTCATCAAAGAGCATCTCGCCTGAATTTTTTTGCAAAATATCAAGGCACGCCGTATCAAGTGCCACTGGATCTTTGGACACAAATACGCCAATGTCATTTGCGACAGTATGCATGTGTTGACCCATACAGTCGCATTCTGGCGTCACGTTGATGAGGTAAGTGATGTAGAGGTTGTCTTTGCCAAGCTGCGCGGCATACGCGTATTCAGAGATTTTTTCTTTGAAGTTCTTGCCTGTCCAGTCGCTCATGATCGCGCCAACAGGACATACGGCGATACAACCGGCACACCCCACACATAACGCATGGTCGATGACCGCTTTGCCTTTCATTGATATGGCGTCTACGTCACATTTTTTGATGCATAGGCCACATGCCGTGCAGCGTGATGCTTTCACCACCGGGTTGATACCTGCGTGCTGGGCCATTTTTCCACCTCTTGAGGCAAAACCCATGGCAAGTTGCTTCATCGCCCCGCCAAAACCGGCAGAGCCATGTCCTTTAAAGTGACTCATGATAATGAACTGATCATAGTCTCCATACGCTTTGCCGATCTTACATGACTCGAAAAAGTCCTTATTGATCTCGATTTCTTCAAACGCCTCACCCATCTCGCCATCTGCGATGATGACAGGAAGCTGTGTGAAACCGTGGTCCTTTGCAATCTCTCTATGGCTATCCGCCGTCGTTCTTGCACCTCGATATAGCACGTTCGTTTCGATAAACGCCGACGGAATATTGTTTTCCTTTAGATAGTCAATCACACCCTCATAACAAATTGACGGGACATAGGTGTCGTTGCCTTTTTCCCCAAAATGCACCTTCATTGGTACCGTCCCACTGAAAGTGTGTCCCTCTTCGCCCATCAAATGCTTCATCAGCATGAGCGCCGTATCGCTCAACACCTTGTAATCTTTATTTTCTACTCTTTTAAAATAAACTTTTGACATGTTTCCTCCTCAGTTGTACCCTCTAGTCTACTCTATTTTTAATAGTTCTCTTTTAGCATAGTTTTATTTTTTCGAATGTTCTCAGCACTATGTCAGAAGCAGGTTCGCCATATGCTTCTTGACCGCCGTGGACCAGTTTGGATCCGTTGCATAGCGCTTACCGATACCTTCGATAGAAACGCCGTTGTAATATTTGCCGCCAGCCGTCAAATAATTCTCGGAGATGTATTTTGCCACCACATCGATCCCTTCGGCTTTCGTGGTAAACGTGCGCGCACTGGCATAAGGTGATGCATCGTACGCCTGAAAACCGAAGACGTTATTTTTTTCAGTGGCAATTTTGCTCGACCCGTAACCAGATTCGTGTATTGCAAGACCCGCTAAGAACCAGGCATTGACATTGTACTTTTGTTCCGCTTCAACAAATGAGTTGCCAAGGCCTTCTAGACCTGTGCCCGTTAGTCGTGCATCGATATCTGCTCCACTTGCACCGCTTCCTAGTCTAACGTCGTCATAAACCGCGTTGACCGTCGTTGCTGTCCCTGCATTATAGATGCTCGTCCCAGTTGAACGAGTCCCGGACGCTGCGTTGACGTTGAGCTTTGTCCTTAGAATTTCATCAAATCGATTTTTGGCGGTATAATAGCTTTGACTTGGTCCTTCAAAGCTGCTCACTATTTTAGTGTTACCATTGATTTTATTAGACATTGATTTCACCACTTTTCAACAATTCTGTATTTTCAAATAATTAACCCAATTTTAACGACACTTTTCTTGAAAGGATGTTACAATTCAAATATAATGAAAACATACCACAAAACGTCGCTCTTTTGAAGGAGTATTATGGAAACACTCAATAAAAAAACATTGTGGGGCTTCGGTTTTGGAAACCTCGGCTTTGGTTTAATCTCACAAATTTTGTCCGCATACCTAGTCTTCTATGCAACCGTGATACTCGGTATGTCAGGTGCTTCCATTGGCATACTCGTCAGTATTGGCATCATCTGGGATGCCCTCTCCGATCCAATTATGGGGTACTTATCCGACTTGACACGCTTAAAAAAATATGGGCGAAGACACCTTTACTTGTTAATCGGTGGACTCGGTGCAGTGGTTGTCAACCTTGGTCTTTGGTATATACCCACTTCTTACAGCAACATGACAAAATGGTTTTTGATGATTATTCTCGTCTTGTTCATCAAAACATTTCTGACGATCTATATCACGCCTTATACGGCACTTGCTGCAGAAATTAGCGATGACTATACGGATCGCACGCGCATCCAAGCCGTGAAAACAACCTTTTTCCTTTTGGGCTTGTTTTTCGCCACCGCGTTTGGAATGCTCATATTTTTTAAAAGCACACCTGAATATCCTATAGGTCAGCTCAACCCGAAAGGGTATCACATGATGGCGCTGTTTGGCTCTGTCGTCATGATGATTTCTATGATTTCAGCTTACCTCTCGACAAAGCATCTCATCCCTCAGCTCAACGCGAGGATTTTGACCAATCCTTCAATCAATGTTAAGACATTTTTCAAGGAAATTGGAGATTCATTTAAAAATAGTGATTTTAGAGCGGTCGTTCTAGGCTATCTCTTCACCAATATCGCCAGTGCCTTGATTAGTACACTCGGACTTCACGTCTATACGTATACCTTCCACTTAAACAATAATGGCATCGCCGCTATCGTTGCGACACAGCTTATTATCAGTATTGTGAGCCAGCCGTTTTGGATCAAATACTCGGACAAACACGAAAAATCAAAGGCCATCAAGCTCGGAATTATACTTGCAATCCTCGGTTGTATCTATTTTATCGCCAGTGTTATTTTTAGGGGCATGATCGACGGCAACGTTTTATATTTGTTGCCATTTGCACTCCTTGTAGGTTTTGGTACCGGTGGTCTGTTTACATTGCCGCAAGCCATGGTAGCAGATACTGTGGATGCACAAGCGCTTAAAACAGGCGCGCGCCAGGAAGGCGTTTTCTATGGCACTTTGACACTTTGCTACAAATTGTCTCAGTCTATTGCTATTTTCTTGCTTGGATTTGCGCTTGATTTCTTAAAATTCGATGCCACCATGAGCATACAACTCGACTCAACTGTCATCGGCCTCTCGATGTTACTCGGCATCGGCAGCGTCATTAGCCTATTACTTTCGTTCAAGGCATATCTGCCGTATACACTCACCAAAAAGCGCATGACTGACATTCACACGGCACTTAAAGCACTAAAGAATACGGATCTCATATGACATGTCTGCCACATGTGAAAGCGTCTGATAGATTGAACAGTACTCTGTAGCAAGTTGAAACGACTGATTGATGCCATTTTCCTTTTCTGGCGCATAGACAGTTGCGACAACATTGACCCATTTAAGTGTCATAGGCACTTCAGCTTTCTTTTCACCCGTAATATGCATCTCAAAGCGCTCAAATCCGATGCGCTTTTTTTTCATAATATCTAAAAAGGTTGAGTAGAGACAAGACCCAAGCGCACCCAAAAGCATGTCATACGGTGCAACGGTTCCTTCTTCACTACCCACTTTCACAACTGCTTTCGGTGCAATCAGTTCACCCTCAAAGGCGTCTGTAAATTTAAGTGTCACTTCTTTTTTTTCCATATGGCCACCAACTCTCTATTTATTTATAACCCTTTTAATTATAACCTTTTAGTCTATTTTATCATAGCCTATTGAATTATAAAATGATGTATGCTAGAATGTTGATACCCCCTATGCCAGGGGGTATCCCTTATTGGTATTTATACCACTTGACGCGAAAGCGTTTTTTTTTGCTCATCCTGTCTCATGTTGAGAATTTATAGCTGAAATTTATCACTATGAGACTAAAAAGCAGTGTTATTCTCATTATGATAATATGTTGTTTTTCAAAAGGTGGATTCACCAATACTAATAATTTTAACATTTCATATCGGTAGCCTACACCACTTGAAAATACAGCATGCTCTGGACAGTTCTCACTTAAATATTTTAGCGCAAAAAGTTGGCATGAGTATTGCACTTATATCTGAGCAATACCAAATTAAATTTGTTCTTTATATTTCGAAAGGATGCCTACTATGACAAATGATCAACGCATTATAGAAACGTTACGCGCCGAGGTTAAACCGGCAATGGGTTGCACTGAACCAGTAGCCGTCGCACTCGCCGTCGCAAAGGCAAAAGAGCTTTGCCAATATGATGAAAGCGGAGATAGTGACGGTCTTGAGATCGTTGTCACGGTCAGCCCCAACATATTTAAGAACGGCCTTTCAGTGGGGATACCAGGTACGGATCAAGTTGGACTTGTCCTAGCGTCTGCTTTAGGATTTACTTCTGGACATAGTGCCAACGGTCTAGAAGTTTTTAAAGACGTCAATGAAAACGAGATCTCTAACGCCATGCAGCTCATTAATCAAAAGAAAATAAAACTCTCTATTACAGATACCGATCAAAAAATTTATATTGAGGCTGTCGTTCAAGACGGTGAAAAATTTGGTCGCGCCATCATTAAAGTACGTCATGATCGTTTTGTGCATCTAGAATCCCATATGGGCCTTCATTATACCGATACACTTTCGGATAGCGACTCTTCACAACCAAGTAACAATCCACTTTACGCGCTTCCAATTTACGAACTCATTCAACACATCGAAAAGTTACCTTTTAAGGAAATCGCGTTTTTACTAGAAGGTTATGAGATGAATGGAAAAATTGCACAATACGGCCTTTCTAAGCCTTGTGGTATGTCCGTCGGCCTTACACTTCAAAATAATACCGATAAAGGCATTTTGTCAGATGACCTTATGAATCGGGCGATGATTCTCACTGCAGCCGCCTCAGATGCGAGGATGTCTGGCGTTTCGCTCCCAGTCATGAGCAGCAATGGCAGTGGCAACAACGGCATCACAGCGCTTATGCCAATCGTTGCCTATGCAAGCACTATCCCTACATCTGACGATGCACTCGCTAGAGCCGCCGCTATAAGCCATATTGTAAACAGCGTCATCAAGAGCAACATAGGCAGACTCTCTGCACTATGTGGTTGTGGCGTCGCCGCAGGCACGGGTGCCGCTGTCGCTCTGACTTGGCTCATGGGCGCGACGAAAGAGCAGCTTGAAGGCGCTGTCCAAAACATGATTGCCAATACCACTGGTATGATCTGCGATGGCGCCAAAGTCGGTTGTTCGCTCAAGCTTGCGACATCTGCCTCAGCTGCAGTTCAATCCGCACTCCTAGCCATTGGCGGGGTCATCGTGCCAAGTGGCAACGGCATCATCGGTCCGACTGCAGATGCCACCATCGTAAATCTTGGTGCTTTGTCAAGAAACGCCATGGATAAAGTGGATCAAGTGATTTTAAGTGTTATGACTGAAAATCTCTAAATTCACATAAAGCGCCAAAATAAAAAGGGAGCCACTCGAATGTTCTAAAAACATCGAGATGCGGCTCCCTTTTGCAGTTTTTACTGCGCGTTCTTAGTTTTTTGTTATTACTTGAGAACGTCAGAAGGTTATCGTTAAAACGTCATCTGAGATGGGTCGAAACTTGGTCCCTGCATCGGTTCATTTTGAGGCAGTTCAAGTCCGAATAGTTCATGGATGACTTCTTCAACTTTCGTGATAGGTACAAATTCTATGGCGGATTTCACTTCTTCAGGTACTTGATCAAGGTCTTTAATATTTTCTTCTGGTATCAACACTTTCTTAACACCTGCACGATGCGCAGCAATTATTTTTTCTTTAATGCCACCCACTGGAATCACATTGCCTCGCAGTGTGATTTCACCTGTCATGGCAACTGTCGAAGGAATTTTGCGTCCTAAAATGAGTGATGCAATCGCCGAGAAGAGAGCGACACCAGCCGATGGACCATCTTTTTGAACGGCACCTGATGGCACATGGATGTGCAGGTCTTTTTTGCTAAATTCAAAATCGGCTGTTTGGAATGCCAATCTAGATCTGACAAGACTCAAAGAGATTCGAGCGGATTCTTTCATGACATCGCCCAACATACCCGTCAAGATCAACTGTCCATTCCCCGGCATAAATGAGCCTTCAATAAAGAGTATTTCACCGCCAACAGGCGTCCAAGCGAGCCCTGTAGCTACGCCGACAGCGTTATTGGTGCCCGCTAAGTCATGACGCGCAAGTGGTCTGCCGAGCAGATCGTATAAAGTGGCATCGCTGACGTGATATGGAAGCGGCTCTTGGTTAAGCACCACTTTTTCAGAGACCACACGTGCAACGGAAGCAATTTGTCTTTTTAAACTACGTACGCCGGCTTCACGGGTATACGCATCTATAATAGATTTGATGGCTTCCTCTTCAAAGATAAGTTGATCCACCGTCAAGCCATGTTCTACTAAAACATCAGGTACCAGATGGTCTTTGGCAATATGGAATTTCTCAAGGTTCGTGTAACTTGAAATCTCGATGACTTCCATACGATCAAGTAATGGCCCCGGGATGCCGCGCAGTGAGTTTGCAGTGGCGATAAAAAAGACGTCTGACAAATCATAGGGCACTTCCAGATAGTGATCTGCAAAACTGTTGTTTTGTTCAGGATCTAAGACTTCTAGTAAGGCACTGGCTGGATCGCCACTGTTGCCAATCTGTAGCTTATCGATTTCGTCGAGTACAAAGATTGGATTGGTCTGACCCGCTTTTTTCATCCCCTGAATAATACGACCAGGGAGCGCAGCGACATAGGTTCTTCTGTGGCCTCTGATTTCAGCTTCATCGCGGATACCACCAAGGCTCATGCGAATATACGGTCTATCGAGGGCTTTTGCAATGCTCTTGCCAAGACTTGTCTTACCAGTACCTGGAGGACCGATGAGCAGTAGAATCGATCCTTGCTTCTCTTTTTTAAGCTTAAGAACAGCAAGATGTTGGATAATGCGGTCTTTGACATCTTTGAGTCCATAGTGGTCATCATCGAGAATCTGTCTCGCCTTTTCGATATCGATATCCGTGGCTTTAAATTTACCCCAAGGAAGTGCAACAAGCAAATCTAGATAGTTCGCAACGACACTTCGCTCTGCACTTTGAGGGGACAGTGCCTCAAATTTCGCACTTTCAGAAAGTGCCATCTTCTTGACATCGTCAGGCATCATAGATTCTTCTATCAAAGTATGATAATCTTTTGCTTTTGACCCTTCTGGGTCTTCTTCATTGAGTTCTTCTTGAATCAATTTGAGTTGCTCTCTTAAGAAGGCCTTGCGATAATTTTTATTGGCCTCTTGAGAGAATTTTTCACTCATTTCCTTTTGAAAGGCAAACGCTTCACGTTGTTTGATCAGCGCGTCGATGAGCTTCATGCCCTTTTCACTATAGGATTTGGCTTCAAATATTTTTTGTTTTTCATCGATTGTGATATTCATATACTGAAGCAATACGCCTGCCAAAAGTTCCACATCGTCGATTTCAACAATGAATTTAACAAATGGCTCAGAGCCTTTAAAGTAAATGCTAATTTCCTGAATCAGTTGCTTAATGTGATCGAGCATATCCACATATGGCAACCCTTCCATATCAGCAATGGTCGGTTCATAGGTGTATTCAGCTGTAATAAATTCGTCCACTTGTAAAAAACGGTCGATTTTAACTTTTTCTACCGCCACGACATCTAATAGATAATCTAGGCCTTCAAGCCTGATAGACTTAACTTCAAGTAGAACACCGAATCTATAGAAATCTTTTATTTCGTATTGTGCCGTCATGTTTGGCTTTTTAACAGTTACACCAAGGGCGTACATGCCATCCTTGATTAGGTCTTTTTCCAAATCACGAGAAGGCTCTTTTGATACTTTGATGGATACTTCATTGCCTTTAAATAGAACCATTTCAGAAATTCCCAAAACGTTCAATATAGCGTTCGGTTCTTTTGTTTTCATATGACGCCCTCCTCTCTTTTTAGCCACTTTTATGGCTTAATCGTTACTAACACCTTATCAAATCGCAGATATGAGTTCTAGCACACTTTATGTCTGAATTGTAACGATTTTTAGATTAAAACGCATACAAATAAAAAGGCGCTCACCTAAGCGAGCACCTACACTATCAAATTTTTAGATCGATCTCGTGAATCGTTCCTGCGCCACCGTTTTCTTTTAAATAGACGCTTGTTTCACGAATTTTCGCAAGCAACTCAGGACCGTTTTTTACTTGATACTCTGAGGCGACTTTCCCGAGGTAAATGGCACCCACATCCGCTTCTTTGATGCCGATAAGTGACTTTTGACCGGAAGGTGATACCGTCCAGAGTTTAAGTGACGTGAAGATGTCATCGGATTCATCGATCCAACCATTGCCGTCTTGATCATATGCCGCAAGTTCGCCAAATCCACTTCCCGTTTGTGGGCCGAACAATTCAGAACCATCGTCTATAACGCCATTTTTATTTTTATCAAATGCCAAAAATCCGCTTCCCGAAGCCAAATTTTTAAACTGTTCGGGGGTACCGTCCATGGTGATATCGAGTTCGATGCTATCGTCACCAAACGCGACGCCTTTGCCGTCATAATTGATGACGAGTGGGTCTTGCATTTTCGCGCCGATTTCGATGAGCACTTCTGAGGATTGGGTATAGGCGCGCTGCATGTCAAGAGTCACTTTAAAAGCGATTGTCTTACCATCTGCAGTATTGACAACCCCTTTAGAACTAAAGGACATACTTTCAGATTCTTGGACATCTTGCTTAACCGTAATTCTCATGCCAAATTGCCCCTTTGCTGCATTTTCCACAGCGGGTGGCGATATTGCTTTTCCGTTTCCTAGATGGCGCCCTTCTATAGGTGAAGCATGCTTTGCATGCATCTTCTCTTGTGAAGCGTCGTCGAGTTTAACAACCTGTGAAAATTTAAATTTCTTACCTGTTAACGTTGCAACAAAGTCCTCAATCATTCTGATCTTTGCTTTATCTTCTTCCGAGAGGTTAAACAGATCATTGGTACTCGCCTCAGATACTGAGAAACTCTCTTCTGAAAGCGAAAGTGCTATAACGTTATTTTGCTGCTCAGGCGGAGCTTCAACTGGTTGATTGACGGTAAATGTTTGAACCGTAAGTGCGCTGCGTTCGGTTTTACTAAAAGTGGACACTGCCTTTTGCGCCACTTCAAAATTTGAAATTTTCATATAACACCTCCATGTGTCTTAAAATTCCATTAGCATCCATACTATATAATAATATCGGCCTATTTTTTAGTTTAGATAAGTAAAAAAAGGAAACAACTATAGAAAGTTTCCATAGCCGATTCCCTTTTATATTTGATACGTTTTAATTTTTCGATAGAGCGTCGCTCGACTAATGCCAAGGCCTTTTGCCACTGCCTCTAGCGCGTCACCACTACGTCCGAAAACTGTCATAGCAGACCGTATGGCCTCTTCTTCAAGCACTGCAATTGAACGAATCTCCGTCGGTAGCAGACTCTGCTGTACAATTGGCGTTTGTTGCCTTTGTCCAACGCGTTTTGGTAAGTGTCTGATTTCAAGCACTTCGTCATCGCAGACGTTGACTGCATATTCGATGGCGTTTTCCAGTTCTCTCACGTTGCCCGGCCAATCGTGGTTATTCATGGCGTCGATGAATGCCTGTGACATACTCGGTATTGATTTGTCCAGCTTGCCACACCATTTCTCAACTAGGTACCTTGCCGTGAGCAGCAAATCGTCCTTGCGATCTCTCAGCGATGGCACATTGATGGGGATTACATTTAAGCGGTAATAAAGATCTTGCCTAAATGAACCCTCGAGCACTTTTTCTTCCAAATCCGCATGTGTTGCGGCGATGACGCGTACATCCACTTCAATGGGATTGTTGCCTCCCAGTTGATCGATTCGCTTTTCTTGAAGGGCTCTAAGTAACTTGGCCTGAAGGTGTAGCGGCATATCGCCAATTTCATCTAAAAAGAGTGTGCCTTTATTGGCGAGCTGAAATTTTCCGGGTTTGCCCCCTCGTTTTGCCCCAGTGAAGGCGCCTTCCTCATAACCGAATAGTTCACTTTCTAGTAAGTGGTCGGGAATAGCCGCACAATTAATCGCTACAAACGGCATTTGACTGCGTAAACTTGAATGGTGAATCGCCCTTGCAAAGAGTTCTTTACCTGTGCCGCTTTCACCCAAGATCAAAACCGTCGAGGCGCTAGCAGCCACCTTTTTCGCCAATGACTTTGCGATAAGTAGCGACTCAGACTGTCCTATAATAAAATCGAAACCCGTCGTCACGGTATCGAGCATCATATCGTTGACGGTATTCATCACTTCTTCCATAGATTTAATCGTGATAATAAACCCTTTAACGGATTGATGCACCTTAATCAGTGCCACGTCATAGACACCTCTTAGTCCATTTGAAAATGTATAATAATGGTTCTTACTTTTCGTTTTCATGAGTAGTATTTGCTGCCATTCCTCTTGACCAAACAGCTCTTTCAGGTGGCTGAAAACCTTAGTGCCAAATACCTTTTGAAGCTTTCGATTGACCCTGAGAACGTTACCCAACGCATCGACAGCGATCAGACTTGTATCCAAACTGTCAACCACCACTTCAAGTTCTTTTGCGAGCAGTTCCAACGATTCATGGCTTTCGTATTCTTTGAGTTTTGCTGAGATAAGGTCGGCCATGCGGTCCAAAAACGACAAGAGATTCACCTGATTTTCAATGAGTGCCGTCCTCTGCGCTTCCTTAAAAGCGATGAGCCCTATGACGCCGATGGTTTCCCCATCTAGGCGAATTGGGCAACAGACTTCGGCGTGTTCGTCACAGGTCTCTTTGCACTCGCAATTCAGACATGCTTGGTGCTCGCCTGGATTTTCGATGATAAAACCGATGCCTTCAGTTAGGGCATAGTTGAACGCAGAATTGACACCGACGACTTCACCGATGCTATCTCTATAACTTCCGGTACCAGCCAATCTCACCCTATCTTTATCGACAATTGTGACGTCTATGTTGACGACACTGGCGATGGCTTCACAGATCAATTGAACGTTGGCTAAAATCTTATGAAGCGACACTTTGACCTCCATTGTTTATAAGGGTTATTAGGGTTATTAAGGTTTTAGCTTTTTAAATACATCAATCGGACGGTTTCTCGCGCCCATTTGACGGCCTCCATATAGGACTCAAATAAATCTTCTTCTTTGAGATTCATCTCGTGGACCAACTTGAACGCCCTCTCCCAATCACCTTGTTCATAGGCATTTAAAAGGTTAAATATTGGCATTAGGATCCCCTCGTGTTCAATAAGTGACTCTTTGATAGACTTCGGCAATGAAATGCCATCAAGCGCATCACTCATGTTTTGATCGAGCATCGCATCGATGGTACTAAACAAACCCATCATGGAGGCTTCGTACTTGAATTTTTTCAAATTTGCATGGACGGCGATAGCCTCGGCAAATTTTGTTCGAACCAAAGATAGTATCATGAGCTCTTTTGGCTTGTGACTGCCAAGATCTTGCATCATCAAAATGTTGATCCATCGCTCGATTTCTTTCAGACCCATATATGTAAGTGCGCGTTTAATAGAGTATACCAGGTCATCTCCTGCTCTACTACTGATGATTCTCATGACGCGGTAAGCCAAATTGGCATCTTTTTCTATGATTTCAGCTAGCTTTTGATAAGAAGGCTCTTCTTTAACGAGCTCGCTGATGATTCTGCTGTACTGAATTTTTGTATTCGATTTTTGATGTGCTTTGCCGATGATGGAAGGCTTGCTGAAGAAAAATCCTTGAAAGAGCGAAAAACCCATTTCTCTAGCTTCGATAAACTCGGCTTCTGTCTCAATCTTTTCTGCTAAAAGAATTTTATTCTCATCAAGCGCTGATTTGACGGCACTGCCAATCGTATGAAGTGGGGTCATCATAAGGTCGTACTTGATGATATCTGCAAGCGGCACCAGTGGGTATGCGTCATAATCTTCCACAAAATCATCTAATGCGATGCGATAGCCTTTCCTTTTGAGTCCTTCGAGGCGATCAATGAGCTGCTCATCTACCACCACATCTTCAAGGACTTCTATAATCAATCGATGGCTCTCAATGAGCTCTGGAAAGTCGGAATTGATAAAAGCTGCATCAAAATTGATAAAGGCATGTTTGTCATCGACGATTTGATCGATACCCGATTCAAACAAGCTGCCGATGACACTCGCCGTCGCATGTGTCGCTGATGTGCCGTCATATCTCGTAGAATCGCTACCTTCTCTAAACAGGAGTTCATATCCGAAAACTTCCATGACTTTATTGAATATGGGCTGTCTCGCTATAAACATTTCATCACGCTCCTGTTCCATTTTTTATTAATCTCATCTTAATTATAATAACACGCCCTTTTTAAAAAGGCACGACAAAATAAAATGGAACAACGCCCTGAAAACTAGCACTTGTCCCATTTAGTCCCATTTCAATTAAGATTTTTTTAAAAGTCCTATAGTGCTGTACTTGCTGCTTTTTACTTATTTGCTTGCACTTTACAAATATTTCGCCTCAAATTTCTCAACCATTTCAGAATATTTTTTTTGGATGCCCTTAGCGGCCTGTTCTTGCTCGAAAGCTTCACAATCACGATCAATAGCATCGAGAATTGAACGGTTTAAAGTACGCTGTGCAAAAGGATAAACGACAGTATCTTCTTTGTCTATGTGTCTGTGCAGCAGAAGGGTATAAGAAATCGCATTGGCAACGATATCTAGTATCGCTTCCTTGTTCCCTTCTTTGTATGCCAAAAGTGCCGCGTCAAGCTGAGACATATGAAGCCTCCCAAGATCGTGTTCTACGAGCATACCATGCGTTACGAGCTTTTCAGCCGCCGGTCCAGCATGCTTAACCATTGCGTCAAAGAGGTAGTTTTCTTCTTTGCCATG
>JBBRVO010000057.1:0-14897 GCA_038246775.1 Peptostreptococcales bacterium | reverse complement strand
TACTTTTGCGCCTAAGCCGTATTTTTCGAATAATACTTTTGTGATTGCAGCAGTAAGTGTTGTTTTACCGTGGTCAACGTGACCGATTGTTCCGATATTACAATGTGGTTTATTTCTTTCGAATTTTTGCTTTGCCATTGTTAGATGCCTCCCGCAGGTTATTTTTTAGTGATCAATTCTTCAGCTATGCTTCTTGGAACTTGTTCATAGTGGCTGAACAGCATTGTGTAAGTACCACGTCCTTGTGAACTTGATCTTAACGACGTTGCATATCCAAACATTTCTGACAATGGAACATGCGCTTTGATAATTTGTGCACCATGTGCCATTTCCATACCTTCAAGCTTACCACGTCTTGAGTTAATATCACCCATAACGTCGCCAAAATACTCTTCTGGTACGGTTACTTCTATTTTCATGAATGGCTCAAGTAATACGGTATCGCCTTTTCTCATTGCTTCTTTAAATGCCATAGAAGCAGCAAGTTTAAACGCCATTTCATTTGAGTCGACTTCATGGTAAGAACCATCGTAAAGATTTGCAGAGATGTCAACGACTTCGTAACCACCTAAGATACCCGCTTTAAGTGAACCTTGAATACCTTCATCAATTGCTTTAAAGTATTCTCTTGGAACGCTACCACCAGTAACTGTAGATTGAAATGCATAACCTTTGCCTGATTCATTTGGAGCAAATTTGATTTTAACATGACCGTACTGACCTTTACCACCCGATTGTTTAGAGTATTTATAGTCAATATCGGTTGCTTTTGTGATGGTTTCTTTATATGCAACTTGTGGTGCACCAACATTTGCTTCAACTTTAAACTCTCTTAAAAGACGATCAACGATGATTTCAAGGTGAAGCTCGCCCATACCAGCAATGATCACTTGACCCGTTTCTTCATCCGTATACGTTTTAAAAGTAGGATCTTCTTCAGCAAGTTTTTGTAGTGCAATACCCATTTTTTCTTGACTTGCTCTTGTCTTTGGTTCAATCGCAACGCGGATAACCGGTTCCGGGAATTCCATTGATTCAAGAACAATAATATGATCAGGGTCACAAAGCGTATCACCCGTAGTCGTGAATTTCAAACCTACAGCGGCAGCAATATCACCTGAATAAACTTTATCAAGTTCTTCACGTTTATTTGCATGCATTTGAAGGATTCTGCCAATTCTTTCTTTTTTATCTTTTGTTGAGTTGTGTACATATGAACCTGCGTCCAAAGTACCTGAATAAACTCTAAAGAATGTCAGTCTACCGACATAGGGATCCGTCATGATTTTGAACGCTAGTGATGCAAATGGGAGCGAGTCATCTGAAGGTCTAGAAATTTCATTTCCGTCTTCGTCAAGGCCTTTAATCGCTTCAACATCTGTTGGTGCAGGCATGAAATCTACGACTGCATCCAGCATCTTCTGAACGCCTTTATTTTTGTATGATGAGCCACAAACAACTGGAACGATGACGTTGTTAAGTGTCGCAATTCTTAGTGCCGCTTTGAGTTCATCAACGCTGAGTTCTTCGCCTTCAAGATATTTTTCCATTAACGTTTCATCAGATTCAGCAATTGATTCTACCATAGTATGTCTGTACTCTTCTGCGAGTTCGGCCATATCTTCTGGAATATCAACAATGCTAATTTTTTCTCCTAGATCGTCGAGATAGTAATAAGCTTTCATTTCCATCAAATCGACAATACCTTGGAATTTATCTTCAGCGCCAATCGGTAATTGAACCGGCACTGGGTTTGCTTTAAGTCTATCCTTCATCATTTTAATAACTCTGAAGAAGTCCGCACCTGTGATGTCCATCTTGTTGACGAACGCCATTCTAGGTACGCCGTATTTATCTGCTTGTCTCCAAACGGCTTCAGATTGAGGTTCAACCCCACCTTTAGCACAGAAGACAGCCACCGAACCATCTAATACACGAAGCGATCTTTCAACTTCAACCGTAAAGTCAACGTGACCAGGCGTATCAATGATATTAATTCTTTTACCCTTCCAGACACAAGTTGTTGCAGCAGAAGTAATGGTGATACCTCTTTCCTGCTCTTGCTCCATCCAGTCCATTGTAGCGCCGCCGTTATGAACTTCACCGATTTTGTAGTTGATACCTGTATAATAGAGGATTCTTTCGGTAGTAGTCGTTTTTCCAGCGTCGATATGCGCCATGATGCCGATGTTTCTGGTATTCTCTAGTGAATAACCTCTACTCATCGTTTATCCTCCTTTCGATAAAGCGGTTTAAGCCTAGCACGCTAAGCCTAAACGCATTTTGTACTTATTAGAATCTATAGTGTGCAAACGCTTTGTTTGCATCAGCCATTTTATGAGTGTCTTCTCTCTTCTTAACAGCTGCACCTGTACTATTTGCTGCATCCATAATCTCTTTAGCAAGTTTTTCTTGCATTGTTCTCTCGCCTCTTTTGCGTGAGTACGTTATTAACCATCTCAAGCCAAGTGTTTGTCTTCTTTCCGTTCTAACTTCGATCGGAACTTGATAGTTTGAACCACCAACTCTTCTCGCTTTAACTTCAAGAACTGGCATAATATTGCTCATAGCAGTTTCGAAAACTTCAGCTGGGTCTTTACCCGTTTTTTCCTTAATCTGATCAAAAGCACCATAAACAATGCTCTGAGCGACGCCTCTTTTTCCGTCATACATAACGGCGTTGATTAATTTAGTGACTACCTTGCTTCCATACATAGGATCAGGTAACACTTCTCTTTTTGGTACGCTTCCTTTTCTAGGCACGTTCTTCCCTCCTTATAATATCTTGTGGTCAATCATCGGTACTCGACAATTTAATGTCGCTGTGCGAATTGCTATTGAATTTTTTTACTATATAAAGCCCCTTCCTTTCGGAAGAGGCCGGCTATATCATTACTTTTTCTTTGGTCTCTTAGCACCGTATTTAGATCTAGATTGCATTCTGTTGTTAACACCAGATGAATCAAGCACTCCTCTTACGATGTGGTATCTACAACCTGGTAAGTCTTTAACTCTTCCACCTCTGATAAGAACAACGCTATGCTCTTGTAAGTTGTGGCCAACACCTGGGATATATGCAGTCACCTCAAAACCGTTTGTCAATCTAACTCTGGCAACTTTTCTCAAAGCCGAGTTAGGTTTCTTAGGTGTGACAGTTTTTACACTCGTACATACACCTCTTTTTTGTGGTGAACTCATTTTTACTTGCTTTCTTTTCAAAGTATTTAAACCTCTTTGTAAAGCAGGAGAAGTTGATTTTTCTTCTATCTCGAGTCTTCCTTTTCTCACTAACTGATTAATAGTAGGCATCCTTTTGTGGCACCTCCTTCCTTATATTTATCTATTTTTCAATAACCGCTGTCGCAGCACCAACGTCAATATTACATGCTCGCCCAAGTTCTTTCATCGTTTCTATATAAACAATCTCTACAGACTTTTCACTTGCCAAATCAACTACTTGTTTGACAACAAACTGATCTGCGTCACTAGCAACGAACAGTACCACGGCTTTGTCAGTCGCGATCGCCTTCGTTGATTGCTTGATTCCAACGCTGATTTTCGAATGTTTTGCGAGGTCAATTAATTGCATACTGTGTGCCTCCTTGAAGTCGCCAATATGCACTTCATCATTTTAACACCATAAAAATTTACTGTCAATAAATTTTATGTTAAATACTATTAATGGTTTCAACGTCATCAAAGTCAAAATCAGCGCTTGTTTTCACCGTCATTTCTTTGTAATACCTCATACCTGTACCTGCTGGAATGAGCTTTCCAATGATGACGTTCTCTTTGAGACCAAGGAGTCTGTCCTCTTTACCATTGATTGCCGCTTCTGTAAGAACACGTGTTGTTTCTTGGAAAGACGCAGCAGATAGGAAGGATTCAGTTGCCAAAGATGCTTTAGTAATACCAAGAAGTGATCTCGTACCAATAGCCGCTTCGCCATTTTCAGCTTCAATGGCTTCATTGAGTCTGTTAAATTCCTTCAAACTGACTACACTACCAGGTAACAACAATGAGTCACCAGATTCGTCAATCTTGATTTTTGATAACATCTGCTTAACGATGATTTCGATATGCTTGTCGTTGATATCAACACCTTGCAGTCTATAAACTTTTTGGACTTCCTTGATGATGTACTCACGTACACCATTGACACCAACCACCCTAAGCAAATCGTGTGGGTTGATAGAACCTTCAGTAATCGATTGACCTTGAACGACGTGTTCGCCATCTTTCACTTTAAGTCTTGCACCAAAGACGACGAGAGCCGTATGTTGTTCACCCGTTTCTTCATTGGTGATGACAACTTCTTTCTTCTTCTTTGTCTCTTTGAAAGATACAACACCATTGTTTTCGGCAATAATCGCCAAACCTTTTGGTTTTCTAGCTTCGAAGAGTTCTTCTACACGGGGAAGACCTTGCGTGATATCGCCGCCGGCAACACCACCTGTATGGAACGTTCTCATTGTAAGCTGTGTACCAGGTTCACCAATGGATTGAGCGGCAATGATGCCAACCGCCTCACCTACGTGAACAGGCTTTCCAGTTGCAAGATTAAGTCCATAACATTTGGCACAAACGCCGTATTGCGTGTCACAAGTAAGCACCGAACGAATTTTAACTGTTTTATACCCCGCATTGACAATTTTATCCGCTAATTTTTCAGAAATAATCTGATTTGTTGAACAAATAATCTCGCCGGTTGTTGGATTGACAAAATCCTCAACAGGATATCTACCTAAAATACGTTCAAATAATGGTTCGATCAATTCATTACCTTCTCTAAATTCAACAACTTCAATACCCGTATTTGTGTGGCAGTCGATCTCTCTTACAATGACTTCTTGACTGACGTCAACAAGTCTTCTAGTAAGGTAACCAGAGTCGGCTGTACGTAGTGCTGTATCGGCAAGACCTTTACGAGCACCAGTTGTTGAAATGAAGTATTCAAGTACTGAAAGTCCTTCTCGGAAGTTTGAAATGATTGGTATTTCAACAGTTTTACCGAGTGCATTGGCCATAAGTCCACGCATGCCGGCGAGCTGTCTAATTTGGTTTTTCGAACCACGGGCACCAGAGTCAGCCATGATTTTGATGTTGTTTAAGTTTGTAAGGTTCTTCATAAGTGCATCTGTAACCTCATCCGTCGTCTTTGTCCAAGTTTGAATGATTTTTTCATAACGCTCTTCTTCAGAAATCAAACCTCTTCTAAATGCCTTTTGATATTGGTCAACAATTTTTCTAGCGGTTGCAATCAATTCCTTTTTCTCATCTGGAATAACCATATCAGAAACAGAAACTGTGATTGCTGCTCTTGTAGAATATTTGAAACCAATGTCTTTCATATGATCAAGTAGCTCAGCAGTTATGGTGTTACCATACTCTGCAAAACACTTCGCAATGATTTCTTCAAGATCTTTCTTCTTACATAAGAAGTCTATCTCAAGTCCGTACTGATCTTCTTCACGATTGACGAATCCTAAATTTTGCGGAATCTTTTCATTGAAAATGAATCGGCCAACCGTACTTTCAGTTCTGATAAAAATGCCTTCTTTTGGCATATACCTCTTGAGTATAACTCTTGTGTGAAGCTCAACTGCATTGTTGTAGTAAGCGAGGTTAAGCTCATCAAAATCTTTGAAAACTTTTTTGTGTTCTGGTTGAATTTCACTTTGATAGGTTAAATAGTAAGCGCCGAGTACCATATCCTGTGTTGGCGTCGTAATTGGACGACCATCTTTAGGTGCAAGGATATTGTTAACTGAAAGCATCAAGAAACGCGCTTCTGCTTGAGCTTCAACAGATAAAGGTACGTGGACTGCCATCTGGTCACCGTCGAAGTCGGCATTGTAAGCCGTACAAACAAGTGGATGAAGTCTAATGGCTTTACCTTCAACAAGTACCGGTTCAAATGCTTGGATACCAAGTCTATGAAGTGTCGGTGCACGGTTCAATAGAACTGGATGCTCTGCGATAACCTCTTCAACGATGCTCCAAACTTCGGGTTTAACACGTTCAACCATACGTTTTGCACTTTTGATGTTATGCACGTAGCCATCGTTGACAAGTCTTTTCATTACAAATGGCTTGAACAATTCAAGTGCCATTGTTTTAGGAAGACCGCATTGGTAGAATTTGAGTTCTGGACCAACGACGATAACTGAACGTCCTGAGTAGTCGACACGCTTACCGAGTAAGTTCTGACGGAAACGGCCTTGTTTACCTTTTAATAAATCTGAAAGTGATTTAAGTGGTCTGTTACCCGGTCCTGTAACCGGTCTGCCGCGTCTGCCATTATCTATCAAGGCATCTACAGCTTCTTGGAGCATACGCTTTTCATTTCTTACGATAATGTCTGGCGCGCCAAGTTCAAGAAGTCTTTTGAGGCGGTTGTTTCTATTGATGACACGTCTGTATAAGTCATTTAAATCCGCAGTTGCAAATCTACCACCGTCGAGTTGTACCATTGGTCGCAAATCTGGCGGAATAACTGGAACGACATCAAGAATCATCCATTCTGGTTCATTGCCAGATTGTCTGAACGCTTCGACGACTTCAAGTCTTCTAACGATACGGATTTTTCTTTGTCCAGAACTGTCTTTAAGTTGTGCTTTAAGTTCAACTGCCAAACCATCCAAATCGACGAGTTGCAGAATTTCTTTAACAGCCTCTGCGCCCATTTTCGCTTTAAATGTGTTGCCATACTTCTCTTTATATTGTGAATATTCGCTTTCTGTTAAGAGTTGCTTATACTCAAGGCTCGTTTCACCAGCCTCTATGACAATATAGGACGCAAAATAAAGTACTTTTTCCAGTGATCTCGGTGATAAATCAAGCAGTATACCCATTTTTGAAGGAATACCTTTGAAATACCAAATGTGTGAAACCGGTGCTGCAAGTTCAATGTGTCCCATTCTTTCGCGACGCACTTTTGACTTGGTAACCTCAACGCCACAACGGTCACAAATAACGCCTTTATATCTTACTTTTTTGTATTTACCACAGTGGCATTCCCAGTCCTTTGTTGGACCAAAGATTTTCTCACAAAAAAGACCTTCTTTTTCAGGTTTCAATGTTCTATAGTTGATCGTCTCAGGCTTTTTTACTTCACCTTTTGACCAAGATCTGATCTTGTTGGGCGACGCCAAACCTATTCTAATGGAATCAAAATTATTGAATTCGATCAAGGGCTACCTCTCCCTTCTCTAAATTAAAGTTAGTTACGCATCAATATCTTCATCTTCTTCAAGGAAAATTTCATCATCAGATTCTTCGGTATCATCTAAATCGACGAGTGCCTCATCATCATCTAATCCTTGCACAGCCTCTTCATCTACAAGATCATCAACAAACGCACCGCGTTCGATATCAATAGTGATTTTGTTTTCACGAAGTGCTGCGTTATAGTCCAAACCGTCATCGTCTTCATCGGCAAGCTCAATCTCGATTTCGCCAGCATCGTCTCTTAAGACTTTTACGTCTAGTGCCAATGCTTGAAGTTCTTTGATCAATACTTTAAACGATTCAGGAATTCCCGGTTCTGGGATATTTTCACCTTTGACGATTGCTTCATAAGCTTTTACCCTACCTACTACGTCATCCGACTTAACTGTCAAGATTTCTTGGAGTGTGTGTGCTGCACCGTATGCTTCAAGTGCCCATACCTCCATCTCACCGAAACGCTGACCGCCGAATTGTGCTTTACCACCCAATGGCTGTTGTGTTACGAGTGAGTAAGGACCCGTACTTCTTGCATGGATTTTGTCGTCAACCAAGTGATGCAGTTTCAACATATACATATAACCAACAGTAACTGGATTGTCAAAGCTTTCGCCAGTTCTGCCATCTCTAACGACGAGACGTCCGTTGCGCGGATAGCCAGCATCAGCAAGAATATCTTGGATTTGGCTCTCTTTTGCACCGTCGAATACAGGGGTTGCCACTTTCCATCCTTTTTTCTTGGCAGCAAGGCCAAGGTGAACTTCAAGTACCTGTCCGATATTCATACGTGAAGGTACGCCAAGTGGGTTCAGTACGATTTGTAATGATGTCCCATCATCCAAGAATGGCATGTCTTCAACTGGAGATATTTTGGAGATAACGCCTTTGTTACCATGACGACCCGCCATCTTGTCACCAACACTAATTTTGCGTTTTTTAGCAATATAAACGCGAATCAGTTTGTTAACACCTGGTGAGAGTTCATCACCGTTTTCTCTTTCAAATTTTTTAACATCGACGATGATACCAGACTCGCCATGTGGCACTCTAAGTGATGTGTCTCTGACTTCTCTAGCTTTCTCACCAAAGATGGCTCTTAAAAGTCTTTCTTCAGCTGTCAATTCCGTTTCACCTTTAGGTGTTACTTTGCCAACTAAGATATCGCCTGAATTAACTTCTGCACCAATGCGAATGATGCCTTCGGCATCAAGATTTTTAAGTGCATCTTCACCGACATTTGGTATATCACGCGTAATTTCTTCAGGTCCGAGTTTTGTATCTCTGGCTTCTGATTCATATTCTTCAATGTGGATTGAACTAAGTTTGTCTTCCATGACGAGCTCTTCGCTAATCATGATTGCATCCTCATAGTTATAGCCTTCCCATGTCATGAAGCCGATCAGTAAGTTCGTACCAAGTGCAATCTCGCCATTGTCAGTTGAGGGACCATCTGCGATGATCTCTTCAGCAAGCACTTTTTGTCCTTTTTTAACCAGTGGCTTTTGATTGATGCATGTACCTTGATTTGAACGCTTAAATTTCAACAATTTAAATCTATATTTTTTTCTGTCTTCATTGCCACGAACCACGATTTCTTCAGCAGAAACATACTCGATGACACCGTCGACCGGTGCTTTAACAACTGAACCAGAATCTTTTGCTGCAATATGCTCGATACCAGTACCTATGATTGGCGCTTCTGCTCTGACAAGTGGAACCGCCTGACGTTGCATGTTCGAACCCATCAGGGCTCTGTTGGCATCGTCATTTTCAAGGAACGGAATCATAGCCGTTGCAACGGAAACCATTTGAAGTGCTGACACTTCCACTAAATCGATTTCTGAAGACGGGAATTCTTTGATGTCAGAACGACGACGTGCAACAATTCGATCGCTGACAAAATAACTGTCTTTAGTTACCGGTTCATTGGCTGGTGCTACGATATATTTTTCTTCGACGTCGGCAGTAATATAGATGATTTCATCTGTAATAAGACCAGTCTGTTTGTTGATTTTTCTGTATGGGGATTCGATAAAGCCGTATTCATTGATTCTTGCATAAGTACTCAACGAACCAATCAGACCGATATTTGGTCCCTCAGGCGTCTCAATTGGACACATTCTACCATAGTGTGAATGATGAACGTCCCTTACTTCGAAACCTGCACGCTCTCTTGACAAACCACCAGGTCCAAGTGCAGAAAGTCTTCTTTTATGGGTAAGCTCCGCAAGTGGGTTCGTCTGATCCATGAATTGTGACAACTGTGAGCTGCCAAAAAATTCTTTGATCGCAGATACAACTGGTTTGATGTTGATGAGTGCCTGCGGCGTAATCGCCTCCATATCTTGAATGGTCATTCTTTCACGAACCACGCGTTCCATACGGGACAAACCAATTCTAAATTGGTTTTGCAATAATTCACCAACTGAACGGATACGTCTGTTCCCAAGATGGTCGATATCATCAACATTACCTACACTTAAATTAAGGTTAAGTATATAGCTAAATGAAGCTAATATATCGGCCGGTATAATATGTCTTGGAACGAGTTCGGACATGCGCTCGTCAATAGCCGTTAACTGTTCTTCTATTGTATCGCAAGTATCTAAAATCTCTTTTAAAACAGGGTAGTAAACTTTTTCTTTAATTTTGATTTTATCAGAAGTAATAAAACTTTTGATGTCGACAAAATGATTACCGATAACACGTGCCACTTTATCGTCATCACCATAAACATCAACCTGTCTAACGCCACAATTTTCAATAATTGCTGCTAAGTCAATAGAAATCTTAACATCTTTTTCTACTAAAATCTCGCCTGTTTGTGGGTTGATAATATTTTCTGCTGCAACGCGTTCTTCAATACGATTGGATACACCAAGCTTCTTATTGAATTTGTAGCGCCCAACTTTAGCTAAATCATATCTTTTTTCATCGAAGAACAAAGAATTAATTAAGTTTCTAGCACTTTCTACGGTTGGTGGTTCACCTGGTCTAAGTTTTTTGTAAATTTCAATTAGGCCTTCTTCTTGATTGACAGTACTGTCTTTATCTAATGTTTTAATGAGTTTCTCATCTTCACCAAACATAGATAAAATTTCGTGATTCGAGTGATAGCCAAGCGCTCTGATTAATGTAGTCGCTGGCAACTTACGCGTTCTGTCAATTCTAACAGAAACTATGTCGTTTGAATCCGTTTCATACTCAAGCCATGCGCCTCTGTTTGGTATAATTGTGCTTGAAAATAATTTAGTACCAACCTTATCAATTTTTACATCGTAGTAAGGCCCTGGCGATCTGACAAGCTGACTTACGATAACTCTCTCAGCGCCGTTGATGATAAAAGTACCTTTGTCGGTCATCAATGGGAAATCACCCATGAATACCTTTTGCTCTTTGATTTCGCTAGTTTCTTTATTGATGAAACGAACTTGTACCCTAAGCGGTACCGCATAGTTGACATCGCGCTCTTTACACTCTTCAACATCATATTTGGAATCTTCATCGAGTTCATAATCGATGAATTCCAAACTTAAGTTGCCAGTATAATCTTCAATCGGCGAAATGTCTTTGAAGGCTTCTTTAAGCCCTTCTTCGAGGAACCATTCATAAGATTTTCTTTGAATCTCGATGAGATTTGGCTTTTCTAGCAGCTCTACAATTCTCGCAAAACTCATTCTTTCCGTTTTTCCGAACATTACAGGTTGTGGCATTAAATTTTCACCCCTTGTGTAATAAAAGTTATTGTATTATAAAAAGGACGCATCCTTTTCTAACCCGACATGCCATAGTTTTCAAACGCAGAAAACTCCATTCTAAACATACTTATAGCATTATAGAATGTTATCACACATGGCACAACGTGTCAACAACATTTTGCAAGTTTGTTTAGAATAGAGTCTTCAATTTTTCGTTACATTTGGATGAAGTTGCGATCAAAATAAAGAGTCAAAATAGCCACCAAAGAATGGTGGCTATTATTTAAAACTATTTCAATTCAACTGCTGCGCCAGCTTCTTCTAAAGCCGCTTTAACTTTTTCAGCTTCTTCTTTAGTAATGCCAGTTTTAACAACTTGCGGTGCACCGTCTACTAAGTCTTTTGCTTCTTTTAAGCCAAGGCCAGTAAGTTCTCTAACTACTTTGATAACGCCTATTTTCTTAGCGCCACAGTTAGATAAGATAACGTCAAATTCAGTTTGCTCTTCTACTGCTTCAGCAGCAGCAACAACTACAGCACCAGCTGGAGCAGAAGCAGATACGCCGAATTCAGCTTCACATGCTTCTACTAAATCTTTAACTTCTAAAATGCTCATGCCTTTAATAGCTTCAATAATTTGTTCTTTAGTCATTTCAAACACCTCCGGTTAATTTTCATTCCTATTATTAATTATGCTTGTGCGCCATTTCCTTCTTTTTCTTTAATAAGATTAGATAAGAAATATGCAAAGTTCGAAACTGGAGCCTTGATAGATCCAAGGAATCTTCCAATTAACACTTCTTTAGCTGGTAAATCTGCAATTTGGATCATTTGTTCTAGGTTACAGTATGAGCCTTCAACGACGCCCGCTTTTAATTCAAGGTTTTTATGGCCTTTAGCGAAGTCTTTGATGATCTTTGCTGGTATAACAGCATCGTTAATTCCGAATGCGATTGCATTTGGACCAGTCAAATCTTGTGATAAAGCTTCAAACGGCGTATCTTTAATCGCAATTTTTACCAAATTGTTTTTATAGACTTTGTATTCAACGCCAGCTTGTCTAAACTTACTTCTAAGTTCAGTTACTTCTCCAACAGATAAACCCCTGTAATCTACGAGAACAGCAGACTTAGCACTTTCGAATCTCTCTTTAATCTCAGCAACTGCTACTTTCTTTGCATCAAGATTATTTGACATTTGTCCACCTCCTTGTAAAATATAAAACCTCTCTTCCGTAGACAAGAGAGGTTATAATTTATGATTCATAAACTATTTATCCTGACCTCGGTAGGAAATTAAGCGTTAGCACCTACTGTCTACGGTTTATTAACTTTTTTAAGACAAAGCAATTCTACCAAAAATATTGCATGTTGTCAATTACAATTTCGCAGCGTTCAATCTAATGCCAGGACCCATAGTGCTTGTAAGCGTTACACTTTTAAGGTATGTGCCTTTAGCAGCAGAAGGCTTAGCTTTCACAACAGCCTCAACTAATGCGTTCATGTTCTCAGTCAATTTAACTTCATCGAAAGATGCTTTACCGATTGAAACGTGAACGATATTCGTCTTGTCCAATCTGTATTCAACTTTACCAGCTTTGATTTCATTAACAGCTCTTTCGACATCAAAAGTTACAGTACCCGATTTAGGATTTGGCATTAAGCCTTTTGGTCCTAAAACTCTACCTAAACGACCGAGTTGACCCATCATGTCTGGTGTAGATACGATGACATCGTAGTCAAACCAGTTTTCACTTTGGATTTTAGCGATGATGTCCTCAGCGCCAACGAAATCAGCGCCAGCTTTTTCAGCTTCAATCGCTTTGTCGCCTTTTGCGATAACGAGAACTCTTTTTGTTTTACCTGTACCGTGTGGTAAAACGATTGCGCCTCTTACTTGTTGATCAGCATGTCTGCCGTCTACTCCAAGTTTGATGTGAAGTTCAATTGTTTCATCGAACTTTGCTTTCGCAGTTTGTTTAACTAATTTAATAGCTTCATCAAGTTCGTAAAACTTGTTTTTGTCAACAAGCTTCATAGCTTCTTGATAAGCTTTTCCTCTTTTTGGCATTTTTTTTCCTCCTTTGTGGTTACGCGGATAATCCTCCCACTAATTACAAAACCAATCACAAATTAGATTAGTCCTCGATGACAATACCCATACTTCTAGCAGTACCTTCAATCATTTTCATAGCAGCTTCTACACTTCCTGCATTTAAATCAGGCATTTTGAGTTCTGCAATTTCTCTAACTTTAGATCTTTTTACTGTAGCAACTTTCTTCTTGTTAGGCTCACCTGAACCGCTTTTAATACCTGCAGCTTTAATTAACAAGTTTGCAGCCGGTGGCGTTTTAGTGATGAAAGTATAAGATCTATCTTGGTACACAGTGATTACTACAGGAATAACCATACCTTCTTGATCAGCCGTTTTAGCATTGAATTCTTTAACGAATTGCATGATGTTAACACCTTGCTGACCTAATGCTGGACCGACCGGTGGAGCTGGAGTCGCTTTACCTGCAGGAATTTGCAATTTTACCATACCAGTTACTTTTTTAGCCATTGATATTCACCTCCTTAAAAATTCTTTTTAACTTGATCAAACTCGAGTTCCACTGGCGTTTCACGACCAAACATCGAAATCATTGCTTTGATGGATTGTCGTTCCATGTGAATTTCCTCTACTGTTCCAATAAAGTTCTCAAATGGACCAGAGATAACAGTAATCGTATCACCGATTGAATAGTCGATATGAATTGAGCGTTTTTCTAAACCCATGTTCTCAACTTCTTCATCTGTCAGCGGAATTGGCTTTGAGCCAGGGCCGACAAATCCAGTTACGCCTCTTGTGTTACGTACAACATACCAAGATTCATCTGTCATAAACATTTTAACTAACGCATAACCTGGGAAGATTTTCTTTGATTTGTCTTTTCGTTTGCCGTCCTTTATTTCAACGACAATTTCGGTAGGCACAACAACTTGTATGATTACATCTTCCATGCCTCTATTTTCAACAATTTTTTCGATGTTGGCCTTAACTTTGTTTTCATGTCCTGAATACGTGTGAACCACGTACCATTTAGCACTTTCAGCATCTGCCATATCTAGATTAAACCTCCTCCCACAGTTACTGGATCAGTTTTAAGCAAGTAAGTTGAATATGAACTTAAAAATAGTATCTAGAATACCGATCGCTATCGCAGAGAATGCACACATAGCAAGTACTACTAGCGTGTATTTCCATACATCTTTACGCGTTGGCCAAGTTACTTTTTTTACTTCACTTCTCACACTTTTAATAAACTTGCCTGCACTAAATTTGTTCTCTTTTACATTACTAGAAGCCATTTATCTCAACCCCTTAAAATAATATTAGAAACTATTTAGTTTCTTTATGAAGCGTGTGTTTTTTGCAAAACTTGCAGTATTTGCTCATCTCAATTCTGTCTGGGTTATTCTTTTTGTTCTTTGTAGTAGTATAATTTCTGTTTTTACACTCAGTACATGCTAACGTGATGTTAACTCTCATCTCGACACCTCCTAAACTAACTATTGACTGTGCCTGGCAATGCACACTATACTCCACTATAACATTACTAATCTAAACTATCATAAAACGATTGGCATGTCAACAAAACCACTCTAGATTAGAGACGTTATAATGTTAATAATAATTCATTTTTTCAAACAAGTTAAATAAGGACTAGTTGCCACTAGTCCTTATCTTCTAAAGTAATATTAGAAAATACAGTATAGATTCTTAAATTAATCACCTTTAGTATCTTATAACAGCTTGAGACAAATTTCAACTAAAGTTTTTTAAATTAAGCAGTAATTTTGATAACAGAACCCGCGCCAACTGTTCTTCCGCCTTCACGGATAGAGAATCTTAAACCCTCTTCTACAGCGATTGGTGCGATCAGTTCAATGTACATTTCGATATTGTCGCCAGGCATACACATTTCTACG
>JBBRVO010000056.1:0-14922 GCA_038246775.1 Peptostreptococcales bacterium | reverse complement strand
CAGGGTTCATCGTGTAACCGATGACTACGTAACCAATGACGCCGAGAGCAGTCAATCCAATGAGTTTCAAAAAATACGACATGGGTATTTCGCGCATCAGCCACTTGAAAAAAAGAATACCTACAAAGGTGACCCCGAGAATAAAGCTGTTTGGATGTACGCCTAACCCGAGCAGTATGATCAAGGCGAGTTTTGGAACGAGGTGCTTTACATCGCTTTTTAAAATCAAATAATAGCCCAGTAGCAATAAAAATAGAAGGACGGTCTCTTGCCTACCGAGATGTGAACTGACTATAAATTGGATGTCTAGACATAGTATACCGACAGCTGCAAGTCCGTAAAGGGGATTTTCAAATTGCCTTCTTGATATTTTATAGATAAGTAGCAGACAAAGTGACCCAAAAATGAGTGATACCAATCTAACCGCAGCTACTGAATCTCCATAGGTATTAAGCGCGACGATTAATAGGCCATTGTAAAGCCACCTGAAGGGATGAATGACACGTGGATACAAATCATAAAAGGGCTCTGTAACTGAGAAAGAACCCTGATCGAGCATCTGGGTGGCAATGCCTTTGAGCCACAATTCATCAGAGTGTACAGTTGGAAAAGCCATTAAAGTGATTAAATTGATGCAAATAAAAGCGAAAATCATGAATAAAGCAAGCCAAGTGTAACGAGAAAAACGCATCATATAAGTACCTCGAACCATATTTTTCATCTCTATCATAATAGAAACGTTGAAAAATGTACACCCGATTCAAGGATAGTTGTTAAATATCTATCATTCTAATATGAAATGGAGTATAAGCAAAAGCGATAACCAAATATAAGGGATATCGCTTATAATAAACTAGAAATCGTTAAGTTTATGACGATCAAATTGTTTATTATTTAACAATGTACTCCAAAGCAATCTCACAAATTCGTTTAGGAGGTCAACATGACAAAAAGACTTACAAAATTCATGCTGATAGCAGTTTTAATGGCATCGATGCTCTTAATGACTTCGTGCGCTGTTGACACATCGTATTCAGGCGCTTTAAATGTCGTTGAGGCATCTAAAGTTATTGAAGATATGGCATCCAATCCAGCGGTCATCGTCATCGATGCACGCGGAAAAGAAGCTTACGACAAAGGGCATCTTAACGGCGCCATCTGTTTATCTGTTGAAGAAGTCATGGTAGAAACCACAGTCCCAAATATGTTAATGCCTAAAGAGTCTTTTGAAAAACTCATGTCGGCTAAAGGCATCTCCAATGACAGCATCGTTTACCTTTATGATGACAATGCAGGCATATTAGCTGCGCGCATCTGGTGGACTATGCGTGTTTATGGGCATCAAAATGTGATGATCGTAAACGGAGGCTCATCCGCACTTGTAAAAGCTGAAGGTGCTCTATCCGCTGAAATCACCACGATCCCAGTAACACAATATACGGCTACTGAAGCAAATACAGCGCTCATTGCGACTTTCGAAGAAGTTGAAGCGATTGCCAATGCACCGCAAGAAAATGTCAAGATTTTGGATGTCAGGTCCGCTGCTGAATATGCGGAAGGTTTTATCCCTGGCGCAATCTTGTATCCCCACACTCAAAACCTCTATAAGGATGGCACGTTCATGTCGAGTAGAGACCTCAGTTTGTTCTATAAAGATGCTGGTTTTGAGAAAGATGATTTGATTATTGTTTACTGCAAGACTTCGGTACGGGCAACACAAACCGTTGCTTTACTCGAAGAAGCAGGTTTCACAAAGTTAAAAGTCTATGATGGCGCTTGGCTTGAATGGTCATCGCGCGTCGGCGTTACAGCACCAGTTGAAACAGTACCCATAGGGGGATCAGACGGATCCTGATAGGGATTTTGATGGAGGATGAAACATATGAGTAAGAAGTGGTTAGGGTTATTATTAGCGCTTGTTTTGGTATTTTCGACAACGGCTTGTGGCAAGACGGAAGAGCCGGCATCAATGGATGTCGTAACAACAGAATCGTCAACGGAAATGGCTTCATTTGATATGGCATCACTGGTAACGACCTATTTTGAAAACATGCCGGAACACATCTATAAAATAGATCAAAAGGAATTTGTTGATAAAGTAATTGCTGCAGAGGCAATGACTATCTTAGATATTCGCAGTGCAGATGACTATGCAGCAGGTCACGTAAAAGGCGCAGTCAACATGCCTTGGGGACCAGCTATTAGTGACGGCTTATCTAGCATTCCAATGGATAAACCCGTATTTATCTACTGCTACACTGGCCAAACAGCGGGTCAAGCGGTGGCTACTTTAAACATCGCTGGATTTGATGCAAGAAGCGTGAATTTAGGCTGGAATTTTGGCATCTCTAAAGTTGAAGGCGTTGCAGCAGTTACCGCAACAGAAGCAGCAACACTGACTGCTGGCGTTTCGACGATTGATGCAGATATTCAAACGGCATTAACAGACTATTATGCAGGTCTTTCAAAAGTTGCAGATAGTCAATATAAAAATTATAAAGTATCTGAAGCGGATCTTAAAGCGATGGTCGATGCAAAAGATGCATCAATCTACATTTACTCAGTAAGAAAAGCAGCAGATTATAATAAAGGCCATATCGAAGGCGCGATCAACAACCCATTTGGTAATGCAATGGCAGCAGACTTCGCAAACCTTCCTAAAGACAAAACAATTGTTGTCTATTGTTATACTGGACAAACAGCTGGTCAAGTTACAGCTTCATTAAGATTGATGGGCTATGATGCCGTGTCACTTAACGGTGGTATGGGTACTGCTGCAAATGTACCAATGGGTTGGGCAAACAATGGCTTCCCAGTGGTTTCTGAAGTGACAACTAATCTTGATGCACTCTACGCAAACATGCCTGAACACATGTACAAAATTGCTGAAAAAGAATTCGTTGAGATGGTCGTTGCAGGTACACCGATGACGATCCTTGACATCAGAACCGCTGAAGATTATGCAAAAGGTCATGTAAAAGGCGCGGTTAATGTGCCTTGGGGACCTGCAATTGCAGAGAACTTAGCTGCGATTCCAACAGATAAACCCGTATTTTTATATTGCTACACTGGCCAAACAGCGGGTCAAGCAGTCGTTACTTTAAATGTTGCAGGAATCGAAGCAAGAAGCGTCAACCTTGGATGGAATTTAGGTATTTCAAAAGTTGAAGGCGTTGCCGCAGTAACTGTGACAGATGCAAGTGCTTTTGAAGGTATGGGTTCTGAAATTTCTCCAGCGGTTCAAGAGCAAATCACCGCTTACTACGCTGGACTTGCAACGATTGAAGATGCAAGGTATAAAAATTACAAAGTATCAGAAGATGATTTAAAAGCAATGGTTGATGCGAAAGATGATTCTATCTATATTCTTTCAGTAAGAAAAGCAGATGATTTTGCGGCAGGTCATATTGAAGGCGCTAGCAATATTCCTTTCGGAAAAGAGATGTTGTCTGCATTTAAAGTTGAACTACCAAAAGACAAGAAAATCGTCGTTTATTGCTACACGGGTCAAACGGCAGGCCAAGCAACGGCTGCCTTGAGATTAATGGGCTACGATGCCGTATCGCTTAACGGCGGTATGGGAACTGCTGCCAACGTACCAATGGGTTGGGCAAACAAAGGATTTCCAATCGTTAAATAATATTTAAATCGAGTTTCTGTAGATCGATTATATTCTAAATTAAAATGAGATGTCTTTCATGCTATAATTGATGAAAAGGCATCTCATTTTGTATATCAATGAAAAAGAGGGCACTATGTTACCGAACTTATCTAAAATCCCGTTTAATAAACCATTCACAAATGAAGCCATCGTGCATAGCGTGACGGATCAAATGACCCAAGAGCCATTTGGAAGCTTAAACCAAGAAAGGCTATTAGAAGGGATATGCCGTAAAACCTTAGATCTTCCTGAAGAAACGGCCATTTTTTTCACTCAGTCCGCAACGCAGGCACTTGAAATTATGGCGCTGTCACTAGAGTTACAAGCAGGTGATGAAATTATACTGCCTTCTTATACGTATGCAGCTACGGCCAACGCCTTCGCGCGTACAGGTGCAACGCTTGTTTTTGCCGATGTGGCTATGGAGACATTGAACATCACTGCCGAAACCGTAGAACCACTGATTACTCAAAAGACAAAAGCGATTGTGCCAATCCATTATGGCGGGTGTGCAGTGGATCTAAATGGACTACTTGAATTGTCTAATAAGCACTCAGTAAAGTTACTAGAAGATGCAGCGCATGGCATCGGCGCTTCTTACGAGGGTAAGCCCCTTGGAACCATAGGAGATATGGGGTGTCTCAGTTTTCACCATACGAAGAATATGACTGCGGGTGGTTCAGGTGGTTTGCTGCTCATCAACCAGGATAAAAGCGCGACACATACGACATATACTAAACAGTTGATAGAAGAAATCTATTATCAAGGGACGGATAGGATGGCTTTTCTGAAAGGCAAAGCGTCGGCTTACCGCTGGAAAAGATTAGGCGGTGAATACGCAATGACCCCATATTCTATGGCCTTTTTAGAGGCGAGTTTGCCAGAAATTGAAGTTGTTACAACAAGGCGGGTCATGCTGTGGCATAGATACCACGCGGCGTTTAGTGACATGGGGCTCATGCAATCAATTCTATTACCCAACCTTTTGGAAAATGCACAGTGCAATGGTCACATCTATTATCTAATCTTGCCAGATGAAAAATTTCGAGAAGGGCTTAGACTTTATTTAAAAGATAGAAACATCGACGCTTATACACATTATGAGCCGCTGCATCTTTCGGAAGGTGGCACACGCTATAGCAAGACGCAATCGCATCTTTTGCGGACTGAGGCCATCGCACGCGGACTACTTAGGTTGCCATTGTATTATGATCTTAAGTTGGCAGAACAGGACCGGGTCATCGAAGCGGTAGTCGCATACGTCACTCAGAAGCTAATTAAGACTTAGAAAAAGGGTAAGGTAATAAAATGATCAATGAGAAAGTAGCTACCAAAAATTTCTGTGTGACAGGTGGTGCAGGATTTATCGGCAGCCATTTTGTCAGATGGCTTTATCACCTTAAAAAAACAAATTCTCAAATAGGAGAAATTGTCGTTTACGATAAATTGACCTATGCGGCGGACTTAGGTAGACTGGATCGAGTAGACTATACATTTGTTGAAGGGGATATCTGCAATGGCAGTCATTTTTCTAAAGTGTTAGCAGATTATTCAATCACACATGTGGTGCACTTTGCAGCTGAATCTCATGTGGATAGAAGCATTCATGATGAGATGCCTTTTATACAAACTAATATATTAGGAACGGCAACTATTTTGGAAGCCACTTCGCAGGTTTGGATGCAATCGATAGAGGGATATAGTGGAAAAATGTTTGTGCATATTTCAACGGATGAAGTGTATGGGGGAATTCTTGAGAGTGAACCAGCAGCAACGGAAGAGACGCCGTTAAAACCGAGTAACCCTTACGCGGCAACAAAAGCCGCTTCAGATCAACTGGTGATTGGCAAGATGAACAGTGACCGGTTTCCAGCACTCATCGTTCGAAGCAGCAACAACTTTGGTAGGGCTCAACATACTGAAAAACTCATTCCAAAAGTAATGGCGTGCCTTGTAAAAGGCGCACCTATTCCACTTTACGGGGAAGGTCGACAAAAGCGTTGCTGGCTATCTGCACAGACATATAGTGAAATTTTGTGGGACCTTATCGAGGCGAAAGTGACAGTTGAGATCATCAATGTATGCGGCAAAGAAAGCCTCAGCAATTTCGAACTCGTAGAACTTATGCGGCATAAATTTGCAAAATCTAAAAACTGTGATATCAGCGACGTATCTCAAATCAACTACGTACAGGACCGCAAATATCATGATTTTTTCTATCATATTGACGACTCTAAGTTAAGGGCGCTTAACCTTTCTACTCAAACATATGAGACGTTAGAAGGATTTTTTGAGAAGATGTTTTAACAAATTGAGGTCAGCTTGTATGCGCACATCAAGTGGTGTTTTAAATTAGATTCAGAACTCATTTTGGATGTAGAAAAATTAAAAAATATGGGGTCTCAAACTGAAATCTGTGCAGTTTAATGTGTCGTATCACAAAAATTTAAATTCAGGAGGATCATATGAACGCAAAACCAAAAGTAGCCTTTATATGTGTGCACAATTCATGTAGAAGCCAGATGGCGGAAGCTTTAGTCAAGCATTTTGCCTCAGATGTATTTGATAGTTATTCAGCAGGAACAGAACTTAGGCCTCAAATCAATCAAGATGCGGTCAGACTCATTAAAGAAATATACGGGATTGATATGGAGGCAACACAGCATTCAAAATTGCTACCTGAAATACCGGAAGTAGACATCGTTATCAAGATGGGGTGCAATGTCATTTGTCCATTTTTACCGAATCAGCACGAAGAAGACTGGGGACTTGATGATCCTTCGGGAAAAGACGACGATGCATTCAAACGGATTATTGCTAAGATAGAAGATAATGTTAAAATTCTTGCAGATAAAATCAAGACCAATAGCGATGAGGTATTGATAGTTCATGGAACTTTTTTATAGGATGCTACGTCTTAAAGGTATAATTCGATAAGAAAGCAAGAGGTGTAAATATGAAAATGATAACAAAAAAAAGAATGCTATCAATGGTGCTTGCGGTGATGACACTAACGGGTACAAGTTTTGCAGGAACTGGTTTTCAAGATCTTTCAAATGTTAAAGAAGCCCCATCGATTATAAAATTACAAGAGCGTGGCTTCATAAAAGGCACATCGAACAGTACTTTTTTACCAAACCGTGTGCTCACATCGGTTGAAGGCATTCATATGATCAATGCTGCATTTGACCTCAATCTAGATCTCATAAGATTCATCAAAGAGCCATTCGCAACGGATTATTTCAAAAATGCAGATGACAAAGCATGGTACGCAAATGGCTTAATCGTCGCATCTGTCAATGGCGTCGATTTGCCAGCAGATTTAGATCCGAAAGCGAATTGGACAAAGGAAGAATTTCTTTATCGCTTGGTTTCAACACTTGAAGTCAAACACGAATTGCCTATGATAAAGCTCGTACCAGTTGACATTAAGGACGATTCTAACATCACCATAGAATACAGTGGCTTAATACAACGTGCCATTCACTACGGCATCGTTGAACTTGACGCAGGTGGCAATCTTAATCCCAAGCAAGAGCTAACGAGAGCTGAGGCAGCAGCAATTTTACTCAAAACCATCGAATATGCCGAAAGTTTAAATAAATAGATGTGAGCCAAATCACGGATTGTGTCAATGATAACAGTTATCATATATTCAGGTAGAGTAAAACTTTAAGGAGGTCTATCATGAATAAAATAGCAGTGATTTATTGGAGTGGCACAGGCAACACAGAGGCAATGGCAAAATCTATCTTTGAAGCGATAAAACTCACCAACGCATCTGCAGCGTTTTTTAATGTCAATGACATTGCTGCAGAAACAGCGTCAACATATGATGCACTTGCATTAGGCTGTCCAGCCATGGGCGGCGAAGTCTTGGAAGAAATGGATTTTGAACCGTTTTTTACAGCCTTAGAAACCAGATTGGCTGGAAAGAAAATCGCTTTGTTTGGTTCATATGATTGGGGAGATGGCGAATGGATGAGAGATTGGCAAACACGCATTGAAAACGCAGGTGCAATACTATTCGAAGACGGGTTGATTGTCAACAATACACCTGATCAGAGCGGTCTTGCCGAGTGTGATACTTTTGGTAAAAGGTTTGCTGCGTTTTAGCTATTTATAAGGCGTTTGTATCAAATTGTCTATATATTAGAAGAGAGACACTCGACTTGATTTAAACTAAATCATGATAGAGCGCCTCTCTTTTTTATTGACTAAAATGCATTTACACTATTCCCACGTCGCCCATATCTCTGGAACATATCCGACGGTGGCCTGTTTGCCATTTCTGACAATAGGTGTTTTCAGTAACTTTGGGTTTTCTAGAACAATCTCTTGGATCATGGCTGCACCTCGAATCTTATCGAGATTTTTTTGCAGATAGAGTGCAGAGGTTTGATCGATTACGGTTTGTAAACTCACTACGCGCACGACATTTTCAAACTCGCCCTTGCTCATTCCGAATTTGACTACATCAATGGCTTGAAATTTGATATTGCGTTCTTTGAAATAGCGTTCAGCTTTTTGCGTATCAAAGCATTTTTTTTTGCCAAATATTTGAATATTCATAAAGTTGTACCTCCTAAGCAAACGGTGTATTCTTAATATTTGCTTTCTCTATGCATATGATATAATGATTTTAGGTTTTAATAAACAAGTAAATAAATAGAAGTTTAAGGAGGATTTATTGAAACGTTCAACTAGATCACTCATGACGCTGGTATTGATTCTAGCGATTGCATTGTTTTCATATCTCAATCAGGAGAAGCCCGCGGATAATGTCAATGAAGTAAGCGTAACAACCGCTGAAACGACGGCCGATTCCGCTGAAGAAGTCACGACACAAAGTATCTCTAAATTAGATGAACAATCAGCATATTATGAAACGACGGACGTCGCCTTATACATCCACACTTATGGCAAGTTACCCAAAAACTACTTAACTAAGAATGAAGCGATGGACCTTGGTTGGGACAGCGAAAAAGGTAACTTATGGCTCGTAACCGATAAAATGGTCATTGGTGGCGATAAATTTGGAAA
The DNA here is from genome assembly GCA_038246775.1 of Peptostreptococcales bacterium. GTDB lineage: Bacteria > Bacillota > Clostridia > Peptostreptococcales > Acidaminobacteraceae > Fusibacter_C. The sequence continues at coordinate 6,218 of JBBRVO010000056.1, read as the reverse complement.
CCGTGAAGGCCTTTTGCCGAATAAAAAAGGGCGCACATGGTATGAATGCGATGTCGACTACAACGGTGGGTATCGAGATGCGAAGCGCATCGTATTTTCTAATGACGGATTAATCTACTACTCGGACGATCATTATGCATCTTTTGAAAAGTTATATGAATGACGGATATAAAATAAGAACGGAGGAAATTTGCATGTTTACAACAGAAGTGGAACTGGATGGGACACATATGAAGACTGTAAAGGAAACCCACTTGTATTTGAAAGAAAAACTAAACTTGTCACAACATTATGGAGAAAATCTAGATGCACTTTGGGATGAACTTTCTTCTAGAAAATACCCGATTAGTATCAAAATTGTGAATCTCAATGTGATGATCAAGCAGCTTGGCGCGTATTCTGAAAGGCTTATCGAAGTCTTTACTGAAGTAGGTATGTACAACAAAGGCGTCATCATCGATTTCAATGCGGATAACACGTGATATCAACCAGAAATTATTTGTAAAATAGAGTTATATTGTTCGGTAGTTATCGAACACATTAGGAGGCTAATATGTCCATTAAAACCAAACGCTTTATCTCTAAATCCACCAACCCATGGTTTAACCTCGCCTACGAAGAACAGCTCGTAAACGAAGTGGCTGAAGATGAAATTGTTCTTTATTTATGGCAAAATCAACACACTGTCGTCATCGGCAAACATCAAAATCCTTGGCGTGAAGTCTTGGTTTCAGAGCTTGAAGCGGATGGCGGCAAAGTTGCTCGACGCTTGTCAGGTGGAGGCGCTGTTTATCATGACCTCGGCAATCTTAATTTTACATTCGTCATGCACAAAAAGCACGAAGACCTTCATAGACAATTAAAAGTCATCGTTGAGGGCGTTAAAGCACTCGGCATCGAGGCTGAATTTTCTGGAAGAAACGATATCCTCGCTGAAGGCAGAAAATTCTCGGGCAATGCGTTCTATCACGGCAAGACTAACTATTACCACCATGGCACGATCTTGGTGGATGTGGATATGACCAAACTGGGTAAATACCTCAACGTCTCCATGAAAAAACTCAATGCAAAAGGCGTCGAATCTGTTAAATCACGGGTTATCAACCTCAAAGAACTCAACCCAGAACTCACCATCGCCAGTGTGATGATGGCTGTTGGAGAAGCGTTTGAATCTGAGTATGGGAAGGCAGTGGAACTGATTAACATCTCTGAGGACAATGCACCTGAAGGCGCTTTAGCCCGTTACAACCACTACGCATCATGGGAATGGTTATATGGCAAAACGCCAAATTTTGACGTGACCTTTGAGGAAAAATTTACTTGGGGCGAACTCGTTTTGAGCTTCAAATTAAAAGGGGCTGTGATTGAAGACAGCGGCATTTATTCAGACGCTATGTCCACCGATCTCGTCGATGCACTAAAGGAAGTTTTCATTGGAAAAAGGCTCGAGCGTACCGAACTATCTAATGCTTTAAAAGACGCACTTAAAAATGCAACCATCGATGAGTCTATGCGCGAACCGTTTTTAGAGATCGCTGCGTGGGTAGAGACGCTGGCTATTTAATAAAAACGAGCAGGTTATCAACTAAAATGATAACCTGCTCGTTTATTTTTTTGTATAAAATGATTATTTTCTTCTGAGCCAGAATCCAAATCCTGCAATTAGGATACCTAACCATTGTAACCACAACAGGGATGATTGTCCTGTTTGTGGTAGACCTGCCCCAAGGGGTACATCTTCAATATCGATGTCGACATAGATAATTTCTTCATTGCCAAAAGGATCTGTAAGCAGCACTTCGAATCGAACTCTGCCTTTTGTATCAGGATCGGGCGTATAAGTCCATTTGCCGCCGTCATCAATGGTAACCGTCCCGCTACTTGGCGGTGTTTTGATCGTTGTTTTGCTGCCTTCAGGAATCACAATCACGCCTTGTTTTGGTGTGTTATTTGGCGTCACTTCTGTGGTACCTTGTATCGGAATGTTTTCAGTCGTTGCCGGTGCTGTCGTTGGTTGTGTGGTCGGTTGAGTTGTGGGTTGTGTGGTTGGCTGAGTTGTTGGCTCGGTGGTTGGTTCCGGTTCAACTGGTGTCGATTGTTTACGATTTGTAAAGGTAATTGTTTGAGTGCTGTCAGAAACAATTGTTCCAGTAGCCACATTTCCAGTAATTTCTGTACAATCTCCAGAAGGTTTAGGTGTGTGCCCAGAAAGTGTGCTATTATTCTCTGTGATCGTTATGAGTGCTGCTGATGGGAGATTTAATAGCTCTAGTGATTCATTATGCTTTAATTGAACAAGGGCATTTTCTGCTGTAAAACCAAGTTCTCCATAGGTAATCGCCCCGCTAGCGTCCACCTTCTTCGTGCTGTAATTTCCTGCAGCGCCTATGACCTTAATAGTAAAATCAAATAATTTATTTAGGTCTCCTAGGTTACCAGTGACAATCTTTTGAAGTTTTAGTTTGCCTGTCGAACCTGATGGATAATTGATGACTGTGACCTTATGGCTCTCTGCCCCAGTTTTACCATCGATAGATGTGGTGCTTACACCACCAATCTTTTCAACTTGGACGGCATATTCCCGATTAGAAAGTGCATAGCCCGCAGGCGCTTCCGTTTCCACAAGGAGATATGCACCCGCTGGAAGTCCGCGAAGAATGAGTTTACCATCTGCACCAGTGAGACCGCTTCTAAAGATTTTGGAACGATCAATCGTGGTAATTGCAAATTTCGCGCCAGCGAGTGGTGCGCCATTAACGACTTTGGTGATTTCTACCCACCCACTACGGACCATGGTAGCGCCTGCATCCGCAGTACTAACTGTATATGGGCGATTTGTATTTACCTGTGTAAAATCCGTGCCAATGAGTTTAACTGTGTTCGTCAGTGTCGCTCCGGAGTTGTCATTAATTTCGGTGAGGTAAGTGAGTCTATAGCCTTTTTCAGGTGCACTATTTGGAATTTTAAAAGATAGTGTACGGGTGTTAAAGTCATAGAGAAGATTATCACCCAAGATGAGTGACACAGCATTTCCTACCGCATATGCCCCGTTAATCTGTAGATTCAGTTCATTCACTGTGATTTGACTCGCGGCGATATCTAAGTTACCGCTGGCGTTCATCATAAGATCCATGCCAGTTGGAAGAATGTCTTCGATTTTAAGGTTTGAACCAATTGAATTTGCAGGATTTAGTTCATTGGGTTTATAATCGATTTTCCATGACACTAAGCCATTTGCAGGCTCCGATAAGGTATATGACTTATCGACAATTTGACTGGTGATTCGAATAGGCGTAGTCGTGTTGTGACCCGCCCAGTTTGTACTTTTAAAATTTAACGTGTTCGTCAAGTTAGTAATGAGGTTACTGCTAAAATAAGCGGTTTGAGTAGCTGGTGTAGGGCGTGCTTTTACATAGATGACATAGGGATAATCCATGATTGAAAAGTCAAAAGTTGCTTTTCCACCCACAGAAAAATCACTGGTAAGTCCTGCTAAGATATCAGAAATTTCAGTCGTTTTAGCAGTAATTGTTACGGTCCCACTATCAACGGTACGGTCCCCTTCATACAAGAGGAATTTCTTGTTGGGTGCAATGTCTATAAATTCCCAGCCTGCAGGAAGGGTATCTGTTACCGTTATATTTCCAAAGGTCTTCGTCACATCTGCGGTAAGATCGTTTGTAAGATTAGTGATACCGTTACGGTTTACATAGAGTCTAAAAACTACCGATTTTTCCATGTAATTAAATCCTGTTATATTAGTGCCAGCAGCGCTATTGCGGTTTGTATGGACATCCAAGGCATTTGCTGCCGTGAGCATGTTTTTGGAAGTCATCGTAGAAATTACTGTAACTGAAGCTTGTCTTTCATTTAATTCTACATTTGCACTGAAAAGTGAAGCATTGTTACGCACGGTATTATTTCCATTTGCTGCATATATTGTAGGGTTAGTTACCACTGAGTTAAAGGTAAAAGTGCGATCACCACCCGTAACGACAATGCCACCATCTGTGCTTTCTGTGACGAGTATCAAATCTGCGATGACGTTACCAGAGGCATTTTTTAATGGATAGACGGTTGACTTAAGTCCAGTGGCAACGAAAGAGCCAGATTCATATTTTTGGCTATACGACGGAGTTAACTTACTGAGGTCAGCAGCGGTAACATGTAGTAAGCTTCCTACAATTGGATTCCCTTCGATCGTCGCCACATTTGCGACATTGAAAGATGTATCATATACGAGAAGGTCCATCACTCGAAGGTCGGCATTTACATCAGATGACTTTACTGTAACAGTCCAAGGAATTTCATGCGTGGATGGGTTATAACTTCCGGCTGTTTTCTCGATGGGATACATCCCAATAGTTGCTGTTTTATTGCCCGTGCCAATGCCAATGCCGCCACCATCCCAAGAGAGGGTTGCGCTATTGTTGATGGTTTGGACATCATGTCCCACATTAAACGCGGGTTTTACCTTTGTGGTAATTTCAAGAAGTGATTTTTTCGTAAGGTTAGGAACACCCAATAGGGTTTCATTTGACAAGGCGTACTTACCATCAACCGGGTTTGATAGAATGTCAGTATAAGCGCCCCAAGCACTACCATTCCATGTGGTCCAGCGCGCAGAGACCCATTCTAATTCGGGGGCAAGCACATCAGTTATGATGGCATTCGGCAAACTGGCTTCCATATGGTTCGCGATTAGTTTCCAAGTGATTGTACCGATATGGTTAGCAGGATCTGTTTTATCCACTGCGCTCGTCCCATTATCTTTTTCAATCCACTGGTTTGTGAAGGTTACGTCTTTGGATAAACTAACCTTTAAAGTACCATCTTTTAAGATGCGTGCGGTATTGGTGATGGTACGGTTACCATTGGTAACCAAATCTTGAGCGATAGCTGTGCGGAAAAAGAGATATTTTGGTCCAATATTACCAGCACTAAAGGTATGGGTATAAGTGTTTCCCGTTCTTAAGGGTTGAGGGTCTAAAGCAACGGCACCCACACCATCTGCGGTGTTTCCAATTTTGAAAGTATCAACTAATATCCCAACTGAAGCTAAATCATCAGAGAAAGTGTAACCACTGAGGTCCAATTGATCAGCGCCTTGCTTTGCTTCTACTTTCACAGTCCAGTCTATGAATTCGCCGTTTTTAACGCCATTCTTCTCACCACTGATGAGAATGGGAATTGCTGGAACTTGAATCGTGTACGTTTTATCAAGAATGACCACATTATATGTTTGGTCAGCGCTGCCACTGTTATTTGCCACGTATCTAAGTGATGCCTCTAAATAACACCTAACTTCGCCATAACCCCCATTAAAAACAGCATCTGCACCATTAAAAATGATTGTTGCTCTGAGTTTATCCGTGTCCTCAGAAGTAATGGTCAAGGTACCAACGTTTACGCCACCAAATTGTAACGCAAAGGAAGTTGCACTTTGCAGCGTAAACCCTTCAGCAATGATAAAAGAAGCTGTATCCCCTTTTTTGACGATATTTGGATCAGATAATAAATCACCCATTACAGGCACTCGAAAGTCAAAGCGAATGTCAATATTCTTATCGAAATCAAGCGGCACATTTTGTGGGATCGTAGTACCGTTTTGTTTAACGATGACTGACTTTTCGGATAATAAAGCAGTCACGTTGTCTCCTGCATAGGTATTAAACGATAGCTCCGACGGAACGATGCCGAGTGCCAATAACATAAAAATTAATAGTAAACTAAGATATTTTTTCCCCATGTTGTCCATCTCCATTTTGGTCAAATTTTTTTAAAAAAATATGCTTGATTCGTGATTCATAAATACATTTTAGAATAAAGTAATCAGTATATTCAATTATACAACAATAATGCATTTTTACCATCAAGACCATTTGAATTGTTAGTATTAATCTCAAATCTTTATGCATTTATTCAGATTAATGTTAAACAAATAAAACAATGTTTTTTTATATACCCGGAAACTCACATCCGAAACTATAAATTCAAGCAATTCTAACAGTATTTTGAACAAATTGTTAAGTCTTCTTAATCTCTCAAAATGTGCGTCTGGTCACATAAATAGCGTCAGACATCCCGTATAATTGGATTAACAAGTATATTGTATACAAAACCATTGTGAAGATAGACATGGAGGCAGCAAAATGAGAAAGCCGTTTAAAACTGGTGTTTGGAACGATTCGATAGATGTAAGTGATTTTATTCAAAAT
>JBBRVO010000055.1:0-14967 GCA_038246775.1 Peptostreptococcales bacterium | reverse complement strand
TCGCAGGAGAAGTCGTCAGATATTTCTCAAATCAGCTCAAGAAGCACGAAACGTATCGAGACGCGGAAAAAACCTTATCCGTGCTCACCATCACATCCAATGTCGTCTACGGCAAAAAAACAGGTGCCACACCAGATGGCAGAGGTAGAGGTGAAGCCTTTGCACCAGGTGCAAACCCAATGCACGGCAGAGACACACTCGGTGCACTGGCATCGCTCAACTCGGTTGCCAAAATTCCATTTAAAGGCGTCTGTCAGGACGGAATCTCAAATACATTTTCCATTGTCCCAGCAGCACTCGGACGATCGGAAGCCGACAGATTGAGCAATTTATCGGGACTACTCGATGGCTATTTTGCAAAAAATGCATTCCACTTAAACGTCAACGTCATGTCCAGAGACTTGTTGATTGACGCGATGAACAACCCAGCGAAGTATCCAACACTCACCATCCGCGTTTCAGGCTATGCGGTACATTTCAACCGGTTAACACGCGAGCAAAAAGAAGAAGTCATTCATCGAACATTTCACGAACGCGTTTAAAACGATTTATCATAACTATTAAGAAGGGAGCGGGCAATATGCGAACAGGCAAATTACATTCAATTGAAACCATGGGCTTGGTGGACGGACCAGGCATCAGAACAGTATTTTTTCTTCAAGGATGTCCACTTAAATGCAGCTATTGCCACAATCCAGATTCACAAAACTTTATGGGTGCAGATGAAATCACCGTGGAAGACGTCGTTAAGACGGCTGAGCGCTATAAGACGTATTACAATGCAACCGGTGGGGGCGTCACCTTTTCTGGTGGCGAACCGCTTATGCAGGGTGCATTTTTAATAGAAGCTTTAAAAGCACTAAAAGAGAGAGGTGTGTCTACCTGTATCGATACTTCAGGATATGGACAGACTCGGTATTACGAGGAAATTTTTAAGCATACGGACCACATTTTACTAGATATCAAGCACACGAGGGAAGCAGCTCATGTCGCGTTAACGGGACGCGATATGGGTGGCATCCGCCATTTCCTTAAAGCACTTCAATCGTTTAATGGCACAATCACTATCAGACATGTCATGGTGCCAGGGCTTACCGACGCGGAGAACTATATGGATGAACTGCTTGCCATGATTTTACCCCTCCAAAAAAAGATTGATAGAATCGATATTTTGCCTTATCATAAAGCTGGGATTGAAAAATATTCTCAATTAAACTTACCTTATACCTTTGAGACGGTGCCTGCGATGTCCTCTGAAAAAGCGATGGCATTTGAAGCCACTATCAATGCAAAGCTGGGCGCATTTAAAGCACAGCCGACGCAGAAAACGGCATAAGCGCATCATATAACCGAACCTTGCGTTAAACAGCGGCCCTTATGGCAAAATGCAAACCTAGCATCTGAACCGCTTTATACAGAAATGGATGGGTGATTTTATCAAATCGTTATCGTTAACTTGCAATCACGAAACGTGTGTCCATTGTGGCAAACTGTTATGTATCAATAATATCCCCCTGCTGTCAGGCCTTGACGAGGTTGAAATCGAAAAGATCTCAGAAGGGGTTTCTTCGCGTGCCTATAAAAAAGGCGACGTCATCTTTTCACAAGGTGAACGCGCCAACAAGCTCTACATCGTATGTTCTGGCAAAATTAAAATCTTCAAAAACCTGATCGAAGGGAAGGAACAAATCCTCTATATACTTTCGGAAGGCGATTTCATCGGCGCATTCAATCTCCTCAAAGCAGATGAATTTGATTTTAGCGCTGTAGCACTTGAGAATACGCAGATTAGCACGCTTGAAAAGGGTGCCTTCGATAAAATTATGATCTCCAATCCTGAAATCACACTCAAGATCTTTGAGAAGGCGTATGAGCGCATCATAAAAGCAGAAAGCCTCGTAGAGCGGCTCTCAAGCGGCAACCCAGACGCAAAAGTCGTCGGTCTCTTGATCGATTTAGCGTCGGACTTCGGATCACCTGGTCCTGACGGTGGTATCGTACTCGATTTGACGATCAGTCGAGAGGAGATGGGCAGCTATGCGGGCATCGCTCGCGAGACCATGTCTAGAAAGCTTCAACTTTTCGACGAAATGGGTCTCATCAAATTGATTGGGGCAAAGAAAATCTTGATCTACGATATGCAGAAGCTTAAGTCGATGATTTAAAAAAAGGTCATGAACAAGTTGAGGGAAATCGTTAAGTGTAAAAATATTGACTAAAATAGCCAAAACGGCTAAAATAAAAATATGAAGAACTAAGAATGTAAATTATCTTGCATAGGAGGTTTCATATGAAAGTAACATCTTCAGATATTAAAAATTCTTTTGGCAAATACTTAAGACTTTGTTCGACGGAACCCGTTTATATCACTAAAAATGGCGAAGTCATCGCAAAATTATTGAACCATACAAAAGAGGACGAAATTATAGAAAATTCTGGTAACTTACGTCAAATATACGATGTCGATCATGCGATGAACAAAATGTATGATCCACAGCGCGTAGGTGAGGCGATGGAAGCCTATAATCTGAGTAGAGTAAAGATGACATACGATGACTTTCAAAAAATGAATGAATCGACACAGCACAGATATGAATACATCGATGGAGACGTTTACATGCTTGCCTCTCCAAATGTGTACCATCAACGTGTGGTTTCAAGACTACACATCACATTGGACCGCTATTTAACGGGGAAACCATGTGATGTATTCGCGTCACCATTTGATGTGACCCTGCTTCGAAGGGGAAATGAATCGTTCACAAACATCGTTCAGCCTGATCTGCTGGTTGTTTGTAACTGGAAAGAGGATACGGACAAAAATGGTCGGTATCTTGGCATTCCGCGCCTTCTGGTTGAAGTGCTTTCGCCGGGAAACACACATAAAGAAATGTTTACAAAACTCGACTTGTATCGAGATTCTGGCGTAGAAGAATACTGGCTTGTAGATCCGCTGAAAGGACATGCGATTATCTATAGATTTGCAGAGTATGGCATTGTTGAAACGAGTGCTTTTAACGGAGAAGACTTATGCGAATCTATGATTTACCCAGGTCTCACATTTAGGGTGCTTGAATGAACTCAGTTATTCGGTGATAAAAAAGGGGGCTGTTGCGTCATCTAAATTTTTCTTAGAGTTGCAACAGCCCCTTATTTTCAATTTATAATGGTCATGACCCTCCTAGAAAACTTCGTTTTCCTATGTCGGGTGAGACAAAATGCGAAGCATTTTGTCTCATCTATCTTGAGTAATATTCTACGATTAGGTGATCGTTGATTTCAATTGGAATTTCGCTTCTCTCAGGCATTCTGGACAAAACAGCCGCTTTATTGTCTAGATCTTTCTGGAGATAAGGAAGTGTGTTAAGGCTTGCGCTATTAAAATTTTCCAAAAATAAAGGTATGATTTTCGCCTTTTCTGATAAGGCAACGGTGTCACCCATTTTCACAGGATGTGATGGTCTGTCAACTTTTTTTGAATTGAGTAAGATATGGCCGTGAACCACCATCTGTCTTGCTTGTCGGATAGAGCTTGCTGCGCCCATTCTGTAAACTAGGTTATCGAGTCTGCACTCTAAGATGTTTACAAGTGCCTCGCCAGTTTGGCCGGGCATTTTTTGTGCTTCATTTACATAGCGTTCAAATTGTTTCTCTAAAACGCCATAATACGTTCTGAGTCTTTGTTTTTCAAGTAACTGGATGCCGTATGTGGAAAGTTTTTTATCTGCCCTGCTTGTTCCGGGTTTGGCGCGCTTCATTGCTTTTGGGTGTCCGTAGACGTTGAGTCCGAGACTTCTGCATTTTTTAAATCTAGGGCCGTTCATTGTTGCCATTCATTTTCCTCCTTTTGGATGATACATCATATTAATTGATAATAGCTATCAATTAGATTATTATATGATGGTTTGCCACGTTTGTAAAGCAAAAAAAATGCACTGGAGGGGTTATCTCGAGTGCACTTTAAACGGCTTCAACTAAACTGCGATTTATTTCTTAATCTCTTGAACGCCAGTGACGCTACTAGTTTCATCTAAAGTAAAAGTTGTTTTTGCATCTTCAGTAGTAAAATAGATATTGCCTTCGATTGTTGCATCAATTAATTTAAAATTCAAACCTGATACAATTAAATCGCCAACAAAAGTACCGTGTTCGATGCTTGCGTTTACACTATTGATTGTAAATGATGGGGCGGTCAATGTGTATCGAGCGGTGATATTTCTATCTGCATCTTGAGAATAAAGCGCGATTTTACGTTGTATAACCGGTTTATTATCGGTATCTTTTTTACCATTTTCAAAATCGCCATTGAGAACGAGTGGGCTCTCAACGGTTAAATCGTTGATAACGCCGATGAGCCAAGTACCTTCACTGCCAACAGCACTTTCAAAGGCTGCTGCGTTGTCTACGATGGATGCGGTTGTTATCACGTCTGTTGGACTTGCTTCGGTTGAAGTAACTTCAGTTGAAGCAACCTCTGTTGTAACTGCTTCTGTAGATGTATCTTTTGGTGCTTGAGTACATCCGACAGCCAATAGGCTGACAAGTGCGATTACGATAAGCGTTGCTTTAAATTTCATTTTATGCCTCCTAAATGTAACGTGGTACGGTTAAAGTGATAAGCAATGTTACTCAATTAGGTTAACATAATAATATGTATATACTGTGACGCTCATATGACTATCAATTTGATTTCACAATCTTATGAAAACAATGTTTTTTATCCAGAATGAATGTGTTATAGTCATTGTGTCAAATAACATCTATAAATAGGAGAGACATAATGGGATTCGTACAAAATTACTTGGGAGAACTCGCAGCGCTATCAACTGCGCTTTGTTGGGCGATCACATCAACGGCATTTGAGCATAGCGCTAAGAAAATCGGATCACTCAATCTGAATATGCTAAGATTACTCATAGGACTCGTTTTTTTATCCATTTTCACTTTAATCACACGGGGTATTCTCTTCCCAGTAGATGCCACACAATCTGAATGGTTCTGGCTCTTCATGTCTGGTTTGGTGGGCATCGTCATTGGCGATTTACTTCTCGTTGAGGCATTTGTCATGATTGGGTCTAGGATTTCCATGCTCATCTACTCAAGTGTGCCGCCACTAAGCGCCATTATGGCTTGGATTTTCCTCGGTGAAACGATGACGGGTATGCAGACTTTAGGTATGTTTGTGACTTTGGCCGGCATCGCTTCCGTCATTCTCATTGCGGAGAAGGGCAGCAAGAAAGTGAGTTTTTCTAAGCCGATAAAGGGTATCCTTTTTGCCTTTGGTGGCGCACTCGGTCAAGCTGCGGGATATATCATTGGTAAGTTTGGCATGGCGGATTATGACCCTTTTGCTTCGACGCAGATTAGACTCATCGCTGGGATTGTAGGTTTTGCCATTTTATTCACTTTAAGAGGGCACTGGCCAAAATTTAAAGCGTCCTTTAAACGCAAAGATGCCCTTGCATCATTGACATTGGGCTCATTTTTCGGTCCTTTTTTGGGGATTTCATTATCGCTCTACGCCGTGCAAAAGATCAACCCAGGCGTTGCCTCTACACTGATATCCATCACGCCGATACTCCTCGTACCCTATGCGTATTTCTTCAAAGGCGAAAAAGTCACACCAAAAGAAGTTGTTGGAACTCTTGTGGTACTTGCTGGCGTGGCCATCATGTTCCTATAACTGACTTGACATAACCACTCGTTTTGTGGTATGACTATATTAACGCTATGACCGAGATGAGTACTCATATTAAGCCATTATAGAGAGGGTTTGTTTGGTGGAAAAACCCATGGAAGATATGACGAATGCCCTCGCGAGTGCATACCCGAAAGACTTTCAAGTAGGATATGTCGGGTGATTCCGTTAACGATTTTTGAGAAGTAAACAAAGTGGAACCGCGAATTTCCTCGCCTTTGTAAAAAAGGCGGGGTTTTATTTTTGTAAATGTAGTATTAGAATTTAAAAATTGGGAGGTATGATTATGAAACTTTACAACTCCATGTCGAGAAGCATTGAAGACTTTATACCCTATGAAGACAAGACGGTGAGGCTCTATACCTGTGGGCCAACGGTTTACAATTACGCCCATATTGGCAATTTGAGAACATATATCCACGAAGATATTTTGGAAAAAACACTGGGTATTTTGGGTTACGACGTAAAGCGCGTCATGAACATTACAGATGTTGGACACTTAGAATCCGATGCAGATGATGGTGAAGATAAGATGCTCAAAGGCGCGCAGAGAGAAAATAAAACAGTATGGCAAGTGGCTCAGTTTTATACGGATGCCTTTTTTGAAGATTGCCGAAAACTCAATATCAAAAAACCTGAAATAATCGCCAAAGCCACTGACTATATCGATCAATACATCGATTTTATCAAAACACTTGAAGTGAAAGGCTTTACTTATTTTGAAAATGGCAACGTCTATTTTGACATCTCAAAATTTCCACGATACACGGCTCTTTCAAGGATGAACCTCGACGATCTTAGAATTGGCAACAGGGACGGGGTCGAAGAAGATCTCCATAAGCGAAATCCACAAGATTTTGTCCTATGGTTTACAAAATCGAAGTTTGACAATCAGGCTATGAAATGGGCATCCCCTTGGGGCGAAGGCTATCCGGGATGGCATATTGAATGTTCCGTTATTTCTCTGACCAATCTCGGCGAGAAACTCGATATTCACTGTGGTGGCATTGACCATATTCCAGTCCATCATACCAACGAAATCGCACAGACTGAAAGTTATACCGGTAAAGAGTGGACAAAATACTGGTGGCATGCAGAATTCTTAATTGAAAACAGCGGTAAAATGAGCAAGTCTTCCGGGGAATTTTTAACGGTGTCCCTACTAGAGAAAAAGAATTTTGATCCAATGAGCTACCGCTATTTTGTCCTTGGATCGCACTATAGAAAGCAGCTAGCATTCAGTTTTGAAAGTCTCGATATGGCACAGAGTGCCTATCAAAAACTCCGACGCCGTACGGCTGTATATATCGAGGCCCTTGAGACCGATACAGTGCTTTCACAAGCTGCTATAGATTTGAAGGCACAGTTTGAAGCGTGCCTTGCTGATGATTTAAATACCGCAAATGCCCTGACGTCTCTATACGATGTCCTAAAAGCGAACATTTCTGATTCTGAAAAGGCGACAGTGATTCATTATATGGATAGCGTGTTGTCACTAGATCTACTCAAACCAGCTAGCGCAAGCCCATCAGTGGTGGGTAACGGCGATGCGGCGCAAATCGAAGCAATGCTAAAGGAACGGACTGAAGCTAAGAAAAACAAGGATTGGGCGACAGCAGATCGCATCCGAGATGCTTTGAAAGACCAAAACATCACGATCATTGACACACCTGAAGGCACTACATGGAAAAAAGAGTAGCAAGTTAAGCCTAAAAAAAGATATCGCGGGTTGTGTCGATCAACCTGTAATATCTTTTTTTGATAAGTTAATGCTTCATATTTTGATTAATTGGTGTAAAAATCGCGATTCATAAAGAACTTCGCCGCTTCTGCATCATTTTTTCGAATATGATTATTGCAATATTCGGACATCAGTGCATTGAGCTCGGCGATATGCTTTTGCGAAAAAGGATCATTCATAATATTATTGGACAGCTTACTAAGCTGTTTCATAAAATGTGTGTGACTGTTTTTATGGACATAATAGCCGTTAAAATGGTCGTATTGTTGCATCATTTCAACTTGTTCGAAATGTTCTCTAACAACTTTTTTCAAATCGATAAGGTCTTCGATGATTTGGTATTTTTCTTTTCCGAATGATATGGAATGGCTAAGCTGTTCAGCTTTTTCAAGTATCAAACGATTATCTCTATCGATTCTGGAATTTTCTGTTTTTAATGAGTCATTCCATGTTAAGACAAACATGACATCACCTCCTAGTATATATTTACCCAGCTGTCTTTAAAACTATCCACAGTTAGTAGATAAATCTAAATGATTCAAACACGTTATTGTATCAATATAGGTACAAAAAAATAATACAGTTGTATCAATTAGGATACATAATTTAAAAAATGACGCCATTTACTAATAAAGTGTATCCGTTTGGAGACGTCTATTTTTCGACAATTAGAGTTGAGGTACCTCTATGCTTCTAAAATTATTGTGAGCCCCCCAAAAAAAATGCTATAACTATTGATAATCAGACAAAGTGTGTCAACTTCATCTAAATTTTTTGAAAATATTTAAACTTGGCACGACAATTGCGTATATAATAAGCAATAGGGAATTACGTTTCAGTATATCAATTTTAATCGGAGGCAATGGATGAAAAAAGTCATTACGATGGATGAGGCAATCAGTCATATTCATGATGGTATGACGGTCATGATCGGCGGATTTCTAGCATGTGGCAGTCCACATAAGATCATTGACGCAATCATAGAAAAGGGCATCAAAGACTTGACGATTATTGGCAATGACACAGGGTTTGTCGATAGAGGGATCGGCAGACTTGTAGTAAGTGGTCAAGCGAAGAAAGTCATCGTCTCACATATTGGCACAAATAAGGAAACAGGCAGATTGATGAACGCAGGCAAACTCGAAGTTGTATTAGTACCTCAGGGCACTCTTGCAGAACAAGTGCGCGCTGGCGGTGCGGGACTTGGCGGTGTGCTTACACCGATTGGCATAGGAACACCTGTGGCAGAAGGTAAAGACCATCTGATCATCGATGGTAAAACATTTTTACTAGAAAAAGCACTGAAAGCGGATGTTGCACTGATCTTCGGCTCTAAAGTCGATGAAAAGGGAAATGTCTACTACCATGAATCCACACGCAACTTTAACCCACTTATGGCAACTGCTGCGGAAATCGTCATCGTAGAGGCGGAAGAGCTCGTGAAAGTCGGCGAGATCGATCCTCATCTCGTGATGACACCTAGCCTTTTTGTCAAATATATCGTAAAGGGATAGGAGGATCACATGGAAGCTAAAGATATTATTGCGAAACGCGTAGCAAAAGAGTTTAAAGATGGCGATGTCGTCAACCTAGGAATCGGTCTCCCGACTTTAGTTCCTAACTATATAGAAGAGGGGATAGAAATTATCCTGCATTCAGAAAACGGTTTTACGGGTATAGGTCCTGCGCCAGATGACGATCATATTGATATGAATTTGGTAAATGCCGGCGGGCTCCCTGTTACTGTACTACCAGGCGGGGTTTTCTTCGACAGCGCTATGTCCTTCGCGATTATTCGCGGCGGGCATTTGGATGCCACCGTTCTCGGGGCGTTACAAGTCGATGAAGAAGGAAACCTTGCTAACTGGATGATCCCTGGCAAGCTCGTACCTGGTATGGGCGGCGCAATGGACCTCGTTGGCGGTGCAAAAAAAGTCATCGTTGCGATGACGCACACGGCAAAAGGGGAAATCAAAATTTTAAAGAGATGTACATTACCACTCACAGGCGCTAAAAAAGTCAGCAAGATTATCACAGAAATGGCAGTACTCGAAGTGACACCAGAGGGCTTATTGCTCACTGAATACAATCCGGAGTATACCATCGAGGAAATTAAGGCGGCGACTGAAGCGACACTCATCATCTCGGAACATTTGATTCCGATGTTATAAGTATAAAGGTATTAATAAGTTATAATATAGAGAAACGATAAGGCGTAAGTGCTTTATCGTTTCTTTTTATGTAGCCATTTTACTACAAATTCACCGCACAGTGATTAAATAGTGTGATATATTATAAGTATAAATTGGCAAATACATTTACATTGCTTTTGCTGACAAACTTAAGGAGGCATTATGGCTATAAAATATGCACTTTTCGATTTTGATGGCACATTGATTGATTCTAATGAAGCAGTGATTTCCTCACTCAATCACGTCGCGATAAAATATAGGGGGTTTCCATTTAACACGGATGAGCTTAACCAAATTCTCGGAAAACCCATTCAAGATCAGATGCATTTGCTTTCTGAAGTGCACACACAGACGCTTGTGGAGATGTATCGCGTAGAATATAGAAGGGTTCAAGACGACCTTACAAAAATATACGAAGGGGTCGTCGAGATGCTTGGTCATCTCAAAAAAATGGGCATTAGGACGGGTATTGTCTCCAATAAAGGCCGAAATGGTATCAACCACGGCATCGATCAATTTGATCTGCACGACCTCATCGAGGTCACCGTATCATTGGATGACGTAACGCGTGCAAAACCGCACGAAGAAGGCATCTATAAAGCCCTTCACCTGTTAGGCGTTTCTGAGGAAAAGCTTTCGGACGCACTAAAGATGACCCTATTTGTCGGGGATAGTGGGCACGATATCGAAACGGCGCACAATGCGGGGTGTACTTCTGTTCTCGTCTCTTGGACGCTCATCGATATGAAGCAGCTGCTTGAGCTCAAACCTGAACATGTGATTCACACACCTGGGGATCTTTTGGGGCTCATCTAAGTATCGCAAATAGATAGCAAATTTATAACAAAAACTGATGAGATTAGGCGAGGTGAGCGTTTGGAAAAAACGTACGAGCAGTTAAAATGGGAAATGGAAATCTTGGATGAATTCATAGAAAAAGCCTATGAAGGCCTCATCATCATCGACAGGGATGGCAAAATCATTAAATTTAAATACGAGAAATTTTTGGACGTGAAGGAAGAGGATGTCATCGGAAAGCACGTTACTGAAGTCATGGAAAATACTAGACTCCATATCGTTCTCAAGACCGGGATTCCAGAAATTGGCGATGTACAAAATATTAAGGGGCATAATGTCGTCACCTCGAGAATTCCCATCATACGCGGCGGCGAAGTCGTCGGTGCAGTGGGCACGATTTTGTTCAAAGACATACTCGAAGTCAAACACCTCGCCGACCATCTCGAACAGATGAAGCAGCATGTGAAAAAGTATAAACAGGAACTCAAACGACTCAATCTAGCAAAATATTCATTTGAGCAGATTCTCACAGCAGACCCGGGGATGCTATCGCTCATCGAAAGTGCAAAAAAAGCAGCGGTTAGCAACTCAAGCGTCTGTATTGAAGGCCAAAGTGGCACTGGAAAAGAGTACTTTGCACATGCCATCCACGAAGGCAGCATGAGACGCTATGGCCCATTTGTACGCATCAACTGTGCCAGTATCCCTAGAGACTTATTTGAGTCGGAGTTGTTTGGTTATGAACCCGGTGCGTTTACAGGCGCATCCACACATGGTCGCATCGGTAAATTCGAAATCGCAAACGGAGGCACTATCTTTTTAGATGAACTCAGCTCACTGCCTTTGGACGTGCAGGCGAAGCTTTTAAGGGCTATTGAAGAACGTGAAATCGAACGCATCGGGGGCAATTCACGCATCAACATCGACGTACGGTTTATATCCGCGTCAAATGAAGACCTCCATGAACTCGTCAAAGCAGGTCGTTTCAGAAGCGACCTGTATTATAGACTCAATGTCGTCAATCTAAAATTGCCACCACTTAAAGACAGAAGACGTGATGTCATGCTATTATCCAATCATTTCATTGAACAATTTTCAAAGGATTATACAAACTGTCCAGAAGGCTTTTCAAAGGAAGCAAAACATTGTTTGGAGGCTTATTCATGGCCAGGCAATGTCAGAGAGCTGCGCAATGTCATAGAAAGTGGGGTCAGCCTTGCAAAAACGAAACATATTACCGTCAGCGACTTGCCGGAATATATCGCGCATTTAAAAGAAAATAGTAAGAGTAACGACAGTAAAATCGATACAATAGACGATTCAGTGGCGCAGAGCGATCTGTACACCATGATGGACACGGTAGAAAGAAGGCTCATTCAAAAGGCGCTTGATCAATGTGGCGGAAGTCGCACGCGTGCAGCAGCACTTCTAGGCATTCACCGTACAGCACTATACAAAAAGATGTCCAAACTTGGACTTGGAGAAGGCGAGAGAATCCGCTAAAAAGCTTATAGCCTTTGATATTAGGCGTATCATCTGTTACCATGGTGGATTAGTTGAAGGTGATATTAAAGCAGCACTTGAGGCAATTAATAAAATAGACGCGGAGGCATAATATGGCAATCGAACATGTAAGAGAGCACCTTAAAAAATGGCACCGAGAAAATGACATTATGGAATTTGAAGTTTCCAGTGCAACGGTTGAACTTGCTGCAAAAGCTGTGGGCGTAGAACCGGCAAAGATCGCGAAAACGCTAACTTTAAGAGATGGCGATAGCGCCATGCTCATCGTAGTGGCGGGCGATGCAAAGATTGACAATGTCAAATTCAAAAATGCATTTGGTTTTAAACCGCGTATGTTGACCGCAGATGAGGTCTTGGTTTATACCGGGCATGCGGTAGGTGGGGTTTGTCCGTTTGGCATTGAGAAACCAATCAAGATCATGCTGGATGCATCGCTTAAACGCTTTGATTTTGTCTATCCAGCGTGTGGCAATAGTTATTCTGCCATAAAAGTGACACTAGATGAGATGGGCACGTATTCAGGTGCTCATGGATGGGTTGATGTTTGCAAGCTCAGAGACGATATGGCCTCAGAATAAGTTGCAAAGGCGACCTGATTAATCAAACATTTTTCGGGTAAAAATGTTGCATACAGACAATGAACAGATTGAAAGGACGTGTCTATGCAACATGAAGATTATACAATCGGAAATTTGAAAAAACAGCTTTTGACGATGGCAGTGCCAGTGAGTGTCGGGCTGTTTTTTAATACAATGTTTAACGTAGTGGATACGTATTATGCCGGTAGGCTTAGTACATCTTCGCTAGCGGGCATGTCGTTGTCATTTTCAGTGTTTTTTATATTGATTGCAATCATAGGTGGACTTGGCACTGGTTTGTCGGCACTACTCGCTAACGCTTATGGCAAAAAAGATGAAGCGGACATAAAAGCTTTGACGGTAAATGGACTCGCATTGACGCTTGGCGTTGGTGTTATCATCGGCATTGCCGGTTTCATTATTTCACCCAAACTGCTCTATTTGCTTGGCGCACGGGGTGAAACACTTTTGCAAGGGTCTTACTATGTTAGGGGTATTTATGCAGGTACGCTTTTTTTTGCACTCAATTCAGCTTTGAGCGCTTTTTTAGCATCAAGAGGCATCACAAAACCTTATCGAAATTATCTGATCGTCGGTTTTTTTCTAAATCTCGTACTAGACCCTTTGTTTATATATGGCGCATTTGGACTGCCGCGGATGGGTACTTTTGGCGTCGCTTTAGCTACCGTTATCGTTCAAATGATGGGTAACATTTACCTCACCTATAAATGTATCAAAATGCTTGACCTAAACACATCTATATTCAAACGCGCAAGCATAAAGCTAAAAATGCAGCTTGAGATATTATCACAAGGGATACCGGCATCGCTGAATATGCTGACGATGGCATTAGGTGTCTTTGTCATCAACTATTTTATCTATCAGCACGGTGACGACGCAGCCATCGCAGGTTATGGCGTCGCTATGCGCATTGAACAATTAGCCCTTCTACCTGCGATTGGTTTGAATACAGCCGTGGTGACATTAGCCGGGCAAAATTTTGGGGCAAAAAACTATCAACGCGTAAAATTGACCTATACAGAAGGCCTCAAATTAGGTATGATAATTATGACTGTCGGCATGATTGTTATTTTTCCACTAGCTTCAGTTCTGATTGGCGCCTTCAACCAAGATAAAAAGGTCATCTTTGAAGGTGCAAGGTATTTGAGAATTGAATTCATCGCATTCAACGCCTATATTATATTGAACATAGGGCTATCCATTCTACAAGCCATCAAGAAACCGCATTATGCCATCTGGATTGGCTTATATCGTCAAATCGCAATGCCACTCATATTGTTTGCGCTATTTGGAACATTGTTCGGATGGGGACTTGTTGGCATCTGGTGGGGCATCGTAACAACGACCTGGACAGGCGCACTTGCATGCCTTTTATGCGTCAAATATGAACTTAAAAAACTTGATATCGACTTATAAGGAGACACGATTATGCACCAAAGAAATGTAAAAAATGAATGGATTATGAAAGGTGTTGCAGCGGTGGCTTATCTCGTGATGGTATTGACGAATGCGATGGCAAATATTCTACCGCTCAACAATGTGGGAACGGGCGAGGTTTCAGATGCCTATGCGAACCTCTTTGCCCCTGCAGGGATCACCTTTGCTATTTGGGGGGTCATTTACCTTGCTCTTGGCGGCCATGTTATTTTCCAGTTCCGGCAAAAATTTTACTCACCTGAAACAGGCGCTATGATCCAAAAGATGCGGATTTGGTTTACTGTATCTTCGATTGCCAATGTGTTTTGGATAGTCTCATGGCATTATGACCGAATCGGGCTTTCGTTAATTTGGATGATCATCATACTCTTGGCTTTAATCAACTGCAATTTGTTGCTACATAGTGCCAAACTTACCGCGCATGAACGCAGATGGGTTCAAGTGCCCTTCAGCCTATACTTTGGCTGGATCACCATCGCAACCATTGCCAACGTCACAACGTGGCTCGTTAGCTTGAATTGGAAAGCCTTTGGTCTCCGTGAAGACTTGTGGACGAGCATCATCCTATTGGTGGGTTTGTCAATCGCGGCACGCGTCATTTTGAAGTTCAGAGACATCTCGTATGGCGTCGTTATCTTATGGGCCTTTTTTGGAATTTTGATTAAGCATACGTCCCAATCGGGGTTTAATGGGGCATATCCCGTAATCATGGCAACGGTGGGCTTTGCCATCGCCGCAGTGATTACAAGTTTGATCTTCATCAGTTATCAGCGCATCGCAAACGTTCGCAAAAAATTTAGAAACTAATGGTATAGCAATAAGAAAAAGGAGATTACATAGGCCTTCAAGCCTGTGTAATCTCCTTTTAATGTTTTAACTTAGGTTTAGCCCAGTGCAACGTCCAGGAACATCATGACGATGAAACCAGCCATGGAGCCAAGCGTCGCGATATCGCTATTGCCTGACGTTTGACTCTCG
>JBBRVO010000054.1:0-15089 GCA_038246775.1 Peptostreptococcales bacterium | reverse complement strand
GGCCATCCTTTCAGTAATCATCAGTTTTCAAATTTTCAATAAAAAAGACGTACTGGTATAGCGTTAGAAATGGAGGGCAATATGTTTAGAAAATTTATTTGGCCACCGCTGTTATTGGCATCCATAAGTCTTATGGTGGTATTTATTATAGGTTTTTCAACGTCTATCACCGTAAGTAATGGAAACCGAATCGACGCGACAAACACTAGTGAACCAGTGGTCACACAGCCTACTCAAGAAATTGATCCTAATGACACTTTAAAAAATGAGCCCCTTAATATCCTGATACTCGGCGATTCTATTGGTTTTGGCATTGGTGATGATACCAATCAAGGCTTAGGAAAGCGCTATGCTTTGCTACTTGATCCAGAGGGTCTTAAGGAGATCAAAATTGCCAATCTTTCAGTTCCTGGAGCAAGAGTGGGTGATCTTTTAGAAAGTTTAAAACAACCGGAAAATAGTGTGGCGCTAAGTGAGGCGACTTTAATAATTCTTTCAATTGGTGGCAACGATATCAATAATATTGACAGCTCAGACACTTTAACTACAGAAATTGATTATAGGGAAACGCTTAAACAATATACGGAATCGCTTCAAGGCATCGTTAGCGGTATTAGAATGATAAATAACCGCGCACAGCTTACCATTATTGGGCTGTATGACCCCTATGCTGAGAACGACACGTACAAAACCAACCTACTTCTACAGTGGAATTACGAAACACAGCGCATAGCGGCCACAGATTTACGCATGGTTTACGTCCCGACGTATGACCTTTTTAAATACCATTTAAAGGCGTATCTGGCTGTTGATCAGTTTCACCCCAGTGGTGTGGGTTATCAGGCTATATCTGAGGAACTATACCGCATATTACATGGCGTTACCTCAAAATAACGCAATGCGACCACGTATGACGTGGCCGCATTTTTTATTTTAGTAGTGTTTTTTAATCAACTCAATAATATCGTCCAAACTAAGCCCCAGTTCTTTGTAATAATTAATGTGCTTTGACATTTGCTTATCAGTCATCTCATTGCGCAAATCCAGCACTTTTGTTGTGCTTAGATCACTTACAAAACAGCCTTTCCCAGCGATTGTATAAATAAAGCCTTTGCGTTCTAATTCTTCCCATGCTTTTTTTACAGTAATAATGCTAATTCTCAGCTCTTTGGCAGCCGTTCTTATAGGCGGTAGGCTAAAGTTACCCTCGAGCTCTCCTTTGATAATCTGAGAGCTTATTTGTTCATACAATTGTTGATAGATGGGTTTGTCCGATGTGCTTTCAATGATGATGTTCATTATATGTCTACTTTCTCAAAGCTTTTAACAGACAATTTATAACCAAGAAATCCAAGTACCACAAATACGGCGATGCCAAAGCTCAACAAACCAATATGCGACATCATCCCTTCGCTACCTCGTAAAAATTGACCCATCACACGATTCGTAATTGCGAAATACTCCATTGCACCTGCAAAAATCAACATAACCGTCGTTGAGACAACCGTTGCAACACCATAGGTATAACCTGTTTTAAAATAAATTGGAAATAAAGTGACATTAAACAAGGCAAACATGATAAATGACAAACCAAAATAAGCGACGTTCGGTTGTATAAAGTAAAACCATGTTTGATCATATAAATTTCTGTTGATGATCGCATAAATAACTGCAACGCCAATATGAAGCACTTCAAGAGCCATAATTGAAAGCATTCTTGATGCGACGATATCTTTTCTTTTAACTGGCATTAACGTTGAAAGCATTAAATCATTGTTCGTTTTATAATTTGCAAATACATTGGGTACTGTGAAAAAACAAAAGTACATCAAAACTAAAAAGTACAACCAACCAGGGATTAACATCAGTGCACCCGTGACAAATGGCAACACTAAGAAAAATGGATTTATGGCTAATTTGAAATCTTTATATATTAGATTGAGCATAATTTTCATCCTCCCTCTTCGAATAATAAATCATGATGTCTTCAAGACTTGGTTTTTCAATTGTTAGCCCTTCCATATTTGGCATACGCTCAACTTCAACTAGACCTGAAAAGCCAAAGGCATTAACTTTGTAGGCAATCATCGAATCCTTGATACTTTCTAGTTGCATCTTAGTTCCCGAAATGAGTCGATAGTTATTCATGAAGTCATCTTTACTCTCTGACGCTATAATCTGTCCGTTGATAATGTACGTAATATAGTCTGCGCATTTCTCAAGATCCGTTGTAATATGCGTAGAAAATAGAATGCTGCGCTCTCCATCTTCTACGATTTCTTGAAAAAGTTCTAAAAGGTTGTCTCTTGCTGCTGGATCAAGTCCAGAGGTTGGTTCATCAAGTATAAACAGTTTTGCATTATGGGACAATGCCAGCGTGATATTGTACTTAATCTTCATGCCATCGGATAACTCAGATATTTTCTTATCTGGGTCTAATTTAAATTTATCCAAATAAAATTCATACGTTTTTTGATCCCAATTCTTATAAAAGCGTTTGACCGTGTCCGTCACTTGTTTAATCTTTTTTTTAGGGTAAAAATTTACACCGCCAAAGGCATAGCCAATATCTTGTTTCAGTTCAATTTCATTTTTGTTAAAATTTTTATCAAATATTGAAATGTCACCACTTTCTATTTGAATCATATTCAATATCGACTTTAGTGTTGTCGTTTTACCGGCACCATTGCTGCCAACAAACCCCATAATATACCCTTTGCTTAATTCAAAGGACACATCTTTAAGCTGAAATTTGTCATATTTTTTATTCAAGCCTTTAACTTCGAGAGCTAACATCACAATTCTCCTTTTTGATTTTCAAACGCGTGTATAGTGTATATGCACAGTATACTCTCTTTGTTTTTATCTGTCAATATTTATTGAATGGATCACTTTCCCGTTACAAGGAAAAACAAACTTCCATCATCCAAACCTGTTACTAGGTCCGAAGAAGGAAGTTCGTGTGATGTAACTCATGGTTTAACTAGTTCTCAACATGTCAACTTCCGTCGGTGTACTTGGTACCTAATCGTCGTCTTCATTTGCGCTATTGCAGCTTGCTTTCTACTGTGAACATAACGCCTTCTGGAACATTTTGAGCACTAATTTGAAAGTTGAATAATTCCACAATGGATTTAGTAATCTCGAGTCCAATCCCATTGTGCCCAGTTTGCCCTTTTTTAAAGGCTAAAAAAACATCGTTTGGATTTTCAAATTCTATATCTGGGCCATCGTTTATAATGACAAGCTTGTTCGCCTCGAGCTTTATGATGATCTTAGAATTTGCATACCTTATGCTATTCGAAAGAATGTTCTCTATGGCAATTCGCCATTTCTCATAATCGCCAACGAACTCAACCTCGTCCTGTAACGTAAGTTCAAAAGAAATTCTACGGATATTCTGAAACCGTTTAGCAAGACTTTTAATAATGGGTGTCATTTTTACAGGTCCCACAGGCTCAGGCTTGTCTTTTAAAAATTGGAGCTTGCTCAGGTAGAGTATCTTTTGCACCTTATTGTCAAGCTTACTTGACTCATCTAAAATAACATCTATCGTCTTTGATAAATCGCCTTCAGGATAAATGTTGTCTTTAACACCTTGGGCATACATACTAATCACCATAATCGGTGTTTTAAGCTCATGGGAAATATTTTGAAACATATCACTTTTGAAACGATCTTGAGCGATTAGCTGTTGCCTCATAAGCTCGAAGGAAAGCTCTAAGTCACCCAGTTCATCTTTTTGATCGACTTGAACCTCAAGATCCCACAACCCGTCAGCGATAGATTTTACTCTGCTTCTCAACTTTACAATTCTCTTTACAAGTCTTTTTGAGAAGTAAAACATGATGAGTGAGCCAATAACAGCCAAAAATAGAAGAAGAATCAGGTTTCCCATGACGAGTCTAGATGCAAAATCCTTCCCATAAATATCGTACATATAGGATACATGATAGATTTTTTCTGTTTTTGTAATGACCGCATAGACTTTAACGTCATCCACGCTCATGGCATAACGTTTCGTTTTTTCCTTTTGACTTAAAGCATTATTTGAGAGCTCACTGAGAAATGATTCCGAGAAAAATCTTAAGCTGAAAATATCATCTCTGTGTGTAAGGATTTTACCCTTTGAATCAATGAGAAGCTTTTGAACGGTATACATATCTGAAGAAATAGGTGCTTCTTCACCAAATTCACGTCTTTTCTCAATTGTTTCAATTGTTTCAAAAAAATCCTCTTTTACAATGTAGTCATAATATGCGGGTAGGATAACCCACGACAGCCCCATGATGAGTATGATGATCAACATGAACCATAAAGTGAGTTGTGAATTGATTGTTTGAAATTTTTTCATAAGAGTCTGTACCCATACCCATAAATCGTTTCTATATTGAAATCCACCATTTTTTTCCTTAGTCTACGTATGGTATCATCCACGACGCGGTCTGTACCATAGTAGTCCTCTCCCCAAACCAGATTCAATATCTCATCTCTCGAAATCGCCTTTTGACGTCTCTTTATAAAGAAATCTAATAGATCAAATTCCTTAGAAGTCAGATACACCTCGACATCCTTATTAAACACAGTCCGTTTATTTAAATCAATCGTATGGGTACCATGTGAAATTTGAGTTGCTTCATCTTTGTAAACACGCTTAAGAATGTTCTTTATTCTAAGCAATAGTTCATTGACTGAAAAGGGCTTGGTGACATAATCATCACTGCCCACATAAAGGCCTATGACACGATCCATCTCACTATCTCTAGCAGATGTGAAGATAATAGGTACTTCACAATCATGATCTCTAATTTTTTTAAGCAGCTCAATACCGTCAATTCCGGGCAATGTTATGTCTAATAACCAGAGACTAACCTTGTCGTTTAAATGCAGCAGGGCTTCTTCAGCATTTGAAAAAGCTTTTGCACGATACCCTTCCTTTTCCAGATACATCAGTAGAACTTTTCGGAGCCGCTCTTCATCTTCAACCAAATAAATCGTGTACATAGGCATTCCTTTTCTTAATGTTAAATGACAACATAACCCATATTTTTTACTCTGCTAAATCAAAGTTTATGACTTCATCTAATAATATAAAATCATTTGTTATAGATTGGCCTGTGATTAAGCCAGTACCACCTGCTACGATGTTGAAATTGACGGATATATTTGCATCTTTTGAATTCACGTCCTGTTGCCAATTTAACACATCTAGCTTCGTTTTTCCAATAAAATTTGTAATGGAAACCTTCCCTAAGGACACCGTCACTAACATGCTCTCACCCGAGGCTATTTTATTCCCAGCTGCTATACTTTGATCATGCAAAAGTCCCTTAGAGTATAAATCTGAATATTTTGAGAGGATACTTAACGAAACACCCGCATTTTTTGCCCAGGTGGCCGCTTCTGCCTCACTCAATATGCTTAGATTTGTCACTGTAGTGGCCTTGACATCTGGTGTCTTGCCCTCAGAGATACCAATCTGAATAGGTGATCCTTTGTCAATAATGGTAGATTTTTTAACACTTTGTGACACGACACTTCCAGAGGCTAAAAAGGTACTGTACGTCGAGAATAATTGTACTTTAATATCGTTTTCAGTACCCCATGCTAAGATGTCGCTCGCTTTCATACTTGAAAAATCAGGCACGACAACAGTGGTCAAGACTACTTCTGAAAGGGAGATCATCAACACGACGTCCTCACTTTCTCCTATGAGCTTGCCTTTACTAGGCAGCTGTTTGATTAAATAGCCTTGATCGACTGTAGTACTAGAAGCATAGAGATATGTGACATTTATACCTAAGCTGCTTGCTAGGCTTGCACACTCTAATTCAGTCAGTCCACTAAAATCAGGGACCATAACCGTAGCGCCTTTCGAAACGGTTACAGAAATGGTGGCATCCGTAGCGACTTGATTGTCTTTGATGCTTTGCTCAATGATTTTCCCGATTGACCCTTTGCTCCCTATTGCTTCGGTAAAATTCAAGGTGATATTTGCCCCTTTACTGTTGACTTCTGTCTGCCAAGCAAGGATATCAAGCTTAGTTTTACCGACATAGCTTGCTACATCCACCTTGCCCAAGGAATAATAAAGCTTTATTTCATCACCCATTTTCATTTTAATTCCCTTACTCAAGCTCTGCTTTATCATCTTTCCTTTAGGAATATTCGAATCGTACCGTTCAATGGTTGTTAAGTTCACGCCTGAAAGCTTAGCCCATGAAGTGGCTTCCTCTACAGTCTGATTCGTAAAGTCTAAGACAATCACGGGTTCTCCAAGAGAAACATGAACGATGATCGATTGACCACTTACTATTTCAGAACCCGATTTTACACTTTGTGATATAACACTTCCATCGGCAAAATAGTTGCTAAATTCTTCCACGAGGGTTATATTCACTGCATTGTCTGACCCCCACTTAAGTATCGTCCCAACGTTAAGATTGCTAAAGTCTGGAACTGATTCCGCTTCACCAAGCGATACAACCACAGTGATGGGCTCGTTTTTCAAGATTTCTTCACCTGTCTGAATGCTTTGAGAGATGATTTCTCCCTCGGCAAAATATTTGTTGAATTCCTCTTCAATCGTAATTGGGATGTCATTTTCTGCACCCCACTGAAGCACTTTGCCTTGATTCATCGTTGTGAAATCTGTTACTACGACCGTATCCGTCTCGTCAGCAGGACCTGATGACAGCGTAATCACGACACGGTTTTTACGTAGAAAATCTTCTTCGTCCCCATCTGTAAAGCTGAAATCGATGACTTGGTCTTCAGCGATGATCGTGCTACTGCTCGTGCTAATTTGGATGCCT
Source organism: Peptostreptococcales bacterium (assembly GCA_038246775.1). GTDB lineage: Bacteria > Bacillota > Clostridia > Peptostreptococcales > Acidaminobacteraceae > Fusibacter_C. The sequence continues at coordinate 8,274 of JBBRVO010000054.1, read as the reverse complement.
GTCAGCTTATTGCTATCAATCCAAGCATCAATCTCATCTGCGTTCATACTCATAATATCTGGGAATGGAATGGCTTCTTCAGGGTCAGCACCTGCAGAGACCTGAAGCGTAAAGGTATCCTTCTTTTTTATGGTCTGACCTGCTGGTATATCCTGTTCAAGCACAATCCCTTCTGCATAATCAAAACTATAGACACTTTTCGCAACTATAATCAAGCCGTTTTTCTGTGCCCAGACTGAAGCATCTGCAATATCGTAGCCTACAAAATCTATCATATCAACTTTTTGAGACATAGAATATATGACTAAGCTGAAAATGACAAGTAGCAAGGCAATAAGCCCAAGTATCATCAATTTCACGACGCGATTATTATTTACTGCTACAAAGGTCTCTTGCTCAAAGCTTTCAGGCTTTTTGCTATCTACTACACTATCTAAAAAACTCTTATTTTCCGACATAACGACCTCTCTAACTAATCAATTTTCCATCACGTAGATGTAGTATGATGTCACTATGACCCGCTACCTCATCAGAATGTGTCACTAGTATTATTGTTTTTCCATATTGATGCGCCAAGGATTTGAATAAGTTGATCACTTCAAGTTGAGTGGCCGTATCAAGAGAGCCCGTTGGTTCATCTCCAAAAATCAGTTCTACATCCTTAGCAAGCGCTCTAGCAATCGCAACACGTTGCTGTTCCCCACCTGAGAGCGTTGTAACCCTACGGTCAGCTTTTGTTTTAACAATCCCAACCATATCTAGAATTTTATACGCAATTTCTCTTTTATGGGCTGGAAGTTTCTTATCAATAATCATCATATCTGCTTCAACATTCTCAACACCCGTCAAATAGTCCATTAAGTTGTATTTTTGAAAGATTATTGCGATATGGTTACGCCTGTACGTTGTATATCCAATCTTCTTAATTTCTTTGCCTTCATACTTTATGACGCCTTTTTCAGGTTGGTCCAATGCACATGCAATGGCTAAAAAAGTTGATTTACCACTCCCAGATGGACCCAGTATGGTATAAAATTTTCCTTTTTCAAAATTATAGCTTAGACTATCTAGTATAATCCTTTTATTGCTGCCGTCTATATACCCGTAGTTGATATCTTTAAGTTCTAAAATGTTTTCTGCCACCTTCTTATCCCTCCCTAATTATCCTGCAAGATTCTTCTTGGATTATAACCCATGATGACCACAAGAGGTACACCTGAGCCTATCAGCACCAAAAGAATGCTTGAGCCAAGGAGTTTCCATATGATCTGTATACTGACTGAAGCATCGAATTCATCTGCCACATTTTGCATGTCGACATCTCCATAAACAGATGTCTGAGTGGCATTCATGCCAATTCTCATGACATTCGTATCTGTGGCAGTGGTGTTATTGACAACACTATCATCTGATAGCAACTGGGTTTCAACAATCCAATCACCTACATACTTAGCCGCGATATTGCTGGTTCCAACAGAAACAGTAAATGCAATGATAGCAATAACCATGATTTCAAGTATAAATTGGGTGACAATCTTCATTCTGCCTTCACCACTTGAAAGCAATAAACCAATCTCAAATTTACGATCACGTACAAAAATAGTGACAATTGCAAGAATAATGGCTGCACCCGCTGCGAAAACCACACCACTAAATAATGCTGTTATCACTGTGATAAGGTCAAGGGGTTTTGTTAAACTGACATACGCATCATCATTTGAGTATAGCGTATGATACTCTGAGGTTAAATATGGCATATTCTCTTCAATAAAGGCGTTTACATGCTTTGGATTGTCTAGTAAATACACGATAGATGCAGTGGTATTATCTACACCTGTACTGCTATTAAGAGCCTCTATGACAGCGTTTGAGGTAAGGATTGTATTGACATCAAACGCTTCATTTTTTACTTCATAAAACCCGATGATAACAAAATCCTGTTCCCCTGCTGTCGTGGTGGTGGTCGCTTGATTGTTTGCATTACCTGGTCCACCAACGTTATTTGTCGCTAGAGAAAGACCCACTGTGTCATTGATTCTTAAGTTGTTTGCAGTCGCAACCGCTTCCGATATTAAAATGACATTATCGCCATTCTCAATATTTGCAGCGGAAAAAAGCGCACCTTCTTTAATTGCAATGTTTTCCAAGACAAAGTCAATTGGGACAGTCACATTGCTTCCTTTTAAACTAAAATCACTGAAACTTCTTTGAAAACCACCCGCAGATTGTTGCGTTTCAGCAGGCGAAATCGCCTCCGAGTTGACATTGCCTGATTCAGACACAAAATACTCGGAAACATAAACGCTTTGTGCCATTTTGTCCGCAACCTGTAAGGATAAGGTTGGGATATTTCGCATTTGTCGTGATCCTTGATTTTCGCCAGATAAGAGCGACTCATAGTCCATCTTATATTCAACGGCACCTCCCATCTGAGTTCTAATATATTCTTTAGACTCAGAAATACTATTCTCAATAATAAAACCGATAAAAATTAAATTGAAAATAACAAAAAGGATTAAAAATAACATTGTCGTCTTAGCTGGTCTTCTAATAATGCTTTTGATTCCATGAATTAAAATTCTCATAAAATGATTTTCCTTTCTTAATAGCTTCTGGTTTCACATTCCTTAGCACTAAGCTATTCACCACTAAATTATGTTCACTCTAATTATTGCAAAAAATTAACAAGCCAATATAAAAGATTATGTGAAATTGTGGGGACAAAAAAAGTACCCCTACTGATCATGTTTTATCAGTAGGGGTACTAAACCTGCTAAGAAAAATCAAGAGGAATCTTTGATTTTTTGCAGGTTTTTCTTTTCTTTGAGTTTCAGCAATTTTTCCCCACGACAAAAAGACTTTCAGGAGCATTATGGGTCTTTAAAACTCGCATTACTTCATAACCTATCTTTCTTAGCGTTGACGAACCTCTCTTGCTGATTTTACGATTCGTTCCTGTAAACTGCCCTGATTGATACGGTGGCGCATCAATTCCAGCATATACAATAAGTGCCTTGCTACTATGGAATCTTCGAATATCACCTATCTCTGCAATTAGTTTTGGAGCGAGTATATCGCCAACACCGCCTTCTTATGAAAAGCTTGTTGGGGATTTAAGTGGTGCATACTCACGAAGAATTAACATACAGCATAGGCTTATCTATAGCGTCGATGAAAATGAAAAAACTATAAAAATTCTTAGAATGTGGACACACTACGAATAAAAAAAGTGATCAAGCAACTTCCGAGAGATCCATTCCTCAAGGTTGTTCATGATCACTTTCTTTGTTTAAATAAGCTTTCACCTCTCAAAACGAATCCCTAAACTTCGCAAAAAACTGTTGATAAGTGCGCACACTTTCAAGTTCTGTCCACTTTTTGACATCCACTGGGGATTCATCTAAATCGTAGATTTTAGCCCCTCTCATGGCGAGTAAAAATGGCGAATGCGTTGAAATGACGAACTGGCACTGCTCATACTGCACACATTCTTCGAGGTAAGACACAAGCTCTATCTGTTTCTGGGCAGACAGGCTGTTTTCCGGCTCATCTAAAAGGTAAAGCCCGCTGTTTTTAATACTTTCCGTGAAATAGGCAAAGGCACTTTCACCATTTGAATTCCCCTTTACATTGCCCATTAAGTTGGCCCTGACAAACTTGGACTGCGTTTTACTTCGCGCTTGATTGACTTTCTTCAGCTGATGATAATCCTCTAAAGATTGCAGCTTAAACGTACTATACTTTGCCTCCAAATAATCCTCAAAAAGGTCTTCGCGTTTCAAATCGATCCCTTCATTGAGCGCCCTTAAGTTCAACATATAATTGAACACATCGTCACTTGTGATGATTTTACTATCCGCAGGCAATGGTCCCAACGGGCTCGCATCACACAGCGCAATATAATCTCCAAAAAAGCTCGATCGATTGTACATGGATTCCCGGTTCATCTTAAGTTTCTCAGCGATGATATTGAGCACCGTGGTTTTACCGGAACCATTGCCGCCATAGAGTATGGTGATGGGTTCAAAATCAAGTCTGTTCAGACCCTTTCGGGGCAATACCTGAAAGGGATAAAAATTGTCATAACATCTTCTCTTAATGGATAAAAAGAAATCAAATTCCGTTTCGTCATTTGGAAAGATAAACTTATCTATAAATGTCATCAGATCACCTCGAATTACATAAAATCATTATTACACTTATTATATCACTATGTAAAATGTCTTTCACTGATTCAATTTTTATATAATCACAATTAGTATAGTCGTGTTTATACTAGTCTTGACTATCCTATTTTCAAGTGGTATGCTTTTATCATAGAAAGTGGGTGATCTTAAATGTTTGTAGGGCGCAAAATTGAAATGGATTTTCTTAACGAAAAATATATGAGTCCCAAGTCTGAATTTGTTATTATTTATGGTCGAAGGCGAATTGGTAAAACAGAATTGTTAAAACAATTTGTAAAAGATAAAAAACACGTTTTTTATTATGGGCATCAAGTAACAGATTCAATGCAGTTAAAAAGAATAACAGGCATCGTGACGGAACACTTTGGCAAAAAAATCTATACGGATTCTTTCGATCATTGGGAAAGTGTTTTTCAATATATTTTTGAAAATCTGCAAAATGATGAGAAAACTGTGATCGTTTTAGATGAATTTCCTTATATTGTTGAAGGCAACATGAGTATTCCCTCAGTCATGCAATCTGCTTGGGATCACTATCTCAAAGGTAAAAACATCATGATTATCCTGTGCGGTTCTTCGATGAGTTTTATGGAAAAAGAAGTGCTTAGTGAAAAGAATCCATTATATGGACGAGCGACTGGTATTTATAAAATGGGTGAAATGGATTTTGAATCGACGAAAGCCTTTTACAGTGCGACAAGTATTGAGCAGCAAGTGGCTTATTTTAGTGTATTTAGTGGTGTCCCCTATTACTTAGGGCTTATTGATGTCAACAAAACCTTTAAAGAAAATATCATTAGCAATATACTTAGAAATGGATCCGTCCTGTTTAATGAAGTAGAATTTTTACTGAAACAAGAATTAAGGGAAGTGAGTGTTTACAATGCAATCATTACAGCCATTGCACTTGGACGCACGAAACAAAATGATATTGTGCAACTCACAGGCATTGAAAAAACAAAGCTTTCCTATTACTTGAACAGTTTGATAGACTTAGGCATTGTACGCAAAGAGTATCCGAGTACAATTAATGCAAAGGAAATGCCTAAGTCAAGAATGGGTCTGTATATGATTGACAATAGTTTTTTTCGTTTTTATTATCGTTTTGTCTATCCATATCTTTCTGAAATTATAGATGGAAACGCTGAAATTATCTATGATGAGATCATAGATAAACAATTGAGTGATTTTGTAGGCATAGAATTTGAAAAAATTGCGATTGAAAATATGAGAAAACTCAATTCAAATGGCTCACTTCCGATTAAATGTGTGAAAATAGGAAGATGGTGGAACAAACAAACAGAAATCGATATCGTTGGTTATGATAGTCACGACAATTATATATTCGGAGAATGCAAATGGAGAAATGAAAAAGTTGGCATTTCTACCTTGTCAAAATTGCGTGATAAAAGTATTAGTTTTGATTATGCTGCAGCCAAGTATTTCATACTATACTCAAAATCCGGATTTTCTGAAGAGCTTATAAATTTAGCAAAGCAGGATAGTCACGTACTCTTGATAAATGAATACTAATGATATTAAAAAGCCTATCAAATTCGATAGGCTTTCATTTTATTCTCTGATATTCTTTTTAAGCTTCTGATTATGCGCATACACTTGGTAGAAAAAATAGGTATAGAGTGAAATAAGGGCAACATAAATGAAAATGAGTGGTTTAAGGGCATCGTTATTCACAGCCAACAATATGGCGAATATAACCAAAAGTAGCACAAATATCGGAAGTAGCAATTTAATTAATCTATTATTTCTTTCAATGAGTGAGTGCGTGTCCGTAAAAATCTCTGGCCTTTCACCTTCATAGGGCTTCATCCACAAATACCAGCCATTGCCTCCAGTCCACTTTATGCACCAACCAGCATCCTTATAAATGCTAAAATACGCATCATCCGGGAATTGTTGGTAATCCACACAGTAACTCACTTTTTGCGCATCGCCCTTTTGAAATCTAAACCTTACACCCATCAAATCCATTTGAAATAGATTCCAGCCATTAGATGCCATGTTTTCAAGCATGCTTTCCATATTTGCAGGACTCCAGCCCCACCACCAAAACAATCTTGTCGTTATATTATTCATAACGCACCTCCTATTTCGCGTCGCCCCATATCCACGAGTTCTTGTAACCTCTCAATTTCAAGTTCCAATACGGCTCGCCCTTTATCACTTAATTTGTATATTTTTTTTCGATCTTCTTCTCTATCTTGAATAATCAATTGCTCGTTTTCCAGTTTTGAAAGTGTGCCATACATAGTACCAGGCCCGATTTTAATCCGACCTTTTGTGGTTTCTTCCACATACTGCATGATGCCATAACCATGCCTTGCCGCTCTCAAACTCAGTAAAATACAATATGCTGACTCTGTCATAGGTAGATATTTACCGATTAATGTCATACGATCCATTTGACCCTCCTTACCTCTACTATATCAAGGTGCGATATACTTTAACTCATTATATCGCACCTTGATACATCACGTCAAGATATAGTTTCAAATAAAAAACGAACTTCCATCTTCCAAACCTGTTACTAGGTCCGAAGAAGGAAGTTCGTATAATATAACTCATGGTTTAACTAGTTCTCAACATGTCAACTTCCGTCGGTGTACTTGGTACCTAAGCGTCTTGGTATAAATCATCCAATTTATATAAAAGATATCTAGACTCCCTCATTTCAGGGGTATAACCACTTTTCGAAAAAAAACCAAGTTGGTCTGCTTGAATATATGACCCTTTATCTTGAAGGTTTTTTAATATTCCCGTGTTGATCGGTGCATTGGTCCATTTGCATTCAAAAACAGTCAGAGCTTCTAAACTTTTCAGGACCACATCAATCTCAATATCTTGATGCTTTTGAGCATCATTGTACCAATAGCGACCAATTTCAGTTATCGTATGCCTATTTTGCCTAATAAGAAAACTTCTACAAATGTTTTCAAATTCTAATGAGACATATTCATCCAACTTGGGAGCAATATAAACATCATAAAAATTTTCACGCGTCATAACAACTTTTTTTGATTTGTCTTTTTCAATAAATGAATAATGAAATTTAAACAGTTGATCTTTAATCTTGTACACTGTTTTTTTAGAATTTGCTTTCTCACCAAAACATATTTCTTTTTCTACAATGCCTAATAAAATCAGAACATCCATATATTTTGACGTTGTACCGGTATTGCTTGAACCACTTTTTGAGGCGATTTCATTCAATTTGGTAGCACCAGAAGCAATCGCATTCAGAATTTTACCATAGGTTGCTACACTTCTCACTTCCTGACTTAAAAAAAAGGTTATTTCATCTTCGAAAATTGCACCTTCATCTAGAAATAGATCCATGATATTTTCTTTAACACTCTTAGTCTCATCAATTTTACTTGCATAGAAGGGCACGCCTCCGAACACACTATAAAGCCTTACTTTATCTTCGCTGTTAATTTTCGAATAGAACTTTGATGCTTCATAATAATCAAAGGCGTCTAGTTTTATCTTAAAAGTTGTTCGACCATAAAGAGGTTTTTTATAGGTCAGTGCATCTTCAACCATTCCAACATGGCTACCTGAAAGAATTAGTTTGATCTTTGAATTCAACAACGATTGATCTACTATGTTTTGAAATATTGACAAAACTTCCTTGTTCGTAGATAAAAGGTAAGTAAATTCGTCAATTATAATGATTATTTTCTTTTCATAACTTCTCTTAATTAAGTACTGAAAGATGCTTTCAAAACTATCAAATGAAACAGGTTCATCAAAATAAGAAGCTATCATCTTACCCAATTGAGCAATATTATAGTCAATGCCAAATTCAAACTTGTTAGAATTGATTTTTTTATCTAATAACTCAAGTTCTCCTTTTCGTCCAACAAACATAGCATCCTCCAAACTGTATTTAAATAAACTTTATCGTGATACAGTTATATTGTCACTTTTTATGAATAATACTTCTGGAACTTACTTTTGGGTTTATCTGGCAACGTCATTTTAATTTTGCCCGCGTCAATAAGTGAAAAAATATATGTTTTGATAAAATAACTTGGTGATTCAAATCCAAATTTACCAGCTAGTT
>JBBRVO010000053.1:0-15260 GCA_038246775.1 Peptostreptococcales bacterium | reverse complement strand
GCAAAAGGTACCCAATTGGCAAGGAGAAGTCATTGAATCGGATTATCCCTTAATACAAAATGGAAAGGTTATGGGAAATGTCACCATCGCATTTTATGGGCCTTATTATTTCACGGACAGCGATGTGGCTTTCATGGAAACTCTAAACCTCCTTTTGCTCGTAGTGAGTGGTATTGCTATCGTTATGGCCCTTACGGTTGGCACAATCATGGCACGTCGTATTAGCAGACCGCTCTCAATCGTTATGGAAACGGCGAATGAAATCGCAAAGGGCAATTATGAAGCGCGCTCTAAGTCGCATTCGACAACGGTTGAAATCGATGCTCTGACCGATTCTATCAATGAACTCGCTGAAACACTTGAGAATCAGGAAAAATTGAGACAGCGATTGACCAGTGATGTCGCGCATGAACTTAGAACGCCGCTTGCAACGCTTCAGAGTCACATGGAAGCGATGATCGACGGCATCTGGGTAGCGGATGCTTCCAGACTAATGAGTTGTCATGACGAAATTGTTAGAATCTCACAGCTTGTAGGTGATCTTGAAAAACTAGCACGCGTTGAAAATGAAGCCTTTAGGGGGGAGCGCGCGCCGGTGAAACTCAAGCAAATCGTAGAAAATCAAATTAAGAATTTCGAAAGTGACTTTTATAAAAAACAAAGTCCAATTGAATTTGAGTGCAAGACGGAAGACTTACTCATGGCGGATAACAATCAACTCAATCAAGTGGTCGTCAATTTGATGTCCAATGCCCTTAAGTATTCACCTGACTGTAGCCCTTTGAAGATTCGTCTTTACGAGACGTCATCCACTATGGTCTTAGAGTTTGAAGATTTCGGATACGGTATTTCTGAAGCCGATTTACCGTTTATATTTGAACGTTTTTATCGTGCAGATCACTCTCGGAATCGAACGACTGGGGGGGCAGGCATCGGGCTGACTATTTCCCAAGCAATCATAAAAGGTCATGGCGGAAAGATTACCGTTATGAGCACGCTTGGAAAAGGCAGTATTTTTAAGATTGTTTTACCCAAAACGTCAGTAATTTGATATAATTCTTAAAACGGATGTAAGGGGGACAAATCTATCAAAAAAATATTAAAAATTGCGATCACGTTTACCATTCCCGTCCTACTGGGATATCTTTCAGTAGGCATCGCGTTTGGTTTACTCGTCGTTAAATCTGGCTTGAGCATTTGGTTGGCACTACTCATGAGCATTCTTCTTTATGCGGGTGCAATGCAGTTTGTGGCGATACAGATTCTAACCAATCCCATTAACTTGGTTCAAGTAGCTTTCATGACTCTGTTTGTCAACATAAGGCATTTGTTTTATGGACTTTCCTTTATCGAGCGATTTAAACCTTTTGGGTGGATGAAACACTATATGATATTCGCGTTGACAGACGAGACGTACTCTTTGATGTGCGGCATTTCTGAAAAGCAAGACGTGGACAGTGAAAAATTACTCTTCGCCATTTCGGCATTAAACCATGCCTATTGGGTTTCTGGAACCTTGATTGGTGCATTGCTTGGTAATTTAATTACATTTGACACATCGGGCATAGAATTCGCAATGACGGCACTTTTTGTGGTCATATTCATTGAACAGTGGTTTGCAGAGAAAAAACACCATCCAGCAATAATTGGTGTTTTATCAGCGATGGTTGCCCTTCAAGTTTTTGGTCCCAATCAGATGGTATTACCTGCCATGGTAATTATGTTGAGTCTGCTTCTTGCACTTCGCAAAACCATAGAAGGTGGGGCAAAAAATGGATAAAATATTGGCAATTATACTTATGGCACTTGTGACTTACAGTATTAGACTCGGTCCATTTTTATTGTTTGGAAAAGGAAAAAGCACGCCGAAATGGGTGGCCTACATCGGCCGCGTGTTGCCACCTGCTGTTATGGGGATGCTGATCGTCTACAGTCTGAAATCCGTCCCTATAGTTGATATAGGCAGTAGCCTGCCTGTGTTTGCAGCCATTGCAACAACTGGTATGCTTCATATTTGGAAAAGAAACAATTTGCTCAGTATATTGAGTGGTACGGCAATCTATATGGCCATGGTCCAGTTGGGATGAATTTTATGATGACATTGAAAATGAAGCAGTCAGTAAAATGGTTTGTTATTATGGAGATTCTGATTTATGTGGTTTTCAATGCCATAGATATAGGTTCAAATGACGCTGAATGGATACGTGTAAGCACTTTACTCAAAATTCTGAGCATTGCTTTGTGCCTTGTTTTATTAGGACGCCTATCTTATATTCAGCCTAAAAATCAAGACAATCGTCTGATGGTGCTGATTATGACCATGACGCTGGCTTCAGACGTGTTTTTGCTTTTTACACGGCATTTTAACAATGGACTTGTTTTGTTCATCGGTGTTCAACTGCTCTATGCCATCAGAATTCAAAAGCGTCTAAATGTCAAAAGTTTAATCTTGAAAGCGATATTTTTTACTGTGATCTTCTTTTTTTTCAGACAAAGTATGGCTGAACCTCTTAATTTTGTGCTCATGCTTTCGCTTGGCACTTTTTACGCCTTCTTGTTCGCGATTAATATCGTAACACTAGCACTTGAGATTTTGATGACCTCGCGAAAAACGACTGACTTTTCAGTGTTAGAGACCGTCTATGACAGGCGATTGTTTATCGTCGGTTTAGTCCTTTATGCCCTCTGTGATATCAACGTTGCCATCTACAATTTCCCGAATTTTTTTAATTCAAATGCGCTGCTGTTACGGATTTACGAAATGTCTGCTTTGGCAATGTGGCTATTCTATCTTCCTGGCCAAGTCGCACTGACGCTAAGTGTGCGACGTAAAGTAGACGGTACTAACAGATGATAGGATTGAAAACTAAGCGCAACTAGACTATAATAGATGAAGTCTACATTAGTTTAATATTAAATAGTCATGATAATTAGGAGACGAAATGAATAAGAGTTATCTTTCGCCAAAAGAAGTGGCACAGTCATGGATAGACATTGGAAAGACCAAAATCGGTTATTCCTTTAAGAATGTCTTTTTTCTTGCAATACTAGGTGGTTTTTTTATTGGTTTGGGTGGACATGGCTATTTGGTCGTCACACAAACATTAGGGCATATCGATGTTGGTTTTGCAAAATTTATGGGTGCTGCAGTATTTCCTGTCGGCATCATGCTTGTTGTATTCGCAGGCGGAGATATTTATACTGGGAATACACTTATAGCCAGCGCTTGGTTAAACGGCGATGTGAAATTATCAAAATACCTAATCAACTTGGGTATCGTATTAGTCGGCAACCTCGTCGGTTCGTTGCTACTTGTCTACATTCTTTATGCAGGGGATGTTTATTCGGGTGATTTAGCAGCCAAGGCAATCTCTGTCGCCGAAGCGAAGTCCTCATTGACCTTTACACAAGCGTTTATGAGGGGGATTTTATGTAATGTCCTCGTTGCAGGGGCTGTTTATATTCAAGTGGCTGCAACAGATGCTGCAGGTAAGATACTAGCACTTTGGTTTCCAGTGATGCTATTTGTCCTTTCCGGTTATGAGCACGTCGTTGCCAACATGTTTTTCATCCCTATGGGTGCAGCAGTTGGTGCAAAACTAGACTGGATGTCGGTTGTCATCAACAATATGATTCCGGTAGCACTGGGCAATCTCGTCGGTGGGGGTCTTTTTATCGCCATCATATACTGGTTCATTTATTTGAAGGGAAGTAAAAAATGAAGCATATCGGGTGCCATTTGTCTGTGACAAAAGGCTATCATAATATGGGCAAGGAAGCGTTGTCAATCGGTGCGGACACTTTTCAGTTTTTCACGCGCAATCCAAGGGGTGGAAGCTCTAAACCACTTGATTCCGTCGACGTCCTCAATCTTCAAAAGCTCATGACTTCTCATAATTTTGGCCCCATTTTAGCACATGCCCCTTATACGCTCAACCCCTGCTCAGCAGATGAACGGGTGAAGGCATTTGCTTTAGACGTGTTCACAGAAGATCTTCATAAACTCGAGTCCCTTCCTGGGACTTTTTATAACTTTCATCCAGGTAGCCACGTCGGTCAAGGCATTGACAAAGGCATTGAACAGATTGCATCGCTACTGAATCAAGTCATCGATAAAGAGCAATCGACGATCATTTTGCTTGAAACTATGTCGGGAAAAGGCAGTGAAGTTGGGAGTCGCTTTGAGGAACTGCAGGCGATTATCGACCGCGTCATTCATCGTGAAAAAATAGGCATATGCCTTGATACCTGCCATGTCTACGACGCAGGTTACGACATTGTGGGTGATCTTGACGGCATACTTGACACCTTTGATCGCATCATTGGTCTTAAGAACTTACATGCCATTCACCTCAATGACAGTAAAAATCCATTTTCAAGCCATAAAGATCGACACGAGAAAATTGGTGAGGGTTACTTGGGCATCGATGCCATATCTAGGCTCATCAATCATTCAAAACTAAGTCATTTGCCATTTTACTTGGAAACACCCAACGAAATCGAAGGCTATGCCTCTGAAATCGCATGGTTACGCGCTCTTAAAGAGAAAGGTTGACCTATGAATGCATTTAAAGAATTCGGTCTTGCAGATTGGCTGCTTGAAGGGGTTAAAAAACAACACATCAAATTGCCAACCGAGATACAAAAAAGGGCCATCCCACAAATCAGTGAGGGCCTTGATGTCATCGCGCAAGCACCAACGGGAACGGGTAAGACGCTTGCGTATCTTCTACCTAGTTTAAATAGACTCTCGACCCATTCGAAAGCACTTCAGATGCTCATTTTGGCGCCTACACGTGAACTTGCCCTTCAAATCACTGAAGAAACGAAAAAGATGATAGATGGTCAAAGCCTTACACTATTAACCGTATATGGCGGGGTGGATACAAAGTCGCAACTCAAAAAACTCGACAAGGGCATTGATATCATCGTTGCCACACCTGGAAGACTCATCGATCATATGAAACAAGGCAGCATTGATCTGTCAAAACTCAAAATTCTCGTCCTGGATGAAGCGGACCAAATGTTGCTATTGGGCTTCAAAAATGAAGTGGAATTTATCCTTAAAAATTCGTGCAAAGATCAACAGATGTTGTGCTTTTCAGCAACCTTGGATCGAGATGTGAAAAAGCTGGCGTATCGCTATATGCACTCACCGGTAGAATGTAGCGCTATCAATGAAACCATTACACTTGAAAACATCGAACAAAAGCTCATTGTTACATCAGATCGATGGAAAACGGAGGCATTGCTTCATACACTAGAATACACCAACCCGTTCTTAGGTGTTATTTTTTGCCGTACGATTCGACGTGTAGACAAACTTGAAATCGAACTTTCGCAAAGACATATCAGCTGTGAAAAGTTACATGGCGACTTGTCTCAAAATGTGAGACAACGTACTATGAAGGCGTTCAGAGAAGGGAAATTCCAGTATCTGGTTACGACCGATGTCGCGGCTCGCGGTCTTGATATTTCAGGTGTCAGCCACATTTACAACTACGATTTGCCTGAAACGGCTGAGATCTATATCCATCGCATCGGCCGTACGGGTCGAATGGGCGGAAAGGGTTATGCTATATCATTTATATCCCCAAAAGATGAGATTGTCTTGACCGAGATTGAAAAGACGATTGAAATGAAACTTCCTAGAACCCCATTTGAGCGTCCTGAGGGATTTATCGACCGTTCACACAGACATCAAAGTGGCAATAGTATGGCAGAGGAGTGATCATTACATGTTAAAAGTCATCATCGCAGAAAAGCCATCAGTGGCTAGGAATATTGCGGAAGCCATCGACGCCAAACAAAGGCGCGATGGTTTTTTTGAAGGTCCAAACTACATAGTCACGTGGGCTTTTGGTCATTTGCTCGAACTCTATGATTCAAAGGATTATGATGAAAAAATGGGCAGCTGGCGCATGGAGAACTTTCCGTTCATACCAGAAGCATTCAAATACAAGGTTAAGCACGACAATATGGACCGCAAACAGATAGACCTTGGTGCACAGAAGCAGATAGAAACGATCCGGACACTTATTAACAGAGCAGATGTTGAAGGCGTTATCAGCGCATGTGACTTCGATAGGGAAGGTCAGATTATCGGCGATATCATCCTCGAATACCTTGAGGTAAAGAAGCCAATTGAACGGCTATTGCTCAACGAATGGACCGCAGATGAAGTATTAGGTGGCATGAAAAAGCTCGTACCCAATACGCAGATGTCGCCACTGAGAGACGCCGGCATTAGCCGCCAATGGGCGGACTGGATCATAGGCATCAATCTTACCTCTGTTGCAACGCTTAAATATCAACGCGGGACATCAAAAGCGCTTAATATCGGCCGCGTGCTCTTGCCAACCCTTAAAATCATTTATGACAGAGATCTAGAAATTGAAAATTTTGTCAAAGAGGAATTTCACAAGCTCATGGCAACCTTCAAAACAGAGGAAAGTGACCTTTATGATGGGGTTTACAATGAACCCACAGGCGACCGTTTTGAGTCTAAAGTGCCACTAGAAGCACTCAAGTTAGCGCTTTCAGGTCAGCCTTTTTATGTATTTGACCGCATTGTTGAACAAAAAAAAGAATACCCACCGAGTCTGTTTAATTTATCGGGACTTCAAGGTCACGTCACGAGCAAATTTAAAGGGTGGACGTCTGATAAAGTGCTAAAAGTGGCGCAGGATCTCTATGAGAAGAAACTGATTACCTATCCGAGAACGGCCAGTTTGGCCCTTGAAGAGTCATTGATCGACAAGACACAGAAAGTTTTAGCGGTGCATAAAAAAGGCTTGCCCTATGAAAATGAAATCGCTTTTCATACACAAAAACGCGTTTTTGACAACGGAAAAGTGGAAAGTCATAGCGCCATCATGCCAACCTATATGGTGGCAAAAGGGCTGACACCAGATGAAAAAGCGGTCTATGATTCAGTCAAAAATCGATTTATCATGCAGTTTATGCCAATTGCCGAACATGAAGAGGTGACGCTGAGTACGAAGCCTCTCCAAGAGGTTGAAGGGTTTCATGTTGAAGGTGTTTTTATCTCAAAAGGCCGTACCCAACGTGTTGAAGGTTGGAGAAAAGTTGAACGCATCCAATCTAAAGAAAAGCTGTTGCCACTAGTTGAAAAAGGGGCGAAAGTAACACTTCAGAAGATGAAAATTGAGACAAAAGGCACCCAACCGCCTAAAAATCATACAGAAAAAACGCTGCTTCGCGTGATGGAAACATGCGGCAAGCGCGTTAAAAATGCTAAAAAGCAAGAAGCAGATGATTCGGAACTCGATGAGGATGTTGACACATCTGGCTCAGGCGATCAAAGGGATGCCTTGCATCTAACAGAAGGCATAGATGTCGATGCAGCACCGGATGAGGAAGAAGAGGCATTGTTACAAGCCATACTCAGCGGTTTCAGTATTGGGACACCAGCAACACGCGCAGAGACCATCACCAAACTCAAACGCGTTGGGTATATCGATTATAAAGGAAAATCGCTTTACTGTACCGCAATGGGCAGGCGTCTTGTTGAGACGTTTCCCGTTCAAACGCTCTTTGACCTTGAATACACCGGGCGATTGGAGAAAACACTTTCAGACATCAGCAAGGGCGATGTGACTAAAGTGACATTTTTAGATACAATTATCCATTTCACGAAAGACGCCGTCGAACGCATTAAACAGGACGCGTTTCATATCATAAATGAAGGCACGGTTGAAAAGAAACCCGTTGGCGAGGTTCTAGGCAAGTGCCCTGGATGTGGTTCCGATGTGATAGAAGGCGAAAAAGGGTATGGCTGTACGAACTGGAAGGGTGGTTGTAAATTTGTCGTTTGGAAAAATGACAAGTTCTTGTCGAGTCTACAGGTCACGCCAAATAAGTTTACCGTGATGAAGCTTCTTGAGACGGGTGAAGTTTACAGCAACAGCTTTACGAATAAAAAAGGGGTAAAGTTCTCAGCCTACCTCAGATACGAAAAAGATTCTCAAAGTGGCTATTATAACTGGAAAATGCATTTTTGAGTTATTTGCGCCGCGCCTCGAACCAATGAATATCTCCAACAAGTCTAAATCCAAGTGATTCGGCGAGTCTTATGGAAGGGATGTTGCCATGGTGAATATGCAGATAGGGTGTTTGTCCGAGAGATAGTATTTTGTTGATCATAAGTTGACTTAAGTAGAGGCCCATGCCTAGTTTTCGATAACTTTCAAGGGTATACATGATGCCCATGGATCCGTCTTCTCTTCGAACGAGCCATGATACAGGCTTTTCCCCATCTCGAAGGCAAAAGGTAGGTTGTGTTTCTATGATCTCACGTAGATACTCTATACCATCGTCTTTATAGGCGTAGTATTGGAATACAGTCTCGAGATCCGTTACTTTTAAATGATCTAAAGTGAGACCGCGATGGGTGATACGCGCTTCAGAATCAATCACTATTGGTGCGCTCTCAAAGACGTATAGTGAACAAGGTTCATTCCATTCAATCTCGAAATTGGGGTGCCTTTCAAACAAGTGAAAATGTTCTTTGGGAAGACCCGCAAGCAATAAGTGGTCACCGAAAATCTCCTTTTGAAATAATTGGTCTATGATCTCTGTTGTATTAAAAGGCGGTTCAAGGTAGGGAATTAAAAAACCGTTATTCTCAACGACAAACGTACCACCTGCTCGGTGAACAAAGTGCTTTAAATTGGGGTTTTCAAGTCTCTGAATTAGATTGATATAGTTGTATGACGTTTGACGCATTTTGTCAAACTCCGCTGGAGTAAGTATCAACATGGCAGACCTCCTTAGGATATATTTTAGTTAGTTTAAGTCACTACTATTGTAACAGAAAAATACATTTAATTAAAAGGGGTTTCATTTGAACACACTTAGGGTATTAACAAAAGAGGAAAGAACGTGTCCGTTATGCGGTGAAGACAACTTATGCAAGCACGGCGAAGGTGCGTGCTGGTGCACGACAGCCGTGGTTCCAAAACATGTCTTGGACAGGGTACCAGAAGATAAAAAAGGAAAAGCTTGCATCTGCAAGGCGTGTGTCGAAAAATACTCTTAATTAGGCATAATAATGAAGGAGAGGGTTTCATAGTGATAAAAAATGGACTGTTACTAAGTTTGCTATTGATTCTAACAATGAGCACGATGGCTTGTAGTAAGAATCAAGAGGATGACATGGCCGCTGTCAATACGATAACTGCCGAAAAGGCGATGGAAATGATGGCATCGGGAGATGCCTACACACTTGTTGACGTAAGAACACAAGAAGAATATGATGAAGGCCATATTGAAGGGGCACTTTTGTTGCCAAATGATCAGCTTGAGACATTAGCTGCAGAACAACTGACGGATAAAGACGCCGTTATACTCGTATACTGTAGAAGTGGCAATCGCAGTGCACAGGCGAGCCAATTGTTAGTTAAACTAGGATATACTAAGATTTATGATTTTGGTGGCATCATAGACTGGCCAGGAGAGATTGTCAAATAATCAATTTAAAGGGGTTCATATGAATAAAAAAATCGACTTATATACGACGCCATATTGTCCTTATTGCAGACGTGCACTTAAACTACTGGATGAAAAAGGTGTGGCGTACACCAATCACGACGTTTCAAATAATCGACTGTTATTCGAGTCAATTATGTCTCAAACAGGTTGGGACAGCGTTCCTCAGATTTTCATAGAGGATAAGTTTATCGGCGGTTGTGATGATTTGCATGCACTTGATGCAAAAGGGCTACTTGATGGTATGATGGGTCTTGACTTAAACAATTGATTTTAAAATAAAAAGCTGTACCAAGGCCTTGACTTTCAAGACTTGGTACAGCTTTTTAATTATTCTACTAAAAAACGTGTTTGCTAAACATTCATGGGTATAAGTAATTTAATTAAGGATTATTGAAAGGAGCCTCATATGTCTCATCGGATTTTGAGAATACAAAAGATTGATTTTCACTGGGAAATGGAAAATCCATTTATTTTTTGTGCCCATCATAAAGACAATTATCCAAAGGGTAACGCTTTGCAAGAACCGACTGTCTCATTGACGGGGCGGGCACTTGGTGAGGATTTTGCGATTAAAGATGGTTTTAGAATGTATCACGGCACAAAAATCCCAGGCTTTCCCGTACATCCGCATCGCGGTTTTGAAACCGTGACAATCGTGACAAAAGGTTTTGTTGACCATTTTGATTCAAATGGTTCAAGTGGCCGATATGGAAATGGTGATGTCCAGTGGTTAACAACTGGTTCAGGCTGTCAGCATGCAGAGATGTTTCCGCTCGTATCAATGGAAGAAGAAAATCCATTGGAGCTTTTTCAAGTGTGGCTGAATTTACCTGCAAAAGATAAACTTACAAAACCGGAATATAAAATGTTATGGCACGAAGATATTCCTGAAATCGAAATTGGAAATGGCAATAATCAAAAGTCCAAACTGCGTATTATAGCAGGAGAATGGGATGGCATCCATGCAGTGCCACCTTGTGAGGCTTCTTATGCAGCTAAACCTAAGAATAAAGTGGGTATCTTTTTAATCGAGATGGCACCACATGCTGCACTCGTCCTAAAGGGTGTTTCTCATACATTTACAAGGAATCTTTATTTTTATCGTGGTTTAGGGACCCTTCATATCGGCGATGAAGACATCCCTTCATCAAGACGTGTGAAACTCGATGGCAATGAAGAAGTTGACATTACAAATGGCAATCATATAAGCTACATACTATTACTTGAAGGTGAACCCATCAATGAACAGATCGTGAGTTATGGGCCTTTCGTCATGAATACGGAACAGGAGATTCAAAAGGCATTCAGTGATTTTCAGCATACGCATTTTGGCGGCTGGCCATGGAATCGTCCCGATCCAATCAATCCTAGAGATTCAGGCAGATTTGCTAAATATATAGACGGACATTATGAAAAAAGGTAAACATTATGAAATTACAAGCGAATGGGTATCAAAAAATAACCACTAAGCTTTGGATTTGGACGTTAGGGCTTGTGATGCCACTGATCGTGTTGACAGTTCTGATTATGTACCATAATAGTGATATTGTGGACCGAGGTCATATTATCATTGACATGGCAATACTATTTGCGTTTACCTTAGTCATTGTTTTCCTTTTAGTGTGGCTTGTTATGAAGAGATTGATAAACCCTATGTTTGTCAAAGGAGATTCCCTTCTAACACGTAACGAAGCACTGGAAAGTGCCAATCAGGAAGTCCAAGCATTGTATGAAGAGATGACGGCGTCCGAAGAGATGCTCAGATATAATTATGAAGAACTTCAGCAGTATAAAAGTGCCTTAGAAGATGAAAAGGACAATTATAGAAAAATATTGATCGCCAGCAATGAAGCGTATTGGCAATACAACTATTTAACCGGCGATTTTTCTATCACCAATTTTTCAAAGGAAATGTCTGAGTCCAAAACGCCGTTTGACAATTTTTTAGACCGCATCCATCCTGAAGACAGCAATCAAGTCATCCACTATTTTAATCAAGAGAATCAAGTGGATACCTCAATTTTTGAAGTTAAAATTAGAATGCGCATCGATGGAGAAGATGACGTTTTTCACTGGTTCCAATTACTTGGTATAAGGGAAGGACAAGGCATCTTCGGATCATTGACGGATATTCATCACGACGTTATAAATAAAGAACGCATCGAATTTTATGCGTTTCACGATCCAGTGCTAGGTCTATACAATATGGATTTTCTTGGCGATATAGTCTCTAATCTCAATGAGGCTGAAAACGATGCCGATGCACACATGTTGCTCGTCATCGGCGTCGTTGGCTTCGATAGAATTTTGAATGCCTATGGAAAGAATCTGACTGACATCATGCTGTTTCAACTCAGTGCGGAAATCAGCTTCATGTTTTCTGAAGCAAAGTATATATCGGTACTCCATAGCGGACGTTTTGCGATTTGGATGACCTGTGAAGATAGCAGTACCTGTGGCCGTGAACAAATGTCAAGACTCAAAGAAGCACTTTCTAGTAAAGTTGGCGTTTTTTCAAATATTGAGATGCCAATTAACATCGCCTATGGTGCAACAATCGTGAGGCTTAATCAAGTGAATACTGACAATTCTTATGCGATTTCTGAAGCGGAAACCGCTTTTGAGTATGCCATGAACAAGGGGATTTTCAATCAAATTCAGTGGTATGACAATTCGCTAAAAATCGCAAAAGACAGAGAACTCACAACAGAGCAGCTTTTGCTCAAAGCGATTGAAAACAATGAACTTTATTTGACTTATCAGCCTCAGTATCGGTCTATTGATAAAGTAGAGGTCATCGGTTATGAAGCGCTACTTAGGTGGAAAAACAAGACGCTGGGTTTTGTAGCACCTATGGATTTTGTGCCTCTAGCCGAATCCATCGATTTCATCAACACAATAGGTCGGTTTGTCATAAAGGAAGCAATCGCCTTTATACAAAAGAAAAATCAAGAGGGTAAAAATGTAAAAGTTTCTATCAACGCCTCCTATAAGGAACTGCTTCAAAAGGATTATGTAAGCCATCTGCTTGAAATGCTCAAGGCGCATGACGTTGCCATTGAGCAACTTCATATTGAGATTACAGAGACGACGATTTCTGAGTATATTGACGCTGTGAGAGACAATCTCGAAGCATTGAGACAAAATGGATTTGAGATGCACATGGATGATTTTGGCACAGGCTATTCGTCGCTCTATCAACTGGGAAGAATGCCATTTCAAATCTTAAAGATCGACAAGAGTTTCGTTTGGGCACTTGACTCAGACGTTAAAATGCGCGCTCTGACAAACCTCATTATAGATATTGCTCATAGGATGGATATGAAAATTATCGCTGAGGGCGTTGAAAGTAGAGAACAATATGATCTATTAGAAGCCATGGGCTGCGACTACTATCAAGGGTATCTACTTTCAAAACCGTTATTAGCTAGCGAGATTTGAACCAACTAAAGGTCAAAATAACCGAGATCTACAATTAGTATTTTTTTGCTGTCTTTAAGTTCAAGAATACCTTCTTGAGCGAGCTGTGAGAGTTTGCGACTGATTGTCTCACGCGTGACGCCGACAAAGTTCGCCATGTCTTCTCTTGTGAGCTGAAGGTGAATGACCGTGCCTTTTGACGTATGCTCTTTAGACTGATCAATCAGCTGTTTGAGTAAGAATTTAAGCCTGATATCGGCATCGTTTGAAGAAATTGCGCCGACTAATTTTTCCAGTGATGAGATTTTTTCATGTGCAGAAGCCATGATGGCAAATATAATTTCTGGATTAGCCTTTAAAAATATATCGAAAGACGTTTTGGGTATCGTGCATAAAAAGCTTTCCTTTATGGCGATGAGGTCGTATACGGCAGGCTCGCTTTTGAGAAGGGCAAGTTCACCAATACAGTCACCGTCATTTAGTAAATAGAGTATTTGCTCTTTTCCATCCTCTTGATAGGAGGATGCTTTTAATGTCCCGCTGTTCACAATGTAAAGTCTATCGTAGGCATCGCCAACACGCATGACGGTCTCGCCTTTTTTAAAATGTTTGCGTTCAATGAGTTCGATGACGGAATGAAGTTGTAACTTGCTTAAGTTGCTGAACAGGGGAACCTTTTTTGCACATAGAGAATGTCCGCAGGTTACGCAACCGTCAACTGGAAAATGTTCTGAATGAATGGCTTTCATTTGAACCTCCTAATATTCTGATACTTAATTATAACATATTTTAAAAAGTTTCGATTGTGTGCGTCAAATCACAGGTTTGTTTTTGACTCGGTGGTAGGATGGGTATAAGATAAATAATTGGAGGCTTAACATGGAACTTATAAAAATGAATCAATTAGAACATATGACCATCGGTGAGGTGGTAACGCAACATCCTGAACTCGTCAAAGTCCTTATGGACTATCAGGTTGACTTTTGTTGTGGTGGCGATCGCAACGTCATGGATGCCATAAGACGCGATACAGACGCTGTTGAAGCTCTCGTAAAGTCGGCGGATGACGCTTTGGAAGCGGCTCGCGCATTTTCTATAGACGGTGGTGAGAAAGTGACGCTATCGGATTTTACGAATGAACAGCTAATCGATCGCATTCTTACGACACATCACAAGTATTTGAAAGAGACCATGCCACAATTGTCTGAACTCATGTACAAAGTATTGACCGTTCATGGGGAGCATCATCCTGAACTTTATATCGTGCACAAACTATACGGAAATTTAAAAACAGAGCTTGAAGGACACATGACAAAAGAAGAAAAAAGATTGTTTCCGATGATCTTGTCGGGTGCCAAGGGCGTCGAGATCTTGATTGAAGAACTTGAAAATGAACACGTCGGCGCTGGTGATATCTTGCACACATTGACTGAAGTGACTGATCATTTTACATTGCCAAGTGATGCATGTACATCTTACGGGATGGTCTATGATAAGCTAAAAACCCTTGTGGCAGACATGTACATGCATGTGCATACAGAAAACAACATTTTATTTAAACGATTCTAAACGGAGAGGAGTAATTTATGTTTAAGATTAATGAGCGCGTTTCATGGGTAGGCAAAATCGACTGGGATCTTAAAAAATTCCATGGAGAAGAGTATTCAACACACAGAGGGTCATCATATAACTCATATTTGATCCAAGATGAAAAAACAGTTTTGATCGATACAGTTTGGGCACCTTATGATGAAGAGTATGTAAAAAATCTCAAAAAAGTCATTGACCTCGACAAAATCGACTATATCATTGCAAACCACGCAGAAGTAGATCACAGTGGAAGTTTGCCAGAAATCATGAAAGAGATTCCAAATGTGCCGATTTATTGTACGGCAAACGGCGTAAAATCTCTTAAAGGCCATTATCACCAAGATTGGAATTTCGTCGTTGTAAAGACGGGTGATGTTCTAGAACTCGGTGCAGGCAAAATAATTTTCATCGAAGCGCCAATGCTACACTGGCCAGATAGTATGTTCTCATATTATACGAAAGATGCAATCCTATTTAGTAACGATGCATTTGGTCAACACTACGCGTCCGAATTTATGTACAACGATTTGGTGGATCAAGGAGAATTATTCCAAGAGGCGATTAAGTATTATGCCAATATACTCACGCCGTTCAGTGCACTCGTTGGCAAGAAAATCACAGAAGTACTTGGCTTTAATGTACCCGTTGGGATGATTTGTCCATCACATGGTATCATATGGCGCGATAATCCTGTACAGATTGTAGAGAAATATATGCAGTGGGCAGACAATTATCAG
>JBBRVO010000052.1:0-15376 GCA_038246775.1 Peptostreptococcales bacterium | reverse complement strand
TCGTCACTTCTGACACCGTCTAAAAATGAACAGCCAGATAAAGTCATAGCGAGAACTAGAACAAGCAAACCAAGCAAAATCATAGGCTTCAAAGATATACCAACCTCTCTGTATTGTATCGACAGCTCCATTGTTTTGACCGACTATAACCCTATAAATTATCGGCAATTTGTACTACGTTTTATCAATGTCTCACTTTAATGACTATATAATACATGAATATTGTTTTAAATACAATCAATTGACATAATACAATTATTGTTTCGTGATATAATAATGCATAATTAATAATGCTTAATATTGTTTAATTACCAGGAGGACACATGCACTATTTTGAATATGGCGAGGTATGATGCGTCTATATGGAAAAACTGAACTTGATCGAGCCAATTTGAAAGCAAGGGGGCGCTATGAACTGGACAATTCAAAAAATGGCTTCAATGGATGCCACAACGCTTTACGAGATTATGACATTGCGGTTCAACGTGTTCATCATTGAACAGGCATGTTTTTACCAAGAATTCGATCATAAGGATATTGATGCAATCCATGTCTTTGGTAAAGATGACACGGGAAAAATTGTTGCTTATCTCAGAATTCTAAGTGCAGGTGTTTCTTTTGATGAAGTATCCATCGGACGCGTTGTGGTAGACTCTGAATGTCGCAAATCAGGCATCGGACGTGAGCTCATGCAAGTGGGCTTAAAAGCCGTGCGCGAGCTTTATGGAGACGTTCCGATTAGGCTCTCTGCACAAGCACATCTGCAGGCATTTTATGCATCATTTGACTTTATGCCCCAATCGGCTATCTACTTGGAAGACGATATCCCGCATCTTGATAGGCTACTCAACCTTTAAAAAGAGGTGTCAAATCAACTTAAAAAGTCGATTTGGCACCTCTTTATAATAGTTATGGAAATTGCATAAGTCTACTTGCCATCGAGCAAATCGCCGAGTGAACCAAGCAAACTGCCTTCACCTTTTGAGCTGCCGCCATGCGCGCGAGCGCTTGAGAGGATTCTATCTGCCATACGTGAGAAAGGTAGCGATTGGAGCCATACTTTTCCCGGTCCTCGGAGTGTTGCAAAGAAGAGT
This sequence comes from Peptostreptococcales bacterium, assembly GCA_038246775.1. Classification (GTDB taxonomy): domain Bacteria; phylum Bacillota; class Clostridia; order Peptostreptococcales; family Acidaminobacteraceae; genus Fusibacter_C. The sequence continues at coordinate 14,282 of JBBRVO010000052.1, read as the reverse complement.
CCCTCGCCGCCAAATACGGCGCTTTTGATGCCTTTTACCATTTCAATATTATAATCAATCGTGCTGGTCAACGCTACGAGACAGCCTGTGTCTATCTTGAGCACTTCACCCTGACCAAGGTCTTTCTCAATGATGGTGCCTCCCGCATGAAGGAAAACCAAACCATCGCCTTCTAACTTTTGCATGATGAAACCTTCACCGCCGAAGAAGCCGACGCCCATTCTCTTTTGGAAAGCGATGCCTATGGATATGCCCATTGCCGAACAGAGATAGGCATCCTTTTGAGCGATGAGTTTCCCTCCATATTGCGTTAAATCAACAGGAAAAATCTTTCCCGGATATCCTGCTGCAAAGGCAACTTTTTTTCTATCATTTGAATTGTTGGAAAACTGCGTCATAAACAAACTTTCGCCTGTGATGACGCGCTTGCCTGCGCCCATGAGCTTACCCATAATGCCGCCGCCTGCTTGCTCCGTACCATCACCAAAAATAGTAGCCATATCTACGCCAGCTTCCATATACATCATTGCGCCAGCTTCTGCGAGAACGGTCTCTCTAGGATCTAGTTCAATCTCTACAAATTGCATATCATCGCCAAACAATTGGTACTCAATATCATGTGCTCTCATAATGCCTCCTTATTAAAATAACATCGTTTTTTACTTACATCGCTGTATTAAATTGATAATAGCATAAACACATCACGCCAACAATATTAAAGCTTCACGCATAACGCGAGGACTTCCCCGATTGGTGCGTCAATTTGAAGCAAAGCTCTATGGTCCTCAGACGTCTTGCTCTTGTTGATTAAGACGAGCTTTTTACCCCGATAATAATTAAGCAATCCCGCCGCTGGGTAGACGCTCAGAGAGGTGCCGCCAACAATCATCAAATCAGCTGACTCTATGGCTTTAATAGCCCCTTCTATGGTGTTTACATCTAATGTTTCTTCATAAAGGACCACGTCGGGTTTCACAATACTCCCACAGACATCGCATTTCGGGATGTTCTCACTGTGGATAATCTTGTCAAGTCCATAGAATTTTCCACATTGTATGCAGTAATTTCGGTGAATAGAGCCGTGAAGCTCAAATACATTTTTCGAACCCGCCATCTGATGCAAACCGTCGATGTTCTGAGTGACGACGGCCCTTAGTTTCCCACGTGCTTCAAGGAGTGACAGTGCCACATGTGCCGCATTTGGCCTTGCATCCTCATAGATCATCTTTTCCTTATAAAAAGCATAAAAACTCTCTGGCTGCTTCATAAAAAAACGATGGCTCAATATCGTCTCAGGTGGGTATGCCTGCTTGTCTAGTACTTGGTATAGACCTGTTGCAGACCTAAAATCTGGTATATCGCTCTCCGTGGAAACGCCAGCACCTCCGAAAAAAACGATATTTTCACTTTCATCTATGAGCAACTTTAGTTGCTCTATAAGCAGCTTGAGCTGATCGCTCTGTGACCTTTGTGTTTGCATTTGATACCTCCTGTTCTATTGATGTCTTTTCTGTTGATCTATCATTTCGGTTGATACCCCATTCCTTTTGATGTGTAACACTTCAAGATGGTGTTTTTATTGTGTCATAAAAGCGTATTCATAAAATTATTGGGTAAAATTATAGTATTATCCACAACGCTAAAGGAGAAATGACATGGGAGAGAATGATAAGAACACAAACAAATATTCAAAACCACCCCTAGATGTGTTAAAGGAACAATTGACAGAGATTCAATATCAAGTGACACAATTTAGTGAAACCGAGCATCCATTCAACAATAAATATTGGAATCATTTTGAAAAAGGGCTTTATGTCGATATCGTATCCGGTGAACCACTGTTTAGTTCAAAAGACAAGTTTGAATCTTCTTGTGGTTGGCCGAGCTTTTCAAAACCGGTATTTAAAGAAGCGATAAGATATATTGAAGACAATACGATCTTCATGCACCGCATTGAAGTCAGAAGTCAACTTAGCGACAGTCACCTTGGACATGTTTTTGATGACGGTCCCGATGCATCAGGCGGCATGCGCTATTGCATCAACAGTGCTTCGTTAAGATTCATACCCGATGACAAACTTGATGAAGAAGGATATGGCGTATACAAAGTAGAGTAATAAAAATTTTTCACCCAATAAAAGCCTTGCAAAGGGCTTTTTATTTTTTGTTGACAATACTGTGCGTCGTACAGTATAATGTAATCAAAGGTGGTGATTATATGGCAGAACTCGAATTAATCGTACAAAACTTTAGACAGGAAATGAAACGCGGGTCATTGGTACTAGCTGTTTTAACGAGAGTCGATGCACCGCAGTACGGCTACACGCTCATCACTGAACTAAGCGAACTTGGCATGGCAGTTGAACAAAGTACCCTATACCCACTTATGAGACGCCTAGAAAAGCAAGGGATTCTAGAGTCTCTTTGGCAAATAGAAGAAAATAGACCAAGACGCTACTATCAAATCAGTACACTAGGTAAAGAGGTCAGAACTGCACTTATAGCCGAATGGCAGTCACTGGAACAGACGATGTCAAAATTACTGGAGGCATATCATGCTTAAAAATTATCTTTACACCATAGGCAAATACCTTTCTCCGGCTCAGAGAGAAGAGGTCCTTAAAGAAATCGAAGCCAATATCTACGATTACCTCGAAGAAAATTTCGGTAAAAAAGACTATACAAATAGCGAGATTGAATCGGCACTACGGGCTATGGGACATCCTAAAACGGTTGCACAGGCCTATCAAACAAATCCTAGAGGCCTCATCGGCGCCGCTTACATCGATACGTTTTGGCTTGTCGTTAAAATTGCGATCGTCGGTACTGCCATCGGTATCACGGTTGGCAATCTGCTCCATTTGTCACCTGATACAACAGGTGTGCAGCTCTTCACAAAACTCATAAGCGATATTTTCTCGTCCGCCCTCGGATCACTGGGTCTGATAACACTCATCTTTGCGCTCATAGAGCACTATAGCCCGCAGGAAAGTACCCTCGTATCTGAAACATGGAAAATGAGCGATCTAGAGAAAGTACCTGAAGCGTATGAAAAAGTTAGCTTACTCGACTTGATCGTGGAAACGCTCTTCATATGTTTCGGTCTCGTCGTCATGAATTCTGCAGTGCCGATCTTCTCTTTCAGTTTGAACGGCACACAGGTACTGCCAATCGTCAACATGGAACTATTTGCACCCTATGTCGTCATGCTAACGCTCGTCCTAGCTGCATCGCTTCTTCTCAATATCTACTTGTTGATCTATCGAAAATGGCAAACACCCACGCGCATCCTCACCATTGCACTAGATCTTATAGGCGTCGGCATTGTAACCAAAATGGCATTGTCTCCAGAGATCTGGGATCTTACTGCACTGACCGACATACTCGGCAAAAGTGCTAAGGTGGATACATGGTTCTCTCTCACCATCAACATCGGTGTGGCGGTCATGATCATCATCACTGCCTTCGATATATTTGGGCACATCAAAGCGATTCTTAAAAAATAAACAAAAGCCGTATGCAGGAGGAAAGTTGATAAGCTGCATACGGCTTTACTGAGTATACTGATTTTATGCTTGCTGCAATCTTGCAACAAATTCAAAGCGTTCGTTGTTCGGACCATCAAAAAAAAGAATCTGGCCTGTACCAACCACTCTAGGTGGCGTATACACAACGCCCAGGCTATCGAGGCGTTTCATCTCAGCCTGAAGAGAATCCACTTTGAAGGCGATGTGCTCGATTGGGCCAACCTCTCTTGGTGCGTTGTCAGGTTTCATAATCAATTCAATGATGGTGCCGCCAACCTCTAAAAAAACCAAGTGGCTTGCCGGATATGCGTACTCTTTAATCACTTTCGCCCCGAGCACCTCTAAATAAAACGTCATTGTTTTTTCAAGATCAATGACCTTTATTCCAATATGTCCAAATTTCATAGTCTCCTCCTTAAAATTGATACGTATCATAGATACTCTATCATCGATGCAGACAATGTTTAATTGCCTCTTATTATTACCTTTATTATACACTAATTAGGCAACTCAAGGTATGTTGCTCATCGGCGGGTTCCCATTGCAACCGCCAAAATTTTCTGTTACTATAAAACGACAAAGGTTACATCTGACCCGTATCACGGTTATATTTTCAAACGGAGGCTAGTGATTTGAACGCAAAAACACCTTATCAGAAAAAGCCTGAATGGCTCAAAGTCAAAATAGAAAACCCGCGCAATTTAAGCAATGTCAGCAAGATTATACAGTCGCTAAACCTCAACACGGTTTGCCACGGTGCGAATTGTCCGAACCGCTTAGAATGCTTTTCAAAGCGCACCGCGACATTCATGATCCTAGGCAGCGTGTGTTCCCGTCACTGCACATTTTGCAACATCGAAAGCGGCAAGCTACTACCTCCCGATATAGGAGAACCTTATCGCGTGGCAGAGGCCGTAAAACAACTCGATCTCAAACATGCAGTGATTACATCGGTGACAAGGGACGACCTAGAGGATGGCGGCGCTTATCTATTTGCAGAAACCATCAAAGCCATAAAAAGCACGTCGCCAGAGACCGTCATCGAAGTGCTCATTCCTGATTTTAGAGGGTTAGAAAGTGCACTTAAAACGGTCATGGACGCCGGTCCGGACATCATCAACCACAACGTAGAAACGGTGATTAGACTATACGATTTAGTCAGACCAGAAGCGGATTATGCCCAAAGTCTCGAACTTTTAAAGCGCATCAAAGCTTATGACCCAAAGATTTTATCAAAATCCGGGTTCATGCTGGGCCTTGGCGAGCGCGAAGATGAAATTTTCAAGTTAATCGACGATCTTAGAGCGGTGGCTGTGGATATCTTGACCATTGGTCAGTACTTACCCCCATCTGATCAACATGCGCCACTTGTGGCTTATATCCATCCTGATACATTTACCGAATACGGCAAATATGCACAGAGCATCGGCATCGGCAGCGTGGCGTCCTCGCCACTTGTGAGAAGCTCTTACAACGCCCATGAAGTGGCGAACGCTCACAAATAGATTGACATTATCACGTTACTCAATGGTAATCGTTCGACTTACACTGTCGTACGCCACAGTAAGACCAATGCTCTGACCTATGAACTTCAGAGGCACCATGGTTCGACCTGCAATGATAGAGGCAGGAACATCTAGCACCATTTGCGTCCCGTTAACTAAAACTTTGTCACTGCCTATCGTCAGAAAGATCGTGTTGACCGCGTCCTTTGCGAGGATCGTCTTCGACACCGCATCATACGTGACGGTCATGCCAAACGTTTCAAAGATTTGTTTCATGGGTACTAGCGTTCTGCCACCCATGATGACAGGTGGTTGGTCGAAACTGATGGGACTATTTTTAAAGAGCACTTTGATCGCGGGTTGCGTCAATGCCACCGCGTAGTCTTCCACTGCTGCGATCTTGCCGTCTGCTAGATATGCTTTAACAGTGATCGTCGCTGAACGACCACTCACTTTTGTAAAATCGTACGTCCATTCAAATGGGATTTTGGTGGACGTGCTCACCAGTGCATTGTTTACATAATACTCAACCTTGCTGACCACTGGCTCATATGACTTTACATAAGCCGCTAGCGTGACTTTGCCTTTAGTCAGGCTCGATGATACTTTTTCATAGGAGTACGGCGCACTTTGATCCATTTTTGAAAGGTAATAATCGTTTTGGATGATGGTATTATAAGCCAATTTTACTTTTGTGTTGTCTGATAATACGTAACTTTCACGTGCACCTGCGACGCCTTTAGCATCGTAATAGTACATCGCCTTGATCTCAGGATAAACCAGTGGGATGTAGGCATAAAAACGTTTGATGTTGTTGATTGCCCAGTCGGTGTAGTCGATGTTTGGTTCAGTGGTGGAGAAGTTTGAAACGGCGCCTTCCACGATCATGATGGGCCTTTTCTTACCGTAATCAGCGACGATGTGGCTGAGGAGGTCTATTGGGTTGCTCTTGAGCTTCGTCTCCTTGTTCTCAGCGGTGTAGCCTAGCGTCGTGTAACAGCTGACGCCCACCCAATCTACATAGGCATCGCCTGGATAATACTCAGCCATGTTGTCCCATGGGTGAAAGTTTGGCGCCCATACCATCGCTACATTTGGCGCATCTTGCGCCATGATGTCGTGGACCAGTCTAAATTTTTCGATGTATTTTTTCGGCTGCATGCCCCAAGGGGTCCAGTCGCCGTTCATTTCACCGCCAAAACGCAGAAAAATCGGGATACCTGATGCTTTGGCATCTTTAGCAAACTGCCTGATATAGGCGCCGTCGACTACCTTGTCAAGATCGAAAGGTTGCATATGAATCTGAAGTGAACCGCCGATGGCTTTCATATTTTCAGCTTGTTTTGTCGCAAAAGGCGTTTCGCCGAAATTGTTATAATAGAGTAGTGACGCGTGTTGCTTGCCATAGACGGCTTCAATTTTTTTAGGGTCTACGCCATAACCTGTAAACAATGCTTTGTTGCCTTCACCGTAGATGCCAATGAAAAGGCCACTTACAGGCTCATGTTTAGCAAGCGCGCGAGTCAGTGGCACACCTGTCGCCAACTCTTTTTTGACGTACAGCATCACTTCCGATTTAATATCGTCTAGTTTTTTCTTAACGGAGACAAACGCCCAGTTGTGTACTGTTGAACCGCTGAGTGCGCTAAAATTCAGATAGGAATTATAGGCTTTCTCATAATAGTATGTCGCTTTTTTAGAGTCAAATACCTTTGGATCGAGTTCACCCGCGTAGTAGTCACCCGCTTTTTTTGCGATGTGTCCACCATTTTCATAGGCATAAAGCGTCGTGTAACCGCCATATAGTTTTACAAGTTCTTCCCAGTAAATGATCGCCTTTGCGTAATCCTTTTGATTCGCATAGAAAATCGACTTTTCAAGCAACGGCCAATCGTTGATCTTGACCTCCGCTGCGAAACCCACTGCTGAAAATAGCGGCGTCGCCAGTAAGATAACCACTAGCATGATCGAAAGCCACTTAACACTATGTAATTTCATATTGCCTCCTTAAAAGTTTTTGGCAAAAGGTATTTTACAATTTTGCCGAATCGTTTTATTATAATTCATTTATCGTCATCGTTGGAAAAAAAATGAGCTATTTGGGATAATTCCCAGACAGCTCATTTTTCTTCACCCTAGAAACTGTGACAAATACCGCTTGCTCAAACGTAGACTCTTAAGCACCGCCTCAGAGCTGCCTTCAAAAGCGCGATCTTCAATCTCTACACAGGCAAAACCATCGTAGCCAATATCAGTGAGTGCACTTGTGAATTTTGACCAATCGACATCGCCAAGACCAGGCAACTTAGGCGTCATGAACTGAAGGGGGTACGCCATGATGCCTACGTCGTCCAGCTTCTCCTTATAGATCTTGATGTCTTTAAAGTGAACGTGAAACAATTTATGTTTAAATGCATAAATTGGCTTAATATAATCCATCATCTGCCACACGAGGTGGCTTGGGTCGTAATTTAATCCGAAATAATCGCTTGGTATCCTCTCAAACATTTCGCGCCATATCTTGGGCGTCGTCGCCAGGTTTTGTCCACCCGGCCATTGATCCACGCCAAAGAGCATCGGACAGTTCTCGATAGCGACCTTCACCTTCAGCGACTGGGCATACGCAATGAGCGGTTTCCATACATCGTCAAAAATCTCAAAATTTTCTGCCACGGTCCTCGCTTGATCGCGGCCGATAAACGTCGTCACCAGACCCACACCTAGCATGTCTGCCGCCTTGATCACTTTTTTGAGATGCTCAATGTTGGCAGCTCTCTTCATCAGATCACCATCCAAAGTATTCGGATAAAAGGCTAAAGCAGAAATCATCACACCTTTATCTTTACAATAATTCTGGATTGCAGCCACCTTTGCGCCGTCTAGCTTTGATACATCGATGTGGCTAACGCCTGCATACCTTCTATCTGCACCGCCTGTTGGCCAACAAGCAAGCTCAACACAGTCATAACCCAGTGCTGCGGCTGTATCAATCACCGCTTCGAAGTCGCTATCTTCTAGAATGGCACTTACAAAACCGAGTTTCATCATATGCCTCCTTTTTTTGTGTGACTACTGTCTTTAGAGTGTACAATATCTACCGAACGGTTCAGCGCCGCACTTTCAACACTGGCAAATACGACCCTCATAGACGCCAAAGCTTCTTCCCCGCTCAAATTTTCAAACCATTTATCATCGGGTTTTGCCTCATCCGCCAGGACTGCATCTACAAACAGGTCGATCACGCCTGACGACGTCTGATTTTCATTTGTCTGTATTTTATCAATCTCATAGTAGATCTTTTCATGGCTTAGGTTTTCCACGATAATGGTGTATTGTGGGTCGGTATAGAGCTTCATAACGCCTTTTGTGCCATACAAAATCGTTGAATTGTCCTCTTCGCCGTAGCACGTCCAGCTCGCGTTCATTGTGCCAATCGCACCCTTTTCAAGTTGATAAATGCAGATGGCGTTGTCGTCCACACTGATGAGGGCACCATCTGGTCCTCTTTTGTCCAAAGTGCCTACAAATGCCGTCGTTTTGACGATCTTTTGACCCGTCAAAAAGTGGATTAAATCCGTTTTATGGATGCCAAGATCTGCCATGACGCCAAGCCCTGCCGCTTTTTTGTCGAAAAACCATGTAAAGGCACCTGGATTGATGCTCCAGTTTTCAGGGCCGCTGTGTGCGAAATTGGTTTTAAACGTTACAATATCGCCGATCAGTCCTTCTTCAACGAGTTCTTTAGCTTTAACATGTGCTTTCGCAAGCCGCTGATTGTGACCGATGATTAGTCTTTTGCCAGCCTCTTGTGACATCGCCACCATGGCTTCACATTGCTCTAAAGTCATAGCCATGGGCTTTTCACAAAGTACGTGCTTTCTTGCCTTAAGTGCCGTAAGGGTGATTTCGGCATGTGCGACATTGGCCGCACAGACGCTGACTGCATCCACTGCCGCATCACCTGTCTCCGTGAGGATCGCTTCATAGGACGTATAAACCTTGCCACCATATTGGTCTGCGAGCGCCTGAGCGCGCTCGGTATTTCTATCGTAATAGGCGACTATTTTCACATTTGGGTTGTTGGCGTATTCTGGGATGTGCCTAACTTGGGCGATTTTGCCACACCCGATGATCCCTACTTTTATCATGAGTTTGCCTCCATTCTACTGCTGCGTTTGCGACTTTGGGCAAGCACAGCGATGATGATGGTTACCCCTCTTACAAAGCCGTTGAGGAATGGTGGCACATTGGCCATAACGAGTACCGTGCTGATGATTCTGAGCATCAATATACCCAGGAAGGTTCCGATGATTTTACCTTTGCCGCCACTCATGGACGTACCGCCGATGGCTACCGCTGCGATGGCATCGAGTTCATAGCTGTCACCCGCACTTGCTGCCTGTATCGATGTCAAGCGACTCGCCAAAAGGAACGCCGCCAAGCCGTATAGAAGACCAGCATAGGCATATATGGTAATTTTAACTTTGTCGACGTTGATGCCTGTGAGTCTCGACGCCTGTTCATTGGAACCAATCGAATAGACATATCTGCCAAACTTCGTCTGCGTCATGATGAAGCCCGTGATCAATGTGATGACGATAAAGAAGATCATTAAATTCGGAATACCAAACAGTTTGCCAGCAGAGATCATGCGATACGCATCATACATGGTTTTATCTACAGTAAATGGACCACCCTGGCCAATCTGGTTGATGATGGACCGATACGCAGACATAGTCGCTAGCGTCACGATAAATGGTGCGATATTGCCTTTCGTGATCAATATGCCGTTGACGAGGCCGAGTATCACGCCGAAAGTCAGACAAAATATGAGGGATATCATGATGCTCTGGGTTGAATTTAAGATGGAAACGCTGAGCCCAGAGATGATGGCGACAGCAGAACCCGTTGATAGATCTATCATGCCTGCCGATATGATGAGGCTCATCCCCATGGCGCAGATACCGACGATTGAGCCTTGAACAAAGAGGTTCGTCATGTTTTTATAGGAAAGAAAAGACGGATTGACTAGAACCGCAATAAGTAGAAGAAAAATAAAGCTGATCCAGTGGCTATAATTTGAGGTCGCTTTATGCCACAGCGTCTTTGCATCACTTCCAGTGAAATTAAACTTTTTCATCTAAACCTCCCAGTTTTGCACCTGTCGATAGCAGCATGACATTGGCTTCTGTCATTTGAGCACGTGATAGTTCACCATTGATTTCACCTTTATACATGACGATGCTTCGATCGGCAATGTGATGGATCTCTGGAAATTCTGAGCTGAATACGATGATGCTTTTACTTTGCTTCGATAGTTCTATAATCAGTTTGTATATCTCGTATTTTGCCCCAACATCGATACCCTGCGTTGGGTTTTCCATGATAAAAATATCGGATTCAGTGGCAAGCCATCTGCCTATGATAACCTTTTGCTGGTTACCTCCGGATAATGCGGTGATCGGGTCACTCTCGCTCCCAATTCGTATATTCATTTTGCCAAGGTTTATGGCAAATCTATTTTTTTCCTCATTTTTGTCAATCAATATTTTTTTGTGCTTGATGGTGAAATAGGCGATGGAATGGTTGTCGCGTATGCTCAGATGCGGCAATATCCCGCGTTCTTTTCTGTTTCTTGGCACCATGGCGACGCCATGCTTCATGACGGATTTGATGTGGTGAGATTTTAAAGTCTCTCCCATGATCTTAATCTCGCCACTTGTTAGGTCAGTAGCGCCGAAAAGTGCCGAGGCCAGTTCCGACGTGCCTGCACCTTGAAGTCCTGTAAATGCAATAATTTCGCCCCGGTGAAGCTCGAACGACACATTTTTGAACGTGTGACCTGAGAGATTTAAAACTTCCATGAATAGCTCGGGTTTGATAAAATTTGCATTTTCTTCCTTCAGGTTAGAATGCGCAAAGGTATGGCCAATCAACAACTCTGTGGCGCGTGTCTCATCGATATCCTTAAAAAAGCCCGTCTCTATGAAAATGCCGTCTCTTAAAACGGTAAATTTGTCGCAGATGGTAAAGAGCTCAGGCATTTTGTGAGAAATGTAGATAAAACTGACGCCCTGCCCTTTTAGTTCTTTCATAATGGCGAATAAATTGTCTATTTCTCTGTTGTTCAGTGATGTGGTGGGCTCATCCATGATGATGAGTTCCGATTTAAATAACAGTGCCTTTGCGATTTCTACAATCTGTTTTTGCGCCGTCTCAAGCTCGCCTACCACGGCTTTTGCATCGATGCTGACCTTCATGCGCGTTAAAACTTCAGCTACTTGCCTGATTTCTTCCCTTTTGTCGACGATGCCCCTTTTCAGGATTTCTTCACCAAGGAACATATTTTCATAGACCCTCAAGTCGTTGCACAAATTGAGTTCTTGATGGATGAACCTAATTTTCAGCTCTTTGGATTTTTTTGGCGTCATGCCCAGTACTTCAAGACCATCGATGACAATCATGCCTGCAGTCGGCGGAAAAGTTCCAGAAAGCACATTCATGAGCGTCGTCTTTCCAGCGCCATTCTCGCCAAGTAATCCGTGAATTTCGCCAGCACCTACTGTTAAATCGACGCCACTTAGCGCTTTCACCGCGCCGAAATCCTTCACTATGGTCTTCATTTCAAGTAGCATGGCTTGACCTCCTGACTTATAAGCGACTTTCGTTATAAAAATATCATTCAGGCAATGGGATTAGCCTGAATGATATTTTGCTAAAGCTTTAAGGTTATTTGCCTAAGCTGTAGCGGATCTTGAAGATGTCCGATTCCATGTACTCTTTGTAGTTCGTCTTGTCTACCATAGACGTTGGCACGAGGTAATCCGATTCGAGTGTTTCACCTTGAAGCACTTTAAGGCCGAGGTCTATTGCGTCTCTAACCATAGATGGAGAGAATGTGTAGGTCATAAATTCAATGCCTTCAAGACCAGAATCTTCGATGATATCCATAAAACCTGAACTTGCCGCAACACCGCTGATGAGTTTGATGTTGATTTTTGCATCACCATCGTAGTTTTTAAGCGCTTCTACGATGCCGAATACGATTTCATCGTCATGTGTAAAGATTGCTTGGATGGATTCGATCTCTTCTTTAGTTTTTGTACTTAAATAACTTTCCATTAGTTCCATAGCTGTTTGTTGGCTCCAGTTGGTTTCAAATGATTGAACGATATTGAAGTTTGCATTGGCTGTTTTCTTGAAACCGTTCGTACGTTGTAATGGAACAGACGATGAATCGCCTTCAAATAATAACATATTCACTTTGCCTGCAGCGAGCTCTGTCGCAAATTTTTCGTTGAAATAATCGCCCGCACCTTCGCCGATGGCATCATTGTCGCCCATAAGCGTCGCAGTTGGTTTAAAATCTGAAATCATACGGTCGTAGATAATGAGCGGAACGCCTGCATCTTGAATTGTTTGAGCAGCACTTTTGAGTTCGTCGCCATTGACTGGCCATAAAACAAAAACATCTGGGTTCATCGCCAAAATCGTGTCCACTGCGTTGCTTTGTTCGCCTGATTCTGCAGCAGTCATAAATTTGTAATCAAAACCATATTCTGCAGAGAGCGCTTTGACTTGTGCTTCACTGTGTTGAATGGACTCTGCTGTAAAGCCATGGTCCGCACTTGGTGTAATGACGCCCATCAACTTACCCTTTAAAGGCAAATCTGTTGCGGCTGGAGCAGCTGTTGTCGTTTGTACAGCTTCTGTAGGTCCTTCGGTTGTCGTCGTTGTGCCGCCACATGCTACTAGCGCAAGCATCAACATCATAATCATAACGATTGATAACACCTTTTTCATATACATCCTCCTCGTTTTTCATTGAATGGATACACCTTTATTCTAGGCCTTAAAAATAGCCGTTGAATCGCGTAAAATGAGTTTATGTGGCAAAAATGCACTGCCGCCCGTCACATCGGTCTTAATCCTTTTTATGAGCAGTTCCGCACTGCTTTTACCGAGCGAATAGCCCGGTTGAGACACCGTTGTGAGCATCGGCTTAAACATGCTGGCATACTCGACGTCGTCGAAACCGACGATGGAAACATCCTGTGGGACATGAAGCCCCATCTCTTCTGCCGCCCTGATTGCCCCAAGCGCTAAGACGTCTGAGATGCAAAATATAGCTGTCGGCTGATCCGAATGTGCAAGCAGCTCGCTCGCCGCCCTGATGCCGCTTTTGAAGTTGTAATCGTCATCGGCGAAAGCAATCATGTACGGATCGACTTTAAGGCCCGCCTCTAGTAGTGCCGATTCATAACCGCGGAGTCTTTCCTCGCTGCTGATGTAGTGATTTTGCGTCCCCACAAAGCCAATCGTCTTATGCCCCGTGCTGAGCAGATAGTGCATCACTTGCTTCGCTGCGCCGTAATTGTCTATAGAAATATGCGGCACACTCTCGTCCTGACAGTATTCACAGCACTGAACGATGGGAAATGACTTCGCCAATTTTGGAATTTCCGTATTCTGCTTATCGATATAGAGGAAGATTGCGCCATCTGCATGGCCATTATGAAGCAGTTCTTTAAACTCGGACTCCCGCGCTTTGTCGTTGTTGGTGATGCACAGCGTCGTGCCATACCCAAACTTGCGCGCCGTCTCTTCTATGCCCGTGACGATGGACGCATAATATGGGTTTCTAATATTAGGTACGAAGACCAGAATCGTATGACTTGCCTGTTGCCTCAATCTGCGTCCCCAAACGTTGGGTTGGTAGTTGAATTTTGCGATGGCTGCTTGAACGCGTGCCGTCGTCTCAGGTGAAACGGTGGCCGTTCCATTGATCACGCGACTAACTGTGGCGACGGATATACCGGCTTCTCTTGCTATGTCAGAAATTTTGCTCATCAAACCCTCCAAAATACTAAATGTAATCGATTACATTGGCTATAAAAAAATTTTGCACACCTTTTTTTAGGCATGCACTGTGATTAAAGCGTTTTAGATTGTTCAATCAAAATGTAATTGTTCAAATATTAAAAACATGTAATGGATTACAAAGTCAGTATATGCCTATAAATTTGCAAAGTCAATATGAATCCAAAAAAATATTAGTCATCCTTTTTATTGAGCTTTCAAATAGTTTTTGAAGTCTACTGCATTAAATTCAGAAATATTAAGAATTATTCAAATATGAGCGATGCCACTTATGATATAATTTCACAGACTGATTGACTATTTAATGGAGGTAAAAATGAAGCATAGTATGACTTTGAAATTGTTGGGGTTATTTGGTATCTTATTACTC
>JBBRVO010000051.1:0-15681 GCA_038246775.1 Peptostreptococcales bacterium | reverse complement strand
GTCTTTTAAAGTTTTTACCAACGACCCTTTTGATGCCAACCGACTCATTCACAATTTGATACAAACTATGACTTACGATGAGGCACAGCATGAACTTTGGATTGGCACGTATCAGGGAATCTCGAGATATGATATTGCCAATGATACCTTTCAAAATTATTCTGTGGATGAAGATGGCTTATCAAATGCCGTGGTAGTCGCCTTCGAAAAAGATACTTTGGGCAATATGTGGGTTGGGACGCTTGACGGTCTCAATAAGATAGACATGAAAACAGGACGCATTAAAAAGTATGAAGTGCCAGGTAAAGTCGTACGAGATCTCAAGTGGGACACTCAGGGAAAGCTTTGGATTGGCAGTTATGAAGGGCTGCTATACTTCGATGCAAAGACGGATTCAGTCAAAGCATCAGGTTACGAACTGCCAGCGAAGTCCGTCATGGTCGTCAATGAATTTGAGGCAGGTGTGTTGTCACTTGGCATATGGGACGGTGGCATCATCAAAATCAATTTGGCAACGGGCAATATAAAAACGGAGACATTTGCAGACAATCGCGTCTATAGTTATATAAAAACAGTGGATGAGACCGAGTGGATTGGGACTTGGGGTGGTGGTCTCTACGCCATTGAAAGAAATGGAAAGCCACACCATTTTGAAAGCAGCAGCGCAATTAATCAGCTCTCACATCCAATTGTCTATTCGATGATGCAAGACGCATCGGGGATTCTTTGGATTGGCACAAATGGTGGTGGCATCTGCAAAGTCAACCCACTTAAGCGCGATTATGTCATCTACAAAAATGAGGCGGATAACGAAAACTCTCTGAGTTATGGAAAGATTAATGCCATACAAAAGGACTTTGAGGGCAATTTGTGGGTGGCAGTCTATAATGAAGGATTAGATAAAATATCGCCACAGGGTCGCATCACAAAATACAAGTATGTTAAGGATCAAGATCGTAATATAACCGGTACTTTGACGAATCCCAATGTCGTCTCAATCGCTAGACGCAAATCAGGTGATTTGATCTATGCAGTCGGTTCCGATGTCATGGCATACGATGCGAAAAAAGATGCATTTGAGACGTTGATTGCCTTTGATTCGGAAGTCATCATTTATGAGATGGAGGAGATCGATAATATTCTTTGGATTGGTACCTACGGGCACGGCCTTTATAAATACGATTGGGAAACCGGTAAAAAAGAGCAGTTTAGTTACACAGATGCTACGCAATTTCAGATATCGGACAATCTGGTCTACGATATCGATAAGGACAGTAAAGGGAGACTATGGGTTGCTACCAATAACGGCCTCAATCTCAAAGAAAATGATTCGGAAACGTTTAAGATCTTCAAGTCCGTTCAAGGGGACTATAGCCAACTTGCCACCAATACCATTAGAACTATTTTTGAAGATTCAAAAGGAAGGATATGGTTTGGTTCTGTCGGAGGCGGAATATCTTACTATAATGAAGATGGCACCTTTACGACTTTTCTTGAGAGGGATGGCATGCCCAGCAATGTCGTCCTAGGCATTCTTGAGGGTGATGACGGTAGGATTTGGGCAGCAACGCACAACGGACTTGCCATTATTACGCCAGAAACAGGTGACCTTTTTAAATTGACGCCTGATGACGGGATAGGTGGCTATGAATTCAATCCTGGGCACTTTAAAGATGCATCTGGTACGCTGTATTTTGGTGGCTTACATGGCATCACAGCCATTCCCGGTAACATTAGCCAGGGCGCTTTGATTCCGCCAAAGCTTTATATTACCAATATCGATGTTTTTCAAAAGCCTTATTCAACGTATGCGGTCTATTATAATGGAGACCATCTGTCTTTCAAACCCGATGAAACGTTTTTGAGCTTTAAGTTCGTCGCCCTCGATTATGATTCACCTGAGAAAATACGCTTTACCTATAGGCTGAAAGGCTTTGATGAGGATTGGATCAATTCTGGAACAATAGACACCGCAACGTATTCAAAGTTGTCCTCAGGCTACTATACACTAGAGGTCTATGCAGAAACGGCAAGTGGCGAACGATCAAATGTGGAACAATTGACGTTTGAGATTGCCAAACCTTGGTATCGATCGACGACGATGTATTCAGTTTATGCAATTTTCATTATCCTATTCACTTATGGCGTCTATAAAATTTGGCAGGGTCAAAGTATTCGAAGAAAAAATGAAGCACTTGCCGCAGTCAATGCAAAACTTGAAGAGGCAAACGTCAAGCTTGAAGTCCTGTCCACGATTGATCCCCTTACTGGTGTGTATAATAGAAGGTATCTGAGTTCGAGACTGGCAGAAGAAATAAAGCTTGCGATACGCAGTGAAATCCACCTTTCTGCAATCATGCTTGACATCGACAATTTTAAAGACATCAACGACGTGCATGGCCATATCTTTGGCGATCAGTATCTTAAAGGTGTGGGCGATATTATTATAGCCACCTTGCCGCGTAGTACCGACTACACCGTCCGTTATGGCGGCGACGAATTTTTAGTCATACTATTTGATACGGACATACATGGTGCAAAAATCGTCGCGGAACATATTAGCCGAAACATCAGCACTTTTGAACTTGAAGATACACACCTTAAGCAAATTAGAAAGACAACGTGCAGCATGGGCGTCTATAGTTTCATACCTGTTACCGGTATAGATGTGGATCAGGTTACTAAACTAGCGGATGAAGCACTCTATCAAGCCAAGAATGAAGGAAAAAATCGAATCGTCGTGCATACGATGTCAAAGTAAAATGAAAAGTCCCTTGTCACACCTGCTTATTGAGCGGTATGACAAGGGACTTTTTATGTGATTCAGAGTGTCACTACAGAGCGTCACTCAAAAAAATAAAGTCAGAAGAAGGTATAGCACCACACTTGAGGTAAGTCCTATTCCGATTCGGAGAGCGTCGCTTCGAATAAAGTGCTTGTGCGCAAATTGCATAAATATAAATCCAAGCAACGCAGTGAGCAAAAGCGGGAGCAAAATGTAACCAATGATCATTCCCAAACTGATGAGCGACATGAACTTTATGAGGATCATCGTGATAACGCCACCCCCAAGGCCAAAGAGGTAGTGCTGGTTCATAGCTTTTCTTATGCGGCTCACTAGTTTTGCGACACCCGGTGCATCTTCGGTAGTCTCGTATTGGTCAAACGCTTCAGATGCCAAGTCATAAGCTTTGCCGTATTTTTTTTGGTCAAAGGCCATTTCGGCTTCGCTTACCAGCGTTTTTATGATGCGAAGAAACGGATTAACGGGCGCTGCAAAGTGCATGTTATGGGTATCGACCATAAACTCGTGAATCTCTTGCTCGAACAAGTATTTGATGACGACACAGTCCGCTTCAAAGAAAGTGACACGCTGTCTTGTTAGGCGTTCACTTGATTTTTTTGGTGCGTTTAATTTAAAAAATTCATAGGTGCGGTTCACCCGATCGTATTTTGTCATATAATCTTCTTGTGCAAATGCCGTGTAGTCGTTGGATGCGATCCCTCCTTCGTATGTGGTATCAAACGAAAGAACTTCAGGCATATGTTTACGGTTTAAATTAAATGAATACGCATCAAACCGTCTGGCTATCTCAGGTGGCACGAAAATGAGCGAATCCTCGGTTTTAATAAATTTTTGCTTGGTAATTAAAGTGCTCATAAGCATTTTTTTGCCTTCGCAGACCTCGCAAGCCAGCGTGCCGACGCCTTTGCAATCTTCGCAGCCAATCTTACCCTCGCCACTGCAGAGCGCACAGCTCACAGAGCCATCACGGCAGTTCGTGCAGGTTACCATGCCTTTGCCCCTGCAGTCCACACACGGCTGGGCAATTTGCAACGACTTTTGATGCATATCGCCGTCATCTGTCTTCCATTCTCTGACTTTTTCAAGGGCGATTGAACCCTTGCCTTCGCAGGTGCTGCAGATTTGGAGACCGGAGCCTTCGCACTTTTGACACATTATAGCGCCAGTACCCGAACAGTGTGTACAGGGGTTGCTACCCGTAGCACCGCAGCTTCGACAGTTGGTTTCACCTGTACCGCGGCAGTTGTGACAGTCAACGATGCGCGTCGCGTGCGGGACGTCTTTAACATAAGATGCTTCAGTAAAATCCACAGGAACACGATGCATCTGCATGTTCCAAACATCGACGTCTTCCGGAAATTCATATTTTAGAAACGGATCGGCCGTATCGCTACCCACTGCTTTTAGGGATGGGTAGACGATACGCCTTTCAGTCAACGATTCAAGGTACAAATAGCCTATGGGGTAATGGTCAATGCTGATGACTTGAATTTTGTCCTTCAGTGCGGCAAAGGTTCTGGGGTTAATACCGCCCGACCATCCATCGAGATATGTTTGAAGTTCTAAAAGGTCATTTGTATGATCCACAAGGTGCCTCCCGTCCAAAAAGCGTCTGTAATGAAAGACTGATTAATCTCAATCTACCACGAAAACGCCATTTTGGATACCACCCGTTTCATTGATTACATAGCCTAAATCCAAAAACTGAGAGGTCGCGTCTTCAATGGTCATACCTTCTGTCAACACACAGAGCTTGCCTTCGACACCGGCCACCCCAGTTGCAGTGACGAAATCATAGGTATCTTTGCTCATGGAAATAAAGGTAAATTTATTGGTTTTACTTTCATTGCTGTTATAATCCAAGTCACTAAACACCTGATTTAAACAAAGAAATGAGCCGTCTTCATTTTGAATAAATTCGGTATATGTGCGTGAAATCGTTTTTTCATCTCGCATCACGGAATCATCCAATCTAAAATAGCCCTTTCCAGCCTCAAACAAGCCATCCGTTAAAACGCGATCGCCCAGCTTATCATTTGCCATCATGCCATCTGCCTTGCGAATCGTATCTTGACCAAATTTAACCGTATCACCAGATTTGTTATAGAAGCCTTCCATTTCTCCAAATCCAATCTTTCCGCTAAAATTGCCATCGACATTATCGAGGTCGAGCATGGAATAGAAAATGGAATTGGCAAGTGGTAATGCCACCATCACGAGGGACAAAATTGGCATGCCGGTATAGTTATTGACCGCTTTTTCATGGATGCTATAAAGCTCAGTCCATGCGTCTGTATACGCCGTTAGCGTGTCAACCTTGCCACTGTCGCTCCCAGATTTTGTGACATCGACGGTTTCTGTGATCGCTTCACTTCCTTCTGAAGGTGCATCGATCGATGTAGTGACCTCATCACTGTTGCCATTGACATCTGTGCCACCGCTGCTACATGCAGTTAAAGGAAATGTGAACAGAAGTATGATGGCCGTTATCAAAACCCATTTCTTTTTCATAAGTACCCTCCTTAGCTCTCGCCAAATAATCCGCCAAATTATCTGGCGATGTATCACCATTTTTACCCTTTTTCTTGTTTGTCATGCGTGACAAAACAAAATTCAATCATTTTAGTAATGAGGTGGCCTTATAAAAAGCAAGGTTAAAGTAATCTTTAGTACGTTAATAATCATTGTCCTTTTTCTGCAACTGTTGACCATTATGCCATCTGATGCTAATTTCGAAGAAAATTCCGAAGCCATCGCAGAAAAATTACACGAGCACTTCCAAGAACGGCAGCAATCGCTGGTGGCAACCTCAAATATTTTGATTTTTTTCGAATTAATGAGTCATTGCTTCAACTTCATTACATATGGCTTGTAGCTTACAGCTTGAGCAATCCATTTTCACATCGCGTAATAGGTGGTCAAGCGCCGTTGTGATTTGATCGTTTTTTTGTGCGAGCATCGCGAGTTCTGCGTAATCAAAATTTGGAAGTGTTACAAAAATAACTGTTACTGAAAGGACTTCTCGATGTATTTTATAGGCATCTAAAAATAAACGAGCAACCTTGGCAAACCGTAGCCCCTCAGATAAAGCAGTCTTACTAACTCGAACGGGTTCGTGATTGTTGCTTGTAGAAATACGGCTCATAAAACCTTTTGGGTTTACTTTGTAGCGTGTATTTGCAAAACGACGCATACCATCATAGATAGCCTCTCCTTTACCGAGAAGGGCATCATCAATACGTAGAAAAGTTATTCGAGCGTAGGGTGTATCTTCGGTGATTTGAGTCAAATCTGGCCCATAGAGTAGAATTTGGTCCGCAGGAACAAGCAATTGAGATGAGGTTATGCCTAAAATACTAACCGCTGGCAACGTTCCAGCACCAAGCTCATAAGACATCTCTCCTCGCAACACGAGATTCTGCTTGCCGACATCTTGCCAAAAACCATCATTCGGATCAAGATTTTGACCTATTTCTGCATTTAATAGTGCTAGAATTTTTGTGATCTGTTCATCATATATCTTCATCGTATAGTCCGTATGTTAGGGCAATGGTCTGCGCTTGTGGTGATCGTACCATTTATTAATAAGTGGTTGCATTTTTGAGGAGCCCTTCATATCTAAATTAAAAAAATAAACAATCAGACTCAGAAAAAACAGAACCAAAAAGATAATTGCAATATTGCTGATAATGTTAAGTAAAACAGACATAAATAGCCTCCTTATTGCTTAGATAAGCCCTTTTGACGGGCATATTCTGCTGCGCCAAGCGCACCCATAAGCTGTGGGTCAGTAGAAAGTTCAACTACTTTGATGCGAAGTACTTGTTCAATGGCTTTTTTTAAACCATCATTTTTTGCACAGCCACCTGTAAGCGTAATGCTATCAACCGCTCCAGCTTTTTTGGCCATTACAAAGCACCGTTTTGCAACAGACATTTGAATGCCGGCAGCGATTTCGTTCATCGGTTTATTTTCACCAACGAGTGTTATGACTTCTGATTCTGCGAAGACCGTGCACTGCGCCGTAATTGGAACGACATTTTTTGCGGAAAGGGATAATTTTGAAAACTCAGGTAAAGTCATTTCAAAACTACGTGCCATGGCTTCGTAAAATCGCCCTGTACCTGCAGCACATTTGTCGTTCATTGCAAAGTTTTTAACGGTGCCATCGTGATCAATACAGATGCCTTTTACATCCTGTCCGCCTATATCGATAATGGCTTTTACCTTGGAATCGGTGATGTGTACACCCATTGCATGGCATGAAATCTCCGAGATGTTTTCATCAGCAAACTGAACTTTATTTCTACCATAACCTGTGCCTATTAAGTAACAAAGGTCTTCAGACGTTTTTAATCCGATAGTCGTTAAAACTTCATCCATAGCTAGTCTCGCAGAGTGTTCAGAATTAATTTTGCTTCGAATCGTCGTATCGGCTACAATTTTTCCGTGTTCATTTAAAATTACTGCTTTAGTGTAGGTAGAACCTACATCGCAACCACCAAAATATTTCATTTTACCGTCTCCTTTTACCATGCGTTACCGTCTCTAAATTCTTCAAGTGATGCATCAAGTGGCTCTTCATTTAAAATGGTACGCATATAGCGGTTTACTTCTGAGCGCATATCTTGTCTAGACGCTTTACGAGGATCCATTAAACCGTGTGTTACCCAGATTAAATGCAAGCCACGTTTTTGTGCTTCTTGCTCAAATAAGCCGTGGTACCCTGCCATTGATTTACAGCCGATATGTTCATACATTATAACGATACTCGCATCAAATTCACTACAAAAATGCCATAAATCTTCAACGCCGACTTGATAACCACCCTCTGAGCGATTGCGCATATTTTCTTTTGCATAAAGATCTGCAAGGTCATAATATGCCTGTTCTTTATCAGTCGTACTATATTGTTCGGTAGAGGTAAGGCTGAGCATATCAATTAGCGGTACAATGCCCCAACAATTTTGCAGCCAAAGGGGGAACGCTGAATAATACTGTGCCTGAACGCCCCAAAGAATTGCCCTGTGGCGCACTTGTGAAACAACAGGCACTTTTTCGTGGTAGGCCTTCATCATAATGTCGCAGATTTCTTTTTCATTGTGTAAAAATGCCTCATCGCGTCCGCCCGCAACCTGATAGTAGGCATCACGGTAAAGTGCTACATTGTTGCCAATAACCTGTGGGTACTTTGTACGGCTGATTTCCAACCAATCGCAAAAGTATTCAGTCTCTTTGTTGAAGGTTTGCATGACTTTAAAATAATGATCCCAATCAAATGTTTCACCGGTCTGTTCTTCTATAAACTTAATGGCATTTTTAATCTCAGTTGCAGCATAATCTTTCGTGGCAGGGTCGGTGTATCTTATTGGGACGGCGATTTGGAACGTCGGTAAATTATATCTGCGTTCCTCTATGCCATTCCCCATCAGTGAACCATCGCAAGTGGTATTACATTGCAAGGCGCAAACGCCACAAATAGGATAGTCGTCTTCAAGTGCAACACCAAGTTCAGCAGCCGGCATAGGGCATACATCTCCTGGAATACCGAATTCTTGAGCTTTATCGATGTAGTGAAGGACACCTTCTTGTTGCATAGTAGAAGCTGTATAAATAGGGGGAACCTGCATACAAACCGCATGAAGATTTGGAAATCCGTTCATGACCTGACTCATCATGTTTTCATCAAGGATGACAATTTTTTTGCTTTTTTTTGGATCGCCTCCAATACGCAGGTCAGCTTCGTAAATAAGTTTCATGGTCTGACACATGTGTGCCACGATAAAGTCAAATTCTTTATGTGCAATCCTTAGATGGGGGCCACGCAACCCCTCGGTATGCCTATCCAAAAAATCGGGCACGGATAAGTAGTTTTGCATATACCTATATCGGAAAAAACCTTTAAAGCACTGCGGATTTAACAAAAGCTTTATCATTTGCCCCCAATTGCCGAGCCAACAGGTATAGTCGTACCAAGTATCATTGAGTCCACGCCATTCACGGCGCGTACGTGTTTTACCACCCTTATAGAAGTTGCCTAACGACTCGCTGTTAATTTGATTTCCCATCAGTCCTTACCTCCCTGCAGCTTTTTAAGTTCTATGCGCTCAACAAAAGCCTGAATGCGTGTACGAAGCTGACCTGAATTGCCAACGACATAGGCGCGGTCAACGCCGAGAACTGGCCAATGATAGTTATTAGTCAGAATATGGTTAGCGCCAGCGCGCTCATAGCCCCAAAAATTGCAAAAGTTCATCTGCTGGAAAATGATACCATCCGCCTTATACTCGTGTGCTAATTTGTCCAAATACTCTTTCCTGCCATTTATTTTTGATGTATTCATATAACGCGGACATTGGCAATTTGTTACATTTTCCCTGCAAATTTGTGTGAGTATATCTTCTGAATCATTTAAAATTATTTGCTGACGCCCAGGGAATGAACCGAAACAGAACCGATCTGCTGCAACATATGCACCGGAGTCTTCAATGAGTTTGATGAACGTTGGATCGTCAATTTCAGAACCCGCAACAACGACGCGTGCGCGATACCCATTATTTTCATCTGCTACACGCGTTTTTAGTTCTTCAACAGTGTCTCTCAAGTAAGGGAGTAGTAGATCTTTTGGACAACAATAGCTTGCAAGTGTAAACACTGCAAATTCATAACCTGTAATTGTCGGATTATCAAATTTTCTATACTGACCCATTTCGGTAATCAATCGACAAACCTCGTTATGCAGTTCAACAGATTTAAGTAGAGCAGCGTCGGACGTATCGATACCAAAGACCTCTTGTAACTTATCAAGGACACGCACACGACTCATATGTGTCATATGAGAAATGCCATTTTCATCATCTTTCATTGGTGTGTCCACGTGCTGTACAAAGAACTTTTCTCCATTACAGAGACCTAATTCCTCTATGTTTTCCATACAGTCAGCAAGCTGTGAGCAAGAGGCGGGGTCAAATATGCAATCAAGAAACTGATAACTGCCTTCGAGTGCGCGTTCTAACATCGCTCTGCAGTATTCACAAGTTAGACTTGTCATATAATAAGTGCCCATTTCTATTGAAACGGTGTTTGGGGCACGCATTTTGGTACTAAAGCAACCGGGTAAGTTTAAAAGGACCTCTGGAATTTGGTAACAAACACTACCTATGGCCACTTGACCATTTTCTTTTGCTTGGCGCACCATGTCGTTGTTAGAGTCTTGTAGTAGGTTTTCAAAATAGTAAAGATTCTTTAAATCCTTCATATTGTATGGCCTATCCTTTCAATATATTCAGCTTAATAAGTGTCTCACGAGCCCCTTTTACCATATGCGCATGATTAGGTAAAAACATAATATTATCACCTTTTATGTCGCACGTGGCAAGCAGCTCATCTGAAGGGATATATGCAAGAACCGGAATATCACCTGTATCGATGTGCTGTTTAATGTCCCAGCCGGGCATACGATTTATAACTGCGCCAACGGCATCATACATGACTAACTCTTTTGCAACACGGTTTATGGCTTCAATAACTTGAATCCCTTTTTTGCTGGCATCTGAAACGAGCAATAAGTGGGTCACTTTTTCCATGACGCGACGGTTTACTTGCTCTATTCCAGCCTCTCCATCAATGACAATATAGTCGTAATTGTCTGCCAAAATTTTGATAACTTCTTTTAAATAGCTATTTACTTTACAATAACACCCAGCAGACTCTGGTCTTCCAATTGCTAGAAATGAAAAGCGGGGCTGTTCTACTAATGTATCAAATATCATATAGCGTGCATTGCCTAACATTTCTACAGCTTCATTTGAACTGCCGTTTTCTACATGATCAATAAATTCTTTGCGTATGTCGTCAACTGTAGATTTAACTTCAATGCCAAGTGCTGTTGCCAAGCCCACCGCAGGGTCTGCATCAATCGCTAAGATGCGTTTATCAGGGAAAGATTCAGTCAGTTGTTTGACAATTACTGCAGATAGGGATGTTTTTCCAACGCCGCCTTTGCCAGTAATTGCAATTATTTTTGCCTTTTGATCCATCATTTTTCACCTTACTCTCTAGTTTCTTTATTTGCTAGTACGCTTCAATTTCCTTGATTGTTAAATTTTTACCATGTATGGGCGTAAGATTTTTCCCCTGGCATAGCGTACAACATAGAACGTCTATATCAATTCTAAATTCTATTTGGCAATCGTTGCACCGGGCAATGCCCGGCACAATTTCAATAACAAGTTCAGTATCTTGATAGGGTGTATTAGCAACAACTGCTTTATAGCAATCTGTAATAAAATGGGGTACTGTCCCCGATAGTTCGCCTATTTCTAATACTATTTTCCGAACAGTGGTTAAATTTTCTTCTTTAACTATACGCCCGACAGTTCTAATAACAGCATCCATTAATCCGAGTTCATGCATAGGTACACCCTTAACTTCGAACAAAAGGTTTTGCGAGGATTTTACCGGTTTTCTTTAGAACGTGTGCAGCAACTTTTATTGGCATCGTTTCAAAAGTATCGGCATGCAAGTCGCGTACTTTTTCTAATTGTATCGCGTCAAATTGACATTTTGTCGTACACAAGCCACAACCAACACACATATAGGTATCTACTTTTGTTGCTCCACAAGAAAGACAACGTGCGGTTTCTTGCTTAACTTGATCTTCAGTGAAGGTTAAACGTGTGTCACCAAACGTTTTTTCCTTTGCAGCGTTATAACCAGGCGATTGTCGTTTCGAATGGTCATAGTCTTGCTCTATTGAAACATTTAATTTATCAAGTGCAATATAATTCTTGCGATCACGCCCCAGTGTGAGTGTTTGTCCAGGCTGTACCCAACGGTGCAGTGATATGGAAGCTTCTTTACCAGCTGCGATTGCATCGATTGCAAATTTCGGACCCGTGTAAACATCGCCACCCACAAAAATATCAGGCTCAGCAGTTTGGTAGGTGATTGCATCTGCTATTGCAGTACCATTGCGATTAAACGCTACTTTTGTTCCAGTAAGTAGATCCCCTAAAACGACGCTCTGTCCAACAGACAATAATAAATGCGTGCATTCAACGGTCATTAAATCTTCTTCGGCGTATTTTGGGGCAAAACGATTTGCGTCATCCAAAACAGAGAGGCATCTTTTGAAAACAATTCCTTTGATTTTGCCGTTTTTTACCAGTATCTCTTTGGGACCCCATCCGTTATTAATTTTTATGCCCTCATGTTGTGCTTCTGCGATTTCGTCTGAATCAGCCGGCATATGCTCACGATCTTCCAAGCAGAAGAGTAATGTTTCAGTTGCCCCAACACGGCTAGCGGTACGTGCAACGTCAATCGCCACGTTTCCGCCACCAATGATAACTGTACGACCTGAAAGTCTCTTTTCTTTTCCTAGGGTTACATCACAAATAAATGAAATACCAGACTCGACACCTTCTGCATCTTCACCTTCAATACCGATGCTTCGGCCACCTTGAGCACCGATTGCAACATAAAATCCTGAAAATCCTTGCTCGCGTAATTGCGCAATCGTAACATCTTTACCCACTTCAACGCCACATTTAAACGCGACACCCATTTCCTTCAAAATATCAATTTCAGCTTGAACGACATCTTTTTCAAGCCTGAATGATGGAATACCGTTCATAAGCATACCACCAGGACGATGCTCTTTCTCAAATACAGTAGGCGTATAACCTTTTTCAGCAAGGTAATATGCACATGATAAACCCGCAGGGCCAGCTCCGATAATAGCAATCTTTTGTGAATAAGGCATACCAATTTGGTTGACCATAGGTGGGATGTATCGCGTCGCTTTATGCAAATCATGATCGGCAATAAAACGTTTGACTTCATCAATCGCGACAGCTTCATCTACTAATCCACGGGTACATTCTGTTTCGCAACGATGATTACAGATGCGTCCGCAAATAGCTGGAAAGGGATTCTCTTTCTTAATTAAAGCCAAAGCGCCTTGATAGTCGCCTTCGGCTGCTAAACGCAGATAACCTTGTACGGCTATATGAGCAGGACATGCGGTTTTGCACGGTGCAGTACCCGTTACTTGAACATCCTCTTGATTTTCGCGATAGTCTATATTCCAGTCAGACTTGTGCCATACTGAGTTGCTCATTTTGCGATATTTTTCCGGTAAAGCCAGAGGCACTTTTGTAGAAATTTTTTGACCCATTTTCAAAGCATTGCCTGGGCAAGTTTCAACACACTGACCGCAAGCCACGCATTTTGTTTCATCAATTTTAGCAGCAAAGTTCGAACGAATCACATCTCTAGCTCCATAAAGTAAACCAACACGTAATCCAAAGCAAGAACACGCACAACAGTTGCAGATTGCCGCACTTTCGCCAGCTTCTTCGATATTTGGCATATTGTGCATCAAACCGTTATCCTCAGCGCGTTTAACAATTTCAAGTACCTCTTCACGCTTGATTTCTCTGGCGCGTCCAGTGCGTATGTAATACTCGGCACCTTTTCCCATCTGTACACACATGTCCTCCTCAAGGTGTCCACAACCTTCTTCAATAACACGACGTGAAGAACGACATGAACAAGGGGATACGGAAAAAACGTCATATTTTTTTAAATAGTAACTTAATTTTTCAAAGTCATTTACACCCGGAATATCTTTAATGGCACTTTCAACGGGAATAACACGCATTAAACCATAACCATCAGGCATCATTGGCGATAGTGTTGCCATTCGGATGCGGGTATATTCTTCAAAGGCTCTCCCAACTTCTGGATGTGCATTGAGAATTTGTTTATTGTTTACCATCATCTCCATAATACCAGGTGCGAAAATTTGCATATAAAACCGATCTTTACCGTCTTCGGGGCTTGTGTTTACTCTAAAAATGCCTTTCCAACCGAGTGTTTCAGCAATTTCTTTCACAGCTTCTAAGGGTTTGCCGACTTTTTTTGCGAGATATTCTGCAGTGCGCTCTTTTCGTAAACCGGCAGCGATGGCTATATCAGCTTCTTCATCGGTTAATATAGCTGCCAAGCTGTAGTACTCCGGTGCATTTTCATCAATTTTGTTGACAATGCCAGAAACGCCACCAACTACCTTTGCAAGTTTAACGATTTTTTGTCTTAACTGTGCCATTGATTTCACTCCTTTTCGTATTCTGATTTTTTATTAATCTATTCTAATCTGCCTAATCTCATTTGAAAAAAAGATGGCATATATTGCCGATAGGTATGTTGTTTGTCGAAACAATCATGGTTGATCAAAAATTGGTTGATTTATACAAACCAATAATCAAAATAAATTTTACGCGAATATTTCTTCGCTTCATTATTTCGATAAATATTTTGTAGGATCAGCTGTAGCATCAGATGCAGTATCAATTGAAATGAAAAAACACCGTGTAGACCTTTAAAGTATTCTTATTGCTGTGTTTAGTGATTGACATTTGCTTAACAAAACTATATAATAATAATATCATGTTACAAAAATTTAAACAATTAAAATTTTCAGAATAGTTTCAAAAATTGACGCATTTTACAAAAATCAAACATATTTCCAATATGATTGATTTGGTTAACCAGAAACCAAAGGAGTGCAACGTATGGAATATAAAAAATTACAAGCACCGACATTAAAAGATCTTTTCATACAGGAAATAGAATCTAGAATATTATCAGGTGAGCTAGAAATTGGAGAACAACTTTTAACAGAGCGTGAGCTTGCTGATGTTATGGATGTGAGCCGCAACATTGTTCATAGTGGTATAGGTGCCATGGTAGCCAAGGGTTTTTTAGAAATTCGACCAAGAGTGGGTACTTTTGTGGCGGATTATAACCAAAAGGGTTCGGTGGACATTCTTGTTTCAATGATGAACTATAATAAGGGGATGCTTCGCAGGCCTGAAGTACGTTCTTCTATTGAACTCAAAATTTTATTTGATAGCTTTGCAATCAGGCAAATGTCAAGAAAATTGACGCCTGAAAACTCGGATAAACTATGGGGATATATAGAAGCCCTTGAAAAAACAACGAAAGTTGCTGAGGCCTCTGAATTGTCTTATGAGTTCTTCAGATACATGTGTATATTAAGCGGCAATACTATTTTACCTTTGATCTATAATTCTTTTCGAACGTCTAATAAAAACTTGTTTGAACGGCACATAAGACTTTATGGCGTAAAACTAACCATCGATTTTATGACCCGACTGTTTGTGTTAATCAAAAATGAGGAGACACAAGAAGCAATCGACTATTTAACCAACTATTATGAGCGTTCTATAAAAGGCGACTTAGAAATATATAGTGACTAGTGTTTATGCAAATGTTACTTGAAAAGTAAGTCTCGGTATGATAAATATATTTTTTTAATGACAGAATGCGCATGAAAATAGGAGGCAGTATGAGATAAGGCCATGCGTAAACAAGGTGAGCGAAAACAAAACAAGTAAAGGCAAAGCGGTTTTTCTCAGTTTTGCTAAACAGACCAATTCGCGAGTGTGTGTTCTTCCCGATTAGGAAACCCAAAGCATAATAATGACAAAAAAAAGAAATCGAGAGTGACTCGATTTCAATGACATCATATTTGTTCATGATCAGATTGTAGATTTAAATTCTAAACGTGCCTTCAATTAAGGTTTTAATTTCGTTCCGTTTAGTTCAGCAGGCAAAGTGCCCTTGTAAAATAAAGTGCCTTCCTCAACGCGAAGTTCTTCTATAGTAAAGCCATTGGTGCTCGAAAGTAAATTATTTACAAATCTGAGCACTTCAGATTCTACTTTGCGGACGATGTCTTCGCTGAGTGTTAGTTGTCCCACTTTAAGGGTGGTGATATAAATGCTAACTGCGTTTGAATTCGTACGCGATAGTGTCCCTTTTGCATAGACAGGCTTGTTTGAGGC
>JBBRVO010000050.1:0-15864 GCA_038246775.1 Peptostreptococcales bacterium | reverse complement strand
TGTCTTCACCCTAAAGAGCATTTTGAAATCAAAGAATCAAATTATTAATCCGGCATTAAAAAATGAAGCTGGTTGCGATTTATTTTGCGACCAGTCTTTTTTTGTGTTTTATTTTAGCCGAATAGGAGATATGATATACTATGACTGAGGTGACCATGTATGATAACAATAAAAGATATTGCAAGAGAAGCGAAAATTTCTGTAACAACGGTTTCAAGAGCGCTTAACAACTATGATGACGTGAACAAAGAAACAAAAGATAGAATTCAAAGAATTGCAAAAGAGCTTGGATACATCCCTAATCGTGCGGCTAGAAATCTAGTGAAACCAGAAAATAACACACTCGCTATCATTTTATCCGGACTAGAAAAAGAAGGTGGAAAAGATAACATCGTTTATGCTTTGCTCGCTGGGATGTATCAATTCGCTGAAAATGTTAATTATGAAGTGGTTTTATTTACAACGAGTTCTGCCCATCAAAAGGAAAAAAGTTACGTTCAATTTTGTAATGAACACAACATTGCCGGTGCCGTACTAAATGGTATAAGGTTTGATGATCCCTACTTGATAGAATTAGTTGATAGCCCTCTGTCATGTGTGTTAATAGATATTCATGAACATTCAAAATCGGTGAGTTCCCTATCGATTAACAATGTAATTGCCGCACAAGAAATTGTGGAATTATTGATTGAATCAAATCACAAAAATATAGCCATGATCAATGGCCGCGGGGCAGCCCAAGTTTCTATTGACAGATACAATGGCTTTAAAAAGGCAATGTCAAACGCTAAATTGCCCATTGTCAATGAATGGGTAGTTAGTGGCGATTTTTTAGAAGAGGTCGCTTATTGTGAAGCGCTTAATTTATTACGTAAAAACCCAGAAATCACGGCCATATTTTGTGCCAGTGATATGATGGCTTTAGGCGCTTATAAGGCGGCAAGAGAGTTGGGACTTAAAATACCTAAAGATCTTTCGATTGTTGGATTTGACGATATACCTATTGCAAAACATATTACACCGGCACTGACAACCGTTGGGCAAGACTTTTATCTAATGGGTTTTGAAGCGGCAAAACAATTGCTTGAGATGATCGAAGGACGGTCTGAAAATAAAAATTTAATTTTACCTCATAAAGTACTTGTCAGAGAGAGTGTTTATAAGTTAAAATAGAAATAGAAACGTTTTGGTAAAAAAAACAAAACGAATCTATTTTTTTTAAACATTTATCCGAAACGTTTCGGTTTGCTGGAGGTTTCAATGAAGTATGATTTAGGTACGGGAGATTTGACCAATTGGATGGTTTGTGAAGATAACTTTGATACGCACTATTTGGGTAAATGCGAAACCATAATGGCTTTAGGAAATGGCTATTTAGGGGTAAGATCAGCAACTGAAGAGCGCTATAGCGGTGAAGTAAGAAACACTTTTATTGCAGGGACATTTAATCGTTTTGATGCACTTGAAGTGACTGAGCTTCCAAATTGTGCAGATGTGTATGAAATCAATTTCGAAATTGATGGACAGTTGTTCCATTTAACTCAAGGGATCGTTAAAAGCTATCAAAGGTTCTTGAATCTAAAAAATGGAGAATTGACTCGGAAAATAATATGGATTTCTCAAAGTGGGAAAGAAATAGAGTTCACATTTAAGCGATTTATTTCACTCGACAATAGGCATTTGTCAGGACAGCAAATAACCATGGTTTGTAAAAACGGCAATGTTAACGTGATTGTAAAATCGGGCATTAATGGACAGATGACTAATTCTGGTGTGCAACATTTCTCCGAAGGTGAAAAAAGACTCTTTGAATCAGATGTCCTTCAGATGGTACAAACGACCACTGAAAGTAAAATTGATATTATAGTAACTGCAACACATACATTTGAATCACAAGGAAAATATATAAAACCGGAATCAATGATTCTTATGGATCGAAGAAAGATTTATAATGAATTCGAATTTGAATTAGAAGAAAGCAAAGAAATCGTCATCACTAAATACGCGTATTTTTCAACTTCTCGAGATTTAGAATTTGAAAAGAAGGCTTTAAAAGAAATTAGAAAGCATAGCGTTCAAGAGATAATTGAAGCCAGACAACGTGGCTACGAAGCACTTATAAAAGATAGTGAAAAAGCGTGGCATGACCAAATTTGGTCTGAATGTCCCATTCAAATTGATTCCGAAAATGCATTTGATCAATTGTCTATTCGATTTTCCCAGTATCACATGCGCATCATGACGCCTTATCATGATAACCGTATGAACATTGGTGCAAAAGGTTTAACGGGTGAAGGGTATAAAGGCCATACGTTTTGGGACACAGAAATCTTTATCTTGCCATATTACATCTATAGCCATCCACAGATTGCAAGAAGACTTTTGGAATATAGGTATCTATGTTTGTCAGGTGCTAGGGAAAAAGCACGAGCAAATGGCTATTTAGGGGCAATGTTTCCTTGGGAATCCGCATGGGTTACTGATGGAGAGGTCACACCGATTTGGGGGGCTGCCGACATTGTAACCGGAAAGTCCACTAAAATTTGGTCGGGTTTTATTGAACAACATATAACGGCGGATATTGCATTTGCAACCTGGCAATATTTTCAAATTACAAATGATCTGGACTTTATGGAACAATATGGGTATGAGATTATTTTTGAAACGGCGCGCTTTTGGTCATCAAGGCTAGAATATAGTGAAGAGGATCAATTATTGCATATTAATGGTGTGATTGGTCCAGATGAATATAAAGAACATATTGACGATAACGCGTTTACAAACTATATGGCTGTTTTTAATATGAGGCTCGCGATTGATTACTATGAAAAGCTTAAAATGGATAACGAGCATTTATTTCAAAGATTAAATAAAAAAATTGGCGTGGATCAGATCTATAAAGATTTAATTGAGGATATAAAGCGGGTTTACTTACCAGTTCCAGATGATTTTGGTGTTATTCCTCAAGACAAAACGTATATGAGTAAAAAAAATATCGATTTAAGTCCATATAAAGCTCAAAAACATGTGGGCAGTCTATTCAGAAAATATAATTTGAAGCAAGTTAATGACTTACAGGTTTCAAAGCAAGCGGACGTCCTGATTTTAATGTATCTACTAGAAAATCTGTTTGATAAAACAGTAAAGCTGAATTGCTGGGATTATTACGAACCGCGAACGCTACATGATTCCTCGTTAAGTTTATCCACACATTCGGTCCTTGCAAGTGATCTAGGTCTTTATTCTTTGGCTTACAATCTTTTTAGTCAAGCAGCAGAGATAGACCTAGGCAATAATATGAAAACTAGTGATCACGGCATTCATGGTGCTTCATTGGGCGGTGTTTGGCAATGTGTGATCAACGGTTTTGGTGGTGTGAGAATGCTTGATGGAAAACTGCGCATTGAACCTCATTTGCCAGAAAATTGGCAGGCATTGACGTTTAGTATTTACTGGCAAGGTGAAAAGTTACAAGTGGCTATTAAAAAAGATGAGTTTATCGTCACTAAGTTGTTTTCTGAAAAATATATCACCATTGAAGCCTTTGGCACACATTTTATGTTTAATGACCGCGTCAGAGTTTCTTACTAAGTTTTATTCAAAGCGAAGCTTTGATAAATATATCTTATTTTTGGAAAAGGCCTATTCAGAAGTAAAGATATTGTATACAGCATAATAGCAACATAAAAAACAATGTGCTTTGAAAAACAAGGAGGATAAGATGAAAAGATTTTTAATTATTTTATTAACACTTATTTTGATACTGCCGATGTTATCTGGATGTAGTGGCGCAAAAACGGATGAGACAACTGCACCTAATAGTGAAGCAATTACTGAAACAACTGAAGCGACGACTGAAGCTGCGATGTCTTTTGCGGGACAAAAGGTCATTATTGGACGATGGGGTGGCAATGATTCTGAAACGGCTGCTTTTACAGCTATGGTAGATGCATTTAAAGCACAAACGGGCGCTGAAGTTGAAGAGCGCGTGTATTCTGATTACAACACTGAGCTTCAAGCTGAATTAATTGGCGGTAGTGGTCCAGATGTATTTTATGTAGATGCTTATATGGCACCATTTTATACGCAACAAGGCGTTTTGATGGCGCTTGATCCGGCTGAATTTGAACTAGATGCTTTCTATCCATCATTAAAAAA
This sequence comes from Peptostreptococcales bacterium, assembly GCA_038246775.1. Classification (GTDB taxonomy): domain Bacteria; phylum Bacillota; class Clostridia; order Peptostreptococcales; family Acidaminobacteraceae; genus Fusibacter_C. The sequence goes on along the minus strand of JBBRVO010000050.1, from coordinate 11,706 downwards.
TGCCTTTATGACAGATGATCAATACTATGCAGTTAGTAAAGATTACTCGACATTAGCACTTTATTATAATACAGCTTATGTAAAAGAGGCGGACCTTCCAGGTACAATGGAAGAACTTTTAGGAAGTGATTATCTCGTTAACCTGAAAAAAACGTTACCTGAGGGTATGGCAGCGATGACGTATAATCAAGATTTAGCGCGTAGTTTATTTATGGCAGAAGCTGGCGGCGCTTCAGTGATTAAGGATGAGATCTATTCTAATTTAGCTGACCCTGCTGTTATAGAAAATTTGAGTCTTGAATATAACGCTGCAAAAGATAGTAAAATTGTATTGCCTGCAGATCTTGGGATGGGATGGAATGGCGATGCATTTGGCAATTTAAAAACGGCAATCATGATTGAAGGCAACTGGGTATTAGGCCATTTACAAACAAATTTCCCAGATGTAGCTTTTGGTGTTAAGGAATTACCGACGTATAAAGGTGAAAAAGGTACTATGGTCTTTACAGTCGGCTATGGTGTAAATGCGTCAACTAAAAATGCAGATATTGCCAAAGGATTTGTAAAATTTGCAACTGGAACAGAAGGTATGGCAATTTGGACGACTGGAGCAGGGGTCTTACCTTCAAGAGAAGATGTTGCAATTGCAACAGATGTATCTGGTGATCCACTTAAAATAGCGCACATTGCTGGTGCAAGTTATGCGACACCATGGCAAAAGGGAACAACAATGGACACAATCAATAATGAATTCAGAAACTTCATGCCATCCGTTGTCAAAGGCGAAAAAACACTGGCAGAGGCGCTTTTAGCAGCACAAGAAGAAGCAAACGCAACGATTAAAGCGAATCAATAACAGCCTTATTTTAATCAAAAATGGTTATGGCTGTTGAGGCATTTCTAGCAACAGCCCTAATCCCCCTTTATAAAGAAAGTGGAGGTACTTCTTTCGTGAAAAGGTTAAAAAGTAAGTCAATGGAAGCTACGCAAGGTACTCTGTTCGTATTGCCAGCCGTAGTCGTTATCGGGATATTTGTTTTTATTTCAATCATGTTTGCAATTTATATATCCTTTCATAAAGTGAATTTGTTTACAGGTTATATGGAGTTTGTTGGACTTGATAATTATTTGAGAATTTTTAATGACTCCAAATCTTTGAAGGCATTTACAAATACAGCGACATTCGTCGCAGTTGTCGTTCCAATTCAAACGCTCCTTGCTATGGTAATGGCCTCTGTCTTGAATGCCAAGTTGAAAGGAAAGCTACAATTTCGAATTATTTACTTTTTACCTACTTTGACATCTAGTGCCGCATTGACAATGATTTTTATGTTTCTATTTAGTTTAACAGGTCCAGTCAATCAAATTGCCTTAAAATTCGGTTTGCTTGATACGCCTATCAATTTCTTAAATGATGCAAGAGTCGCACTTAAAGTTATTATGTCAATGAATATATGGTCAACGGTGCCCTTTTTCATGACGATTTATTTAGCGGGATTACAAGAGATTCCCAAAAGTATCTATGAAGCGGCAGAAGTCGATGGCGCTAATGCGGTTCAACGCTTCTTTTATGTAACGGTTCCTCAACTACAGCCTATTACAACTTTTGTACTCCTTATGGGGATCGTGGGCACTTTCCAAATGTTTGATCAAGCGTTTATATTTTCCAATGGATCAGGTGGACCTGAAAACTCTACATTAACCGTTGCTTTATTGATATATCGCAATGCTTTTGGACAAAACAATACCATGGGATATGCTGCAGCTATGTCAATATCACTTGCGGCACTAATATTTGTTATTTCCTTTATTGCTCAAAAGTTAAATAAATCTGAAAGCATGTATTAGGAGGAAAAATGAAAGAGAACAAGACACTAAAGACGATGCTTTATGTGATTTTAATCTTATATGCAGCTTTCACTTTGTTCCCATTTTTATGGGCTGTATCAGGTGCCTTTAAATCTTACAAAGAAATAACATCAGGCTCCATGTCTATTATTCCCCAAAGTCCTACTTTTAATGCCTTTATTAAACTATTTAAAATGGATGATCTTTTTTTAAGATGGGTCTTTAATTCATTTTGGATTTGTTCTGTGGGAACAATAATCAATGTCGTCTTAAATTCAATGGCGGGTTATTCCCTTTCTAGATTAAGATTTCGAGGCAGACAAGCTGTTTTTTACATGATACTAGCAACGATTATGGTGCCAGGTCAAGTTTTATTAATTCCAAATTATTTAATTATTAAAAATTTAGGACTCATTAATTCATATGGTGCTATACTATTTCCATCGGCAGTTAATGCCACCTATATTTTTATGATGCGACAGTTTTACGTCAATTTTCCTAAAGAAATTGAAGAGGCTGCAGCGATTGATGGTTTAGGCAGAATCGGTACATTTTTTAGAATTGCTATGCCCCTTGCAAAAACGTCAATCGCCACACAAGCGGTCTTTATATTTTTAGGGTTCTGGAATTCTTTTTTGCAACCAAAGCTGTATTTACAAGATCCGTCAAAGTATACACTTACCGTTGGCATACAATCTATGATGAGTCGGTATAGTGGTATCACACAATGGGATGAAGTCATGGCAGCGAGTGTGATATCCTTAATTCCAATATTGTTGATTTATATTGTTTTAAATAAATACTTTATGCAAGGTATAAGAATGGATGGTGAAAAATAAGATATGGTTGTACTCGTTACAGGTTTTGAACCTTTTGGTGGAGAGCTGATAAATCCTGCATTTGAAGCCGTGATGCAGTTAAAGGATTCTATTGAAGAACATGTCGTCGTAAAAAAGAGTCTGCCAGTGGTTTTTCATGAATCGCTAAGCGTACTTGATGCTTTGATTGCATTGGAAAATCCAGATATTATCCTATGTGTTGGTCAAGCAGGTGGTCGAACGCAAATTAGTATCGAACGCGTAGGTATAAATGTCGATGATGCTAGAATCGCTGATAATAAACATCATGCGCCTATCGATGCGCCGATCAACCCAAACGGGCCGGTTGCCTATTTTTCAAACTTGCCCATCAAGGCGATATCTAAGGCGATTAGCGATGCGGGGATTCCCGCTTCTGTATCCAATACCGCCGGTACGTTCGTTTGCAATCATGTACTCTATGGGCTCATGGATATGATTGCAAAAAAATACCCCCAAAAAAGAGGGGGATTCATTCATGTGCCGTATGCACCGCAGCAAGTGGCAAACTTGCCCAATACGCCATCCATGCATTTGAGCGATATCGTCAAAGCGCTTGAAATCGCAATCCTCACAGCGTGTGAAACCGATAGGGATATAGAGCGAAGCGAAGGGGTGACTTGCTAAGTGCATTATTTAAAAGGTGCCATACCATCATTGGCGAGTTTGTCCGCCAGGTGATTGAGCTTTATCAATTCAACAAATTCGGCTTCAGTCAAAGTTTCACCGTGCTCCGTGTTGAATTTTGTCAGCCATTTTTTCACATCTGCGATCTTTGAAGCATCCAGATGACCTTTGATTTTATAGAAAGTCACTTTTTCAAAGGATTCCATCTGATTGATTAGCGCTTCCCAAAGGGCCTTGTTTTCTACAGGCTCTTTTTTTGATGTGATCCAACCGTTGATGCGCCATTTGTGATACCACCCATTGTTAAAACAATTCACCACATAGGCGCTATCCGAATAGATGCGTACAGGGATATTTTTCATTTTAAGTTGACCTAGAGCTTCTATCGCAGCGGTGAGCTCCATGATGTTGTTCGTGGTTTGACTGGCACCACCGCAAATTTCTTTCACTTGATCCTTATATTTTAGTACAGCACCCCACCCGCCGACATTTGATTCTTTACCGTTTCCGGAACATGCACCGTCACAGAATATGATTATATTTTTCATTGAACACCTCATAACTATTATAACAAGCATAACCTGAGAATTCAATATTGTGCGTTTGGATTTAAATGGTTGCAAGAAATAAGTGGGTCATTTAACAAAATTTTCACACAATTATCAAAAAATTTGATATGATAAAAATGCAACACAATTTATAGTGCTCAGGAGGCAACTGTATGTTTAAAAATCATTTAGAGGTACTTGACTATTGCAAACAAAATGAAATTGAATTTGTCGATTTTAAATTGTTGGATCTTGCAGGTAGATGGCACCACCTTACGATTACCACAAGGCGCTTCAATGAAGATACCATTGAGAACGGCATAGGGTTTGATGGGTCGAGTTATGGCTTTTTAAGTGTTGAGAAATCTGATATGGTGTTTAAACCGGACTTAAGTGCTTATTTTATTGACCCTTTCAATGAAGCGAAAACGCTTGTATTTATGACACGCATCTATAATGTGTCAGACAAACATATTAGATTTGAAAGCGACCCGAGATTTATTTGTGAAAAAGTTGAATTATACATGAAAGAAGAGAAAATTGCGACCAAAGCACTATTAGGTCCTGAATTTGAGTACTATACGTTTGATTCGTGCCAATATAGAGTGGATCCACAAGCCTCAAGTTATGCCATTGATACCGTCCAAGCTGGGTGGAATGCACACAAACCAGAGAATAACAACGGTTACTTGGTCCATCATCACGGCGGTTATCATGTAGACAGACCTAAAGACATCAATTTTGATATGCGAAATGATATGGTAAAAATTCTTGAGTCCTTGGATGTCCCAGTTAAATACCACCATCCTGAAGTGGGTGGGCCAGGACAGCAGGAAATCGAACTCGATTTTGAGAGCCCAATCATCATGGGTGATCGATCTATGAAAGTCAAATACGTTGTAAAAAATACGGCAGTGCTTTATAATCGCACGGCAACTTTTATGCCTAAGCCAATCTTTGGAGAAGCGGGTAGTGGTATGCACGTCCACATGCAGCTTTTCAATGATGTGACCCCACTTTTCTATGAAAAGGGTGGCTATGCAGATATGAGCCCTATTGGACTCTATGCAATGGGCGGTATACTCAAGCATGCGTCATCTTTGATGGCGTTTACCAATCCTAGCACGAATTCATATAAGCGTCTGGTTCCTGGTTATGAGGCACCAGTGAGTGTCTGTTTTGGCACAGCGAACAGAAGCTCGGTTATCAGAATCCCAGGTTATGCGATACAGCCGAACGAAAAACGCTTCGAGTTTCGACCTGCCGATGCAACGGCCAATCCCTATTTGTGCTATGCAGCACTTATGATGGCCATGTTTGACGGCATCAAGAACAAAATTGATCCAATTGAACATAAATTTGGACCTTATGATGTCAACATCTTCAAGCTTTCAGAATCTGAAAGGAAGCAAATTGGCGGCCTGCCATCGAATTTATATGACGTCATCTCGGCTATTGAAAGTGATCAAGCTTATCTGCTTGAAGGCGGTGTATTTACTGAAGCAATCATTAAAGATCAGATCGAGTACCTTAAAAAAGAAGCAAATGCTGAAAGTCTAATGCCATCTCCAAGAGAGTATAAAATGTACTACGATTTATAAGGCGCACTTGCGTCTCGAGGTTCAAAAGTGTGTGGGACTGTAGTCTCATAAGCTTTTGAACCTCTTTTTAGGTCTTGCTTTTTTGTACTAAAGTATCGATAAACATTGTAAAGAAAACGAGTTAATGAGATAATACAGTATAACTCGACGCATTTATAAAGGACGAAAACATATGATAAATAGAGAGAATGACAAAAGCCTTAACTTGTTGAATCGTTTCATAAATACGCGCAGCGATAGCGCCACAGAATATGAACACGCTTTTGAAAACATCCTTGTCGACACCATTAAAAATATAGATTATTTTAGAGAAAACCCTGACCTTTTTGGCAAATCCGACCTCCCAAATGATCCATTAAGACGCGGTGTTATATGGGCTTTAAACGACAACCATGCACCTAAGACGGTTATACTCTTTGGGCATCATGATACGGTTGATCTTTCAGTTTATGGCGACATGGATGGTCTAAATCCTGAAGTGCTTAAATCACAGCTTAAGATGGCTCGTACCAATATACCCCTTGAGCAATTTGAGGGTGACTGGCTATTTGGAAGAGGCAGTTGTGATATGAAGGCAGGCCTCGTTATCAATCTGCGCCAACTTGAAAAAGCGACGATAGAGTCACCAGGCGTCAACGTTCTGTTCCTCTCCGTGCCAGATGAAGAAACGCAATCTGCAGGTATGCGACACGCCGTATCGGTGCTCAAGACTTTAAAAGAACGTTTTTCGCTGTGTTATGAACTTGCGATTCTTACGGAACCCCATGAAAGAGAACACGAAAATGAATTTAGAATTTCTACTGGCTCAGTGGGGAAGATGATGCCAGTTATCGTGACGAAAGGGATGCCGACACATTGCGGCTTCGCTTATAGCGGGCTCAATGCCATTAGTATTACCATGGAAATCGTCAAAGCGATAGAACTCAACGTCGAGATGAGTGACACAGTCAACCAGCGTATGACAGCACCGCCTGCATTTTTAAATATGTATTCAATCAAGGAAACGTATGATGTGACGACGCCTGAATTTGCAGTGGCCTACTTCAACTGGCTCTATTTAAAAGGCAACTTGACAGGTAAGTTCGAACAACTTAAAGAGCTCTGTAAATGGTCCATGGAAGATGCCATCAATCAATTTAACTATTCCTATAACGAGTACTTAAGAAAGCAAGCAAAGCCTTCTTATAGCGAATGTATGAACTTTGAATTTGAAATCCTTCTTTATGAGGAACTTGTAACACGTCTCAAAGGCACAACGGATATAGAGGCTCTTTTTAGACAGCTTAGATCTGAAAATGAAACGATGCTACCTCATGCGTTTACCGTTTTATTAATTAGACACATGATTCGTTTACTCGATGTACCGTATCCCATCGTCGTCATCGGACTATTGCCGCCATTTTATCCGGTAGTGGATAGCACCTCTTATTATGAGGAAAAACTGAAAGATGATTTTGAAACCTGCTTAGCTAAGCAAGGTTTGTCTTATATAAAAGACAACTATTTTATGGGCATTTCTGATATGAGTTACCTCAAAAAGATGAGACACGATCCAAGGGCCGCTTTAAACCAAATGCCCTTGTACAATTTGGAGTATCAGCTTGATTTTGAGGGCATTTCTGACCTTGATGTGTCCGTTATCCACATTGGCCCATGGGGAAAAGACTTGCACCAAAGAACGGAGCGCGTCTATATCAAAGATGTGGTTTCAACCGTTCCAAATTTGATAGATTGCGCATTTGCAACAGTTTCAAAAATGAAATAGTAAAAAATAAACGTCTAAATTGTTTGCTAGACACAAACAATTTAGACGTTTTTTTATGTTTTATATTTATCCCCAGTGTTAATAGTTAACACTCACAGGCTTTCAACAGGATATTAGCCAATCTGTGGATAAAACTGTGGATACTGTGGGCAAACGCATGTTTGCCTTTCTAAAAAGACAGTTTTCTGTTGATGATGGCTTCAAAGGCATCGACGTCTTCTTTGATTTTAACCAGTGACGCGTTCCAAAATTCCTGTTGAGTTGGGTCGATTTCCATAAGCGCACAGACGGTTTGCACATCATTTTTGCCTGTCGCTCTGAGCATTGCATCGTAGGCTGGAACAAAACTTTTTGGATCATCGAGATATTTAGAATAGAGCCCCGTCGCGAACAATAGGCCAAAGGCATAAGGGAAATTGTAAAAATTCCTCGATGCATAGTAGTAGTGCGTTTTGTTGAGCCACATAAAAGGATGCAAGACATCATGGTCAAGACCCTCTCCATAAACCTTAATCTGTGCATCTACCATGATTTTTTTAAGCTCATCCACTGAAAGCGGATGGTCTTTTCTGACTTCAAAAATCTCTGTTTCAAAGGTGTATCTTGAGAGAATATCCACGATGACTTGGGTTGCACTTGAAAGACTATTCTCCAAGATTGATAGCTTCAAATCGTCATCGGCTTCACTTAAAACGGCATTTCTGACGATAGTCTCACAGAAAATTGAAGCCGTTTCTGCAAGGGGCATCGGATACGACGTATTGAGGATGCTCTCAGAAAAGATGCGGTCCCCGTGAAACGCATGACCGAGCTCGTGGGCAACTGTTAAGACATTTTTTAGCTTGCCTGTAAAGTTGAGCAGAACGCGGCTCTGTTTGATGCTTGGAATGTTGGAACAAAATGCGCCACCCACTTTACCTTCAGCGGGTTCAAAATCGATCCACTGCGCTTTGAAGCAATGGTCCGCAAAGTTAGCGAGGTCGTCACTAAAGTCGCCAAAATATTTCACGATAAAGTCATGTGCCTCTTCTATGGTGAAATCACGATCATTGTCCGCTACGGGTGCAAATAGGTCATAGAATGGCAAGGCGCCTTTATTGCCCAAAAAAGCAGATTTGAGTTTTAGATACCTTCTAAAGTCCGGCAAGAAAGATTCCATAGATGAAAGCATGGCATTGAGAATTTCAGGTGTCATCCTAGAGTTAAACAATGTCTCGTGAAGCGGTGATTCGAAGCCTCTCAAGGCACTGAGAGTCAAGACTTCACCTTTTATACCGTTTAATGCAGCTGAAGAGATTTCGGCATGCTGATTGTAAGCTTTGAGTTCTGCGATATACCCTTGTTTTCTAACCTCGGGGTCTGCGCTGAACGCAAGGTTTCTGATGGCCATGATTGGCAGGGATTTAACGACACCACCCAAGGTGACATCGCCCATAAGTTGAGAAGAAACTTTGCTCTGGAGAGTTTCCCAAGCGGAAGAACCGAAACTTGCCAATTTAGATGCTAAGACTTCTTCTTCCGGAGAGAGCATATGCGCCGTTGATGCTTTAAGTTCTTTTAAATAGAAAGCATGCTCTGCAATAACTTGCGACTTTTCACAGAGTCCCTCCAAATTTTCCACAGCAACGAGCCATTGTTTGAACGCCACAGATGAGGCGGTCATGCCACTTACGATGCGCTGCACTTTGCTCTTAAGTGTCAGCGCCTCTTGAGATTTAGAATCCGTTGAAAAAGTTAGATGTCCAAAAGCTTGAAGCCTTCTGATACGCTTGGTGTCTTCAAGCAAGTTCGTGAGAAAAATTTCAATAGAGGCTACCTCATTTTGATGGTTTTTAAAGAGGTCTTGAACCAATCGATCGTATTTTTGTTGGAGGTTTTCTCCATATTTTAAATCGGCTAGATATTTCTCATCGGAGAACCCCAAATACAAGTCATCTAAACACCATTTTTTATTCATACGCTTGACCCCGATAGTTCGACGAATTGATCGATATCATGCTTGACAATATCCAGCGAAGCCTTCCAAAATGAGATGGATTCAACATCGATGTTCATGATTTTGCATACGTCAACGACGTTCATTTTACCAGACGCCGCTAATAAATCGTCGTATTTAAGTACGAAAAATTCCGGATTTTCAAGGTATTTGGCATATAGACCTTTTGCGAATAAGAGGCCAAATGCATAAGGAAAGTTGTAAAAATTGAGATGAGCTGAATAATAATGCGGTTTAATAAGCCACATGTATGGGTGTAAAGCTTCATGGTCAAGACCGTTACCATAGGCCTGCTTTTGTGCATCAAGCATCATCGCTTTAAGTTCGTCTACTGAAAGTGGATGATCTGCACGTGTTTTAAACAGATTGGATTCGAACAAGAATCTTGAATAGATGTCGCAAATAACTTGCGTGGCATCCTGAAGTGAATTTTCCAAGATTGTGATAGATTCTTCTTTTGTAGCGATTTTAAGCGCTGCATTATTGACAATGGTCTCACAGAATGTTGAAGCAGTCTCAGCAAGTGGCATCGGATAATCGACATTTAAGATGTTTTCAGAATTGGTACAAATCGCATGGTAGCCATGACCGAGTTCATGTGCCATCGTGGTTACGTCGCCGAGGTTGCCCGTATAATTGAGAAGCACTCTAAATTCGCCAACAGGGTGTAGAGAGGCGCAAAAGGCACCGCTGACTTTACCCTCTCTCGGTGCAACGTCGATCCAACCTTTTTCGATGGCATCGGATGCGACCCTAGCGAGCTTGTCTGAAAAAGTTTTGAAATTGTCCACGACAAATTTACAGCCCTCTTCATAAGTGAATTTTTTGGTTGCACTGCCAATAGGTGCGAACATGTCGTAAAATGGCAGACCATTTTTATGGCCTAAAATATCTGCTTTTGCGCGTAAATAGCTTTGGAAAGAAGGGATTGCCTCCTTGATGGCGGCCATCATCGCATCAAGTGTTTTTTCGGTCATACGTGACGTTTCAAGGGTCATATGGAGCGGTGATACATAGTGTCTCATGTCACTTAGCGTGATGACTTCGCCCTTAATGCTATTAAGTGACATCGCGACGGCTTCTTCGATTTTTTTATAGGCGGCAATTTCTGCTTCATAAGCGGCTTTTCTAACCTCACTTGAAGCGTCGCTTGCAAGATTTCTGATGACGGTGATTGGGAGTTCTTTCTCTTCACCCTCTTGAACGAGTGTGCATTTTAGAGTGGAGATGAGTTTTTGTTGTAAGGTCGTCCAAGCACTTGATCCGGTGATGGAGAGTTTAGAGGCGAGAATCTCTTCCGATTCAGATAGAAGGTGCGTTGAATAACGTCGATCGTCTTCCATTACGAACAAAAACTGCTTTAAGAAGTCAGATGGGGCTATAAAGGTTTCAAGATCGTCAATTGTACTTAAAAATTTTGTCATCTTTGTTCTCGCCGAAGTCGCTGCAGTTAGTAATATCTGAAGTTTGTTTTGCGTTTGGAGTGCCGCTTGGTTATTGGTGTCGGTGGTAAAAGTAAGGCTTGAAAAGCTGTATAATTTCGTTGCGATTTTTTGTATTGATTCTAGCGTTCTAAAGTAAGTTTCAACGTGTGTGACATCTTGGAGTGTCGCTGATTTGACATCCAAAGTCTCGATTTCACTTTCAAGTAGCAGAAGATCGCTTTTGAATAGTTCAGAATCAAAACCAGAGTAAAGAGCAGTTAGTGACCAGTTTAAGTGCATGGTGAACCTCCCTATTATTTTGATTGTCGAATTAATAAATATAGTATACCATATAAATTATTTTTTACGTAAATATTAAGTCAAAAAAAGAAGTGCGCAAGCACTTCAATTGATTCTAATAATGGGTAAGCCGATTTAAAAGATCAGGATGATCTGCCTTAAAGGTCTCTTTAAAATTGTACATCCTGATATCGGCAATCTTTATGAGAATGTCGTAAACCATAGAATCATCAGGAGAGGCGGAAATGCCATAGCTGAAGCTAACGGGTAGTTCGTGTCCTTGATAAGTGATCTTGTGGTCCATGATCGTGTTGAAGATTTGTGCCATTTTTTCTTGGGCTTTTATGAGTGTTATGCTACGTAGCAAGATGACGAACTCGTCACCTCCGATGCGAGAGAGGACGTCGCTGTCCCTTATTGAACTTATTATTATGTCTGAAAATGCCTTCAATACGGCATCGCCTGCACTGTGTCCAAATGTGTCGTTGATAATCTTCAAATAGTTGAGATCGCATAATACGATTGCATATGGTGCCATGTTTTCAAGGGTCTGATCGCGATGTGCCGTAATCATTGTTTCAAAGTAATTGCGATTAAAGGCACCCGTCAATTTGTCATACCTGGACATGTTCACGGTTTCGTCCACTAGGTATTTATTTTTAAGTGCAATTGAGATTTGAGAGGCAAAGAAATGAAGGAGTTGTTTATCGATTGCGTCAAAGGCGTCTTCAACATCGCTA
>JBBRVO010000049.1:0-15990 GCA_038246775.1 Peptostreptococcales bacterium | reverse complement strand
TAACTTTAAAAAGGGCGTTTTTTACAACAGACATGGATATACCAGCCGAAATATCGCCAACTGTAGCCCCTTCCTTTTGAGCTTGCTTCACCCTTGAATTCATGAAGACCGTACATCGCGTACCTAAGTCCACAGGATGTTCTGACATGAGACCGAGCTTTGAGAAATCTTGAATGCTATGGTTGGATGAATTGGCAAAAGTTTCTATAAATGACCCACATCCCGATGAACACGCCTCGTTAAGCATGATTGAATTGATGACGCCATCAGTGATGCGCAAACTTTTCATGTCTTGTCCACCGATGTCGAGTATGGAATCGACGCCTGGTAAAAAGAATTCGGCACCTTTATAATGAGCGACGGTTTCAATTTCACCATAGTCGATCTTAAGAGCAGCTTTTATTAGGCTTTCACCATATCCCGTTATGGTACTATAGACGATACGAGCGTCATGATTGAGTGCGCTATTTAGATTTTGGAGTGCTTGAATAGTAGTACGCAGTGGATTGCCTTCGTTGGAACCATAATGTGAATACACCAAACGGCTTTCTGAGTCAATTACGGCGATTTTTGTCGTTGTGGAACCTGCGTCTATGCCTAAATACAAGTTGCCATGGGCATCCGTTATATCGCTTTTAATCACTTTATGCTTAGAATGACGTTCTTTAAAAGCCTCATAATCCGCTTGAGATTCAAAGAGTTGATCGAGTTTATCTTTTGAATCAGGCCCTTCACAATAAATGTTGGGCATACGGTCGTAAATACAATGCATTTCAATAGGTTCAGTTGTACTAGAAGATAAAGCTGCACCTAGTGCCACAAAATATTGTGTGTTGTCAAGTGAGACAATATCGGCATCTAATAGATTGAGCGTCACTTCAAATCGTTTTTTAAGTTCGGAGAGAAATGAGAGGGGGCCACCTAAAAAAGCCACCTTACCGCGAATGGGTTTGCCACACGCAAGGCCGCTGACTGTTTGATTCACAACCGCCTGAAAGACGGATGCTGCGATATCTTCTCTTGAAGCCCCTTCGTTGAGCAAGGGTTGTATGTCCGTCTTTGCAAACACGCCACAACGGGATGCAATTGGATAGATTTCCTTATGATTTTTTGCTAGATTGTTGAGACCTTCAGCATCGGTTTTAAGCAACGAGGACATTTGGTCGATGAATGACCCAGTCCCACCTGCACAAGTACCATTCATGCGCTGTTCTATAGTTGTTCCAAAGTACATAATCTTTGCATCTTCACCACCGAGTTCTATGGCAACGTCAGTCTCAGGGGCATATTTTTTTATCGCCTTTGAACAAGCTACAACTTCTTGGATAAAGCCCACTTTCAAACTTTCTGCTAGGCCAAGACCAGCAGACCCGGTTACCATGAGTTTTAGTGAGGCATTGCTAAGTGTGCTCTTTGCATCTTCGAATAAGGCTTTTACTGTGTTCTTAACATCTGAAAAATGACGCCGATAGTCTTTAAAAATAATGGTATTGTTTTCATCTAGAATAATCATTTTGACTGTCGTAGAACCTACGTCTACGCCTACATTATATGTTTGTATCATATTGACACCTCGGTCAGCTGTTATTGTTGCAATTCAAGTATAAACTATATATTATTATAGTCTTTTTTCGAAAATATGAAATAGATATTTTTGTTACATCTAGAGTTAGAAAAGACATGAGCGTATTCTCATGTCTTTTCTAGTTAAAACTAAGTATTTCAAGTCTTATCACATCATTTTATTTTCAATTCTCTGAGCTAAAATGGTCATTGCATTTTGACGAGGATCAATTTCATTTGGTAAATTGATGAAATCAAGTTCAAACAGAAAATCAGTGACTTTTTTGTCAGCAAAATAGGTCTCACAAAGATTATAAAACATCTCGATTACAGCAGGCTTAGCACTTAAAGTCTTCTTATGCAAGACGATGACGAAACTGTTGTGGCCATGTGAATAAACTTCATCCTCGAGATTCAATGCGTTTTCAAGCTCTTTATTTAACCCCTTGATCAATGTGATATCTCTGACGTTGGTTTCGGATTGTGTGGGGTTATTTTTATTGTACACGAGGATTAGACCAATCAGCAATTCGTGATTTTCCCTAATGGCCTTTCTGACTGCACCATAAAGTGATGTTTCAATCTGTTTAGCCGAACTGGTTGGCAATGTTTTTGAAGCTTCTATGAATTTGATATGTGCCATAAGTTTTAATTTGACGTACTCGTCATCAAAAGGCTTTAAAATATAGTCGTTGGCACCTACCCTAATCGCTCGGATAAAAGATTTGCGCGTATTGATGCTGGTTGCAATGATGACAACAAGATTTGGATTGATTTCCTTCAATCTTGAAATGAGTTCATACCCATCTTCAGAACCAAGATTCACATCGATAATAATCATATCCAGGACTGATTGTAAATTTCCAACGCGATTAATCGCTTCATAGGAAGTAGACGCCGTGATGACTTCAACTGGTATGCCTTCTAGCAATTTTCTGATTCGATAGACCGTGGTTGCGTTGATGTCAATTACCATGATATTGGTCATCAAAATCCCCCTTAAGATATGCCTTTGAAAACACACGCATTTATTCATATTATATATGATTCATGACGGAAAGTTAAACAAATAATTTCAACAACTTGTAAAATGGCCTGCAAAATGCTTGCAAAAAAATAACTGGTTCACATAATTACATTATGTGAACCAGTTATTGATTTAATAATCAGATTGGCTCGTTTTGCTCTGCTTCACAATATCGATTGATGCAGAAGCACCGATACGCGTCGCACCGGCTTTGATGAACGCCATCGCCGTATCATAGTCTCTTACGCCACCAGAAGCTTTGACTTCAAGCGATTCGCCGACGGTTTGTTTCATAAGTGACACATCTTCAACTGATGCGCCACCAGTACTGAATCCAGTAGATGTTTTTACAAATTGAGCACCAGCTGCTTTGGCGAGCTCACTGGCTTTAACGATTTCATCTTTTGTCAGAAGACACGTTTCGAGGATTACTTTCAAAATGGCTTTACCGCGGATCGCGTCTACCACGGCAGAGATGTCTGCTTGCACGTAATCATATTTTTGATCCTTTAATGCGGATACGTTGAGTACCATATCAATTTCGTTGGCGCCATCTTCAACTGCTTTGCGTGCTTCAGCAGCTTTGATGAATGTCGTATTTGCTCCAAATGGAAAACCGATAACTGAAGTTACTTTCACATCAGTTCCCTTCAATTGTTCCGCAACTAGTGGAACGAAGTACGGGTTGACACAGACTGAAAAAAAGCCATATTCTTTC
This sequence comes from Peptostreptococcales bacterium, assembly GCA_038246775.1. Lineage (GTDB taxonomy): Bacteria > Bacillota > Clostridia > Peptostreptococcales > Acidaminobacteraceae > Fusibacter_C. The sequence continues at coordinate 12,682 of JBBRVO010000049.1, read as the reverse complement.
GCTTCATCACATATTTTGATGACATCGGCATCGGTAATGTTCGGTTTGAGTATGGTATGGTCAATAGATTTTGCTATGTTCATAATAGTCACCTCATTTTATTTATCATCTTTATCATATCGAATTGATACCCAAACGTCAAATTGGAAACAAGTTTTTTATAAACAGTTCACAACAGTAATTTTGAAAAAGGTATTATTTCGTATAAACAGCTTCTTGAAGGGTCGCAATATATGGCAGATTTCTATAACGTTCTGCGTAATCAATCCCATAGCCTACGATAAACTCATCCGGAATCTGATAGCCAATGTACTTGACCGATAATTGGGCGATACGTCTTTCAGGTTTGTCGAGCAAAGTGCAAATTTCAAGGCTTCTAGGTTTTCTTGAACGAAAATTTTCAATGAGGTATTTAAGCGTCAAGCCCGTATCGATGATGTCTTCAATGATGATGACATCTCTGCCCTCGATGCTGTAATCGAGATCTTTCAATATCTTGACGACACCAGAGCTCTCAGTAGAATGGCCATAGCTCGAAGCGGCAATAAAATCTATCTGTACCTGCAAGTTGATCTCTCTCATCAGGTCGCACATGAATACATTTGCGCCTTTCAAAACGCCGATAAGCAATAAGTCTTTACCCTCATAATCGGCAGAAATTCTAGTGGCCAATTCTTTGACTTTTGCTTTGAGATCTGCTTCAGAATAAAGAATATCTTTTACGTCATTTTTCATTTGTTTTCTCCTTAAATCTTATATATTCCGATGTACCCATGCGGATTCACCGTAATAATAATATCACAAATGCTAACGTATAAAAATAAATTCTTTTTCACCAAGCTTTATGGCATCGCCATTTTCGATTGCGGTTTCACCCAATAAACGTTTGCCATTGACAAAAGTGCCATTTGTAGATTTCAGGTCCTTAATCTTCATCTGATAACCGTCTTTAAATAAAAGTGCATGTTTACGACTTACAGATGCAACATTCAGAAAGATGTTATTACATTCATCTCTGCCCACTGTGTTGAGATCGAAATAGAGCTTATGACTTTCTAAGGGATTCAATTTGTTAAGTAGTATTGGGTAAGCGGCGTTGTGTGTGGTTATGGACGGCGAAACCTCAGACTGTGACAGACTTTTAGCTGTCTTAAAGAGTTTCCATGGCAGTTTGATTGCATTTTTTTCGGTTTCGTTTTTTTGTAGCATCTCATGGATCACTTCAAGATTAAAATTCTGTCTTGTGAGCACCTCATAAGTAAAATCACTCAATATGACGAGTTGCTTGATAACACCTGATTCTATGAGTATGTGTCTTATGAGATCAACGGGACTATATGGGGTTTGATAACTTTTATCTGGGATATAGCGCCAAATAAAATCGTCGGAAATCGGATCAAAATAGATGTCCTGTGGTGAAAAGTTGACACGCTTTATCGTTAGCAGGTGCTCAGCGCATATTTTTTCAAGACTAAGCATGGCTTTTATGAGACTGGCTATCTGGTGTTTTTGAAAATAGTTCAGGATTAATAAATCTTGCACGGTCTGGACGCGTTCGTCTTTAAAATAGCTAAGATATCTTATGGCCTCATCCAAAGAAACCTCCAAAAGATAGTCTTGAAACACCTTCAAACAAGAATGTTGCAACATGTCTGATTCAAATGTCATGAAATTGCTCTGAAAGATATGGCAGGTATCGCCGCGGCTTCCATGTGCTGAGCTATTCGTATGCATGGGCATCATCATGGATTAGTAAAGAGTTCGCTAATTTGATTGTTCTCCTTAATTCCTTGTGTGAGTTCGTTAAAAAATGAAACGGCAAAGCTTCTAAAGAGAAATGCCAACCCAATGAGTACAGCTATGATGATGACGATTTCAATAGTGCCCATCCCCTCTTCAGTTTTGAGAAAATTTTTCGATTTTTCAGCGATTGTTTCTTTGAGACCAATTAAAAATTTAAGAGTCATAAGTTCATCCTTTCTAGTCTGGTTTTTTTTATAGAATCATGATAATCGGCGTCAAAACGACGATGATGACGCTGATGAGTGACAGCATGAGTAAAAATGTAAGTTGTATGGTAATGGATTCAGATTTCTTTCTTACGCGTATGAGTTTCATCTGCCACAGTTCATCGTGATATTTCTCAAGAGCCGCGATGGTGCTCTGGCTGCCAGTGATCTGAAATTGATTGATTAACCGCACAAAACGCCATATTTCTTTCCTGTCTTGAAGGGTAGCGTATTGATTTAGTCCTTGAACTGCATTGCTGGAAACAGCGAGCTGCTTATTAAGTAGTGAATCATGGCTCTGCGAAGTGAGTGTCAATCTGAGCGCTTTGTCCAAAGTGATGCCAGCGCCATAAGTGATAAGAAATTCTTGAATGAAGTGTGAGAGTTCCACTTCAAAAGATGATATTGCTACTTTTTTCTTAATTAATCCAATTTTATCGAGCCATGCGTAACCCTTTAAAAAAATATTTAACTTCATAAGACCTCTATATTTTGAATTTGATGATGTGTTCTGATAGCAACTTCATCACGAGAATTAAACCAAGTGCAAACGTCATCACGACTCTACCGGAGGCTGTTTGATACAGAATATCCATATAGCCTGGTGATGAAAATCGAATAAATAGGACAATACACATAGGTGCTAAGCACAAAATTGTCTGTTCAAGTTTCTTTTGATAGATGACCATCTCGATCTCGTTATTTATCTTATGCTTCATATAAAGCTTATCAATGGTGATTCCCGTTATGATGGAAGGGTTCGATCCCGTCTCTTTGCTGAGTTGCATCATTCTTGAAAAGAGTGTGGTTTCATAGATGGGAAATGCATCGCACACCTTTTGGTAAAGCGATTCCCCACCTACGCCCATCTGAATCGAATGATTCAATTTTTTAATGGTTTTACTGGAATAACTCACATCGTCTTGCAACACTTTTGAAGATGCGATGATGGCCGTATCAAAGCCCATGCCAATGCATAGGTTGGAATTGATTTGGTTGAGAAAATCAATAAAGGCATCAAGATAATAGCCGTCCAAGTTTTTAAGGTAATAGTCTTTTTTCATTACAAGCATGAAAAAAATTGTCCAGCAAATGAGTAGTAAGCCCAAACTATTATAAAATGAAATAACAGCGAGGCTTATGAATAGTAGATCAAATAGAATCCTAAACCAGTCCAACGTATCAAGTTTATGTGTGATCAGTAGCATGACGGTACCGCCTCAATTTTGACTTGTTAGCTATCTTATGCACCATGTCTTCAAAGCAAGCCGGTTGATCATCCTCAAAAGTATATATTGCGTTTAGCACATAATCAGGGGTGCCTTTGATGACTTCGGATATCTGTGACACAATTCGGCGACCATCGGGTAGCTTTTCTAGGAAAACCAAAAAATCAATGGCAGAAATGATTTGTTTGCGGATGAGCAAATGGTTGATGGCGCTATAACTGCTTGCGATGACTTCAAGACGCGTCAACATGTCGATGGGAGAATTGCTATGACCAGTAGAAAGCGAGCCGTCATGGCCTGTATTCATTGCCTGAAGCATGTCTATTACCTCGTCCCCCCTCACCTCACCGACAATGATGCGATCGGGTCGCATGCGAAGTGCGTTCTTTATCAGATGGCTCATATCGATGGCAACAATCGACTGATGTGATTTGCGCGTCTCCATGGCAACCACATTTTTATGATGTACGAGTGATATCTCTGCGGCATCTTCAATGGTCACGATGCGCTCGTTTTCATCGATAAACGAAGACAGGCAGTTTAAAAGTGTCGTTTTACCTGAACCTGTACTGCCACAGATAAATAAGTTGAACTTGCAGCTTACTAAACATTCGAAAAGCTTTGAAACGGATCTGGTGAACATACCCGATGCCATGAGGTCTGTGCTTCCACTTAGAGCTTTTTTAAATTTGCGTATTGTGATGACTGGGCCGTTAAGTGCAACTGGGTCTAGAATAATGTTGACTCTTGAACCATCCTTCAAACGGGCATCGAGCGTTGGAGCGCCTAAATTGACCTCTCTGCCAACTTGAGCACTAATCTTGTGAATCAGTTGCATCAGTTGGTCTTTATTTTCAAAATATAAGTCGATTTTGTGGAGTTTGCCTTGACTTTCGATAAAAATAGCCTCTAATCCATTGATCATAATCTCTGTAATATCTGGATTTTCAAGCAAAGGCTGAATGATATCATAACCAAAGATTGAATCATAGACCCTTTGGTAGAGTAATTTTTTATCATCTGTACCAAGTTGAGGCAATCCACTAATTTTACTTAAAATGGCTTCATTGACGAGGGCCTCCTGAAAATCCACAATTTCATCGAGGATTGAGTTCTTTATCGTCTCAATTTCTATATAGCTAGTCATAGGTCATCACCTCAAAGTGCTTTGATTTCATCCGATGACTCAGATGTGGTTCTAACTTCATGGCTGCGTCATTTTCAACTAGGATAATCGTATCCGATAGTTCTATAACTGCCGAATCGAGTGCTCCTTTTAGAGGTGCACTGACAATAAGGAGACGACTTTTTCCTTTCAATTGATTTAAGAAGTCTATGAGGGCCGAAGTCGGTGGGTTCAAGTAGTCCTGAATAGTCGTAATCACGTCGAGGATTGCGTGGTTAAGGAAATTTTGGTTAATGCGTGTAAGACAGTCAAATAGTGAAAAACTCGAATTTGGGCTAAAATCTAACGAAATAATCGTATCGATGTCATATTTTTTGGCAACGTCTTTTATAATGGCATCATACTCTGTGCTCTTTGTGGCAAACACTAAGAATGTTATGGGAAAGGCCGTCATGGTGACAAGGGTTAAAATGTTCCTTGTACTCTGATATTTTCTGACATAGCGCACGTTTTTCAGTGTCGGTATGGGGTGCGGACTTTTTTCAGTAAGTACAACGACTTCCCTTGCGGCATCATGCAGGGTAATGAATGATTCGAAATCATCTTCGTCGACGATGATGGCATGTCCAGGATCTAGTGTGGCAACATCCATCATCCCCAGCAATTGAAGTTTAAACACTTTACCCTTTAGTTGCTCATAAAGTTTTTTTGTATAGGCATTTTCAATAATATAATGCATAGGTGCTCCTATCGGTCATCATAAATACCATAATATGGTAAAATTATTATACATCCAAATTATGGAAGTATCAAGTGCTAAATTCCATTTTATACCAAATATATTTTTGACGATGTAATCGGCACTGAAAAATGCGTATAAACCATCTGATACTATCGATTGAAATGCACAAAAAAAGACCTTAAACAATGACGTTTAAGGTCTTACTACTTTACGGAAATCTCATGTTACTTAGTTTTTTTTGAGGGCGATTTAACATAGGGCTTACTAGTTACAGACGCCTTTTTCCCATATGGAAACTTATTTCTGTAAATCTTCTCATTTTTTTTCCAAAGTGACATGCCATAAAGGGTACCGAACACGATGAAAAAGACGAGTGAAAGCAGCGCTTGATAAAGGTTGTATTTAACACTATCTTTAATTACAAAATTAAGCAAGACCATGATAACTGAATAAATTACAAAGGTTGGAAAACCCCAAGTAAGCGCACCAAATCTCAATGAATATTTCATTTTTCCCAGATCGCTGCTTTTTTGCCACCCGTCCAAAATGAGCTTTTCATTTTCAAGTTCTCTCTGTTTACGTATTGCCGCTTTGTCTTTAGAGCTGAGTTTTTCTTTTTTTAACATTAATGCCTCCACGAATCATTTGATTTACACGGGATGCGTTTTTTCTTCCATGTTCACCAAATCCGAATCTACTTTATAGCGTTCAGCTTGTCTGAATTTAAAATAATCCAGGGCGACATTTGGGAAAAGAACATAGGAAAGCACATCCTCTTCCTCTTCAATATACGCTTTAATCTTCTCTCTTTCAATAGACATTAAAGGTTCAATGAGATCGGCGGGTCTACATGTGATGACTTCTTGATCACCGATGATTTGTTCGATAATCTCTGGTTTTATGGCTTCTGAAGGTCTGCCATACATGCCTCTGACATATTCTTTGATCTCTTTAGGCACCATTTTGTAACGTTCACCCATCATGACGTTGAGAACGGCCTGTGTACCTACCATTTGACTCGTCGGTGTCACAAGTGGTGGAAAACCAAGATCTTCTCGGACACGTGGGACTTCATTTAGCACTTCCTCGTATTTATCCAATGCATTTTGTGCTTTAAGCTGTGATACGAGATTTGAAAGCATGCCGCCAGGAACTTGATAGATTAAAGCGTTGATATCAACACCGAGCATCTTTGGATCCAACAGACCTGTGTCAATTGCTTTTTCACGGATTGGCTGGAAATAAGTCGTCACTTTGTCGAGAATCTTTAGATCTAAGCCTGTATCATATGGCGTGCCCTGAAGGGCTGCAACCATTGTTTCAGTAGCTGGTTGAGAGGTTCCCAGTGCAAATGGAGAAATCGCTGTATCAATGATATCGACGCCCGCCTCTATCGCTTTCAGATATGACATGCTCGCAAGACCACTCGTATAATGTGAATGGATTTCAAGTGGCACAGAGATATTGCTCTTAATGGCTTTAACGAGCTTTTCAGTTTCATATGGCTTAAGGAGACCTGACATGTCTTTGATGCAAATCGAATCGGCACCCATAGATTCCATGTCTTTTGCCAGTGCCACATACTTTTCAATCGTGTGAACCGGGCTAATTGTATAAGCAATGGCCGCTTGTGCATGTGCGCCTTCTTGTTTTGTCGCTTTCAGTGCCGTTTCAATATTTCTGATATCGTTTAATGCGTCAAAGATCCGGATGATATCGATGCCGTTAGCTACAGAACGCTTGACAAACTCAATGACGACATCATCAGGATAGTTCTTGTAGCCAAGGAGATTTTGTCCACGAAGCAACATTTGTAATTTTGTATTTTTTACATTCTTGCGAATGAGTCTTAAACGTTCCCAAGGATTTTCATTTAAATATCTCAAGGATGCATCAAAAGTTGCGCCACCCCAACATTCAAGCGCATAATAGCCTACCTGATCCATCGTTTCCAAAATTGGAATCATATCTTTTGTAGATAATCGTGTCGCAATAAGCGATTGATGTGCATCTCTTAATATGGTCTCAGTAATTTTAATTTTAGACATGGATAACCCTCCTATTGGTATTCATGAAAATTCTATCATTTGTACAATTTTCTGTACAGAAGATTGCAAAGGTGATAGACTAAAGTTAGTTTATTTAATAAACATATTCATTGAATAACTTTATTTAATTAGGGAGAAATTATGGATAATACAGATATTCGCATATTAAAAATACTGCAACAGGAAGCGCGCATCTCGATGAAAGAGCTTGGACTTCGGGTGAACCTTACCTCCCCTGCCGTATCGGAACGTATTAAGCGACTAGAAGAAAGTGGCGTTATCGAAGGTTATGCTGCCATCGTTAACCCGAAAAAACTTAAATTGCACGTTGAAGCGATTGTGCATGTCTCCATGAAAGTGAGCGCTCATGAACGTTTTAAAAAGTTGGCTATGGAAGAACGGGAAATTATTGAATGTCACCATGTGACTGGCGAAGATTGCATGACGGTCAAAGTCGTCTGTGAAGACACCCACAGGCTTGAAGAAATTCTCGATAAAATTCAAGCCATCGGCGATACAAAAACCGCAATCATTCTATCTAGCCCACTTAAAAGAAAAGCAATCGTCCCACCCAACAGTGACGATATCTAAAAAAAAAATCCTCTAGCTGTACTAGAGGAAATAGGGGGGGAATATATAATAGACTATGAAGAAATCGTCTTCCAAGTCTGTTGATTATATACCCCCACACTTATTTTTTATTCAATTCAAATGATAAAAAAACAAAATAATTATAATTCAACTTGGAAGCCCGTAAAAGCGTAATTAACCTTTTGCGGGAATTTTATTTTTAACCGGTGATAGCCGTCAATCCCCGTACAATGGTTGACGAATAAGCCTTCGATTCCGAATCGGTTGAACTGCATTAAGTGCTGATCTAAATGTCTCAATAGCTCACCGCTAAAATGCATGCCGCCAAAAACATAGTGGATGCTATGGTGATTATTTTTTTCGAACGCCGTCTTTAAAATGTTAAGAATGCCTTTGTGTGAACATCCCGTAAACAAGAAATTTTTTTCACCTTCAGAAATGATCATGAAAAGCTCATCGGCAAAAGGGTCCTGGATTAAATTCAGAGAATCCTTAACAAAAAAATTGGTCGTATCTACCAAATCGTTTGAATATACGTGAATATTTGTGATTAGTTTGATGCCTTCTGAAATTTCCGTATCGTCTTCGAGAAGCACAAAAGAATTTGGATAGTCGCTAACGGGATTTTTGAGTTTAAACCCAATGAAATGCTGAATTTCATTGGTAATGGATAGTTTTTCGCCGAAGGCTTTCGGCTTTAAATAAATGGTTGCAGTCTGATTGATTGTGAGAAACGCTTCAAGGCCACCACAATGGTCATAATGACCATGACTCAGGATTACAAAATCCACATCGCTAAGATCTTCGGCGAGATATGAGGCATTTTCTACAAAAGCTTTTGTCTGACCTGTGTCAAAAAGGATTTTTTTCCCATGTGTCTTAATCAAGAACGACGAGCCGTGTTCTCCAATGAGGCCTTCTCCATACACGAGATTATCGATGAGCGTAACGAGTTCCATTAAATTCTCCTTTACGTGATAAAATTAATCCATATAAGTATTCACTAACTTCCATTTTAAAGTGTCATCTTCGTCAAATGAATAGTTGAGTAGCGCATATCCGAGAATATGGCCATCTTCAAAATAACCAAAGACGTATTTTTGGTTTAGAACCACTGAATTCTCGGGCCACCATTTCATAGTACCACCCAAAACGCCATCTACAGGGAGTAGTTCATCGTGAGTTGCGAGGTTTTCAAGAAGTGCGAGCGGCGTTTTAAAACCGTGTTTGGAAAGTCCTTCAAGAACGTAATCAGGTAATGTAAAACTCACTTTCAGCGTCGATTCAAGGGCATTGTTTGCTAGATTAATCTCGGCAATTTTTGCGTCATAATCCACAGCTGTTTGTGCGATTTGTTTGATCAAGGCTTCTTTTTCTTGTTTTAATTTGGAAATTTCACTATCCTGAGCGGTGCGTTCGCGTTCAATACTTACTATTTCCGATTTCAGATCCTCAGTATCACGCGACTGGGTTATTAATAATCCTATTGAAATAACCAATGCAATTAGTAGCAGCGTAAAAATTAAAATTACGTGCTCTTTTAACATTGAAATAAATTTTTCCATCATTTCCTCCTCTTGTTGCTATAGTCTTAGTTTATCACAATGGACGCACAAAAGAAGGGTGTTGAAACCGATGTAATATATATTTAATCATGCCTAAACGCATATCATGCAGCGGTCGAGGACCTTCAGCATAAGTTTGGTTTACTAGTCGACTCGTTTAATGAGATCCTTGATAACTTCGCCTGCGATAATAAGCCCCACAACCGATGGCACAAAGGCGATGCTTCCTGGGACTTGACGTCTTGTGCTGCCGTTGTTTTTACAGCTCAGTTCGTCCTTATCTATGGGTTTCATGGCAGGTTCTTTGGAATAGACCACTTTTAAGTTTTCAATACCTCTGACTTTAAGTTCTTTTCTCATGACTTTTGCCAGTGGGCATACCGACGTCCTTTTGATATCAGTCACTTCGAACTGAGTTGGGTCGAGTTTGTTGCCTGCGCCCATACTGCTGATGATTGGCACACCTGCTTCGTTAGCCATTTCTACGAGCAGTAATTTAGAGGAAACGGTATCGATGGCGTCAATGATGTAACTGAATTTTTTGAAATCGATTGCCGCTGCTGTCTCAGGTCCGAAAAAACATCGGTTTGCTTCGATAATAGCGTCTGGATTGATCTCTAAAATGCGTTCTTTCATGACGTCGACTTTTATGCGGCCGACGGTTTTGCGTGTGGCGATGAGCTGTCTATTTATATTGGTCAAGCAAACTATATCATCGTCATAAAGATAGAAAGTGCCGATGCCTGTACGTGCAAGCGCTTCAACGGCATATGAGCCGACGCCACCGACGCCAAAGATCGCGACGCTGGCGACACTAAGTGAACGCAAGCCTTCGCTGCCAATTAATAATTCGGTCCTTGAAAACTGATTTAACAATGCGCGTCCTCCTGCAAAAAAGAACCCTCGTAGTTGAGGGCCCTAGTATGTTTTATGTGTGGATACGTAATTTCTCGATTCTGTTGCGATCCACTTCTTCGATGACAAACTTGATGCCGTCATATTCTATAGTTTCATTTACTTCCGGAATGTACCCAAACTCTCCGACGATAAAGCCGCCAATCGTATCAAAATCTTCAGATTCGATATTCACGCCGATCATCTCGTTTAGTTCGTCAATGCGCGTGCTGCCTTCAACAATGTACTCGTCTTCTTTAATCACTTCGATGTCTTTCTCATGATCGTCGTACTCGTCGCGAATGTCGCCGACGATTTCTTCGATGAGGTCTTCTATCGTAACAATACCAGCAGTTCCGCCGTACTCGTCTAGGACGATGGCCATCGGTATCCTGTGTGCTCTCAATTCTTGAAACAGTTCCGTCGTCTTTTTAAACTCAAATGTGAAATATGGTTCACGGATATAATCATGTATATCAAAAACGGTATTTTCTGAGGCTCTAAAAATCAAATCTTTAATGTACAAAATACCGATGATGTTATCGTTTGTGTCTTGAAAAATCGGAATTCTAGAAAATTGTTCCGTCTTAAACGTTTCAATAATTTTTTCATAGGTCGCGCCGACTTCTATTGAAGCCATATCCGTTCTTGGTGTCATCACATCACGTACTTGTGTGTCACCAAATTCGAACACGTTGTAAATCATCTGCTTCTCATCACCCTCAAGAACGCCTTCTTCATGACTGACGTTAACCATGGTTTTAAGTTCGTCTTCAGTAATGAAGGGTTGCGTACGACCAGGTTTACCACCTAGCAGTTTGATAAGGCCATTTGTAATGAAAAGAAACATGGATACCAGCGGATTAAAAATAAAAATGAAAAGCGTTATGATTTTCCCGATTTTCAAAGATATAAACTCTGAATGCTGCGCTGCAAGAGATTTTGGTGTAATTTCTCCAAAAATGAGAACTAAAATAGTCATGGCACCCGTTGCGACGGCGACGCCCGTGTTACCGAGATAGTGGATGGCCAAAGACGTTGCAAGTGCAGAAGCACCAATGTTTACGACATTGTTTCCCACGAGAATAGATCCCAATAATTTGTTTGGATTTTCCACCAATTTGCTAACGGTTTCGGCGCCTTTAACTTTTTCGTCGACGAGATGCCTAATCCTGATTTTACTGAGTGACATTAATGCTGTTTCTGATGCTGAAAAAAATGCGGACATCCCAATCAACACCGCCAATAGTATGAACTGCCAACTCGCGCCTGCTTCCAAAAAAAACCACACTCCTAATTAAATAATCATTTTTGAGACCATGACCACTCTATTTTGGGTCAACGGTTAGTTTTATACCTGTAAATTATATCATAAAGAATCTCATATCTGCAACAGATTAGAACAAAACACATGATAATGATAAACAAAGCTTAAAAACGCCGCTAAAATTTAAAGAGAATCCATCTGCAATTGTCAATCTCGTACTTGATGACTACTGTGCGGATTAGTTTTTGGATAACACACTGGCAAGTGAACACAAACATCTTGTTGCCGGCTAGTTTTTCAAACTCGCGGGTGATGACCTTATCTATCTTGATGACTAAATTCTCCCCTGCTTCATCCACCAACCTGAAGCGCATGGGGTTTGGATAACCCTGTTGGTCAAACCAGCAGAGGACATCTATCTCTTTTCTAACAACTTTCATACCGCTCACACCTTTATCGTTTTATCTACTAGTGCTTTTAAGCTATAAAATACTGCTCATCAGCGGAAACTCGTCTTCGCCCACGCCGCCTGTCATGGGTTTGATGCCGCTGCCTACAAAACATCCACGGACGATGGCCTTCGGCTCAAACCGCGCTCTAATTTCATCAATGACGGCATCGAGACGATTGTTTTTATCTTTGCTATAGGTATCAAACAGATGCATCTGTACGAAGTCATTTTCACAAAACTCGGAGACGCGCACGCCGAGATGCCTGATGGGTGTGCCATCCCATATTTCGTCGAAGAGTTTGCGTGCAACTTTGTAGATTTCGGTGGTATGATCTGTAGGCATCTCGAACTTTTTTTGGTGCCCTGAGCTAATAAATTTATGTGTCTTATAGCTGACGCTGACGAGCCGCGTCAAGTACTGACTGTCCCTTAATCGCATCCCCACCATCTCGCAAAGGCTGAGCAGCATAAGGTGTGCCTCTTTTCGTTCGTCGATGTCAAATGGAATCGTCGACGAATTGCCGATGCTCTTGACGGCGAGCCGCGTGCTTTTTTTGACGGTGGAATCTTCAATGCCGTTTGCATAATTCCAAATGAGCACGCCGTGGGACTTAAGCGACGACTTGAGCACTTCGAGATCGTAGTTAGCGAGATCGCCAATCGTCTCTATCCCCAAGAAAGTCAACTTTTCAAGTGTGGCGCGTCCCACCATGAAAAGATCACCGACGGGAAGCGGCCACATCTTACCGGAAATTTCTTC
>JBBRVO010000048.1:0-16679 GCA_038246775.1 Peptostreptococcales bacterium | reverse complement strand
GGAAATTAGGCATTTAATTGGCAATTTGAAGGGGATACTATGGAATATATTGCGCTACTAAGAGGCATCAATGTAGGTGGAAACCATAAAGTGGAGATGAAGCGGCTGAAAATCTTACTAGCGGCCATGGGTTACAAAAACGTCTCAACTTATTTAAATTCAGGTAATGCGCTGTTTGAATCTGAAAATCATCAAGAACAGATTCAAGTGGATGTTCCTAAAGCACTTTTAAAAGAATTTGGGTTTGAAATTCCGACGCTAATTAAAAATAAAGATGAAATAAAACGTATTGCAGCGGCTATTCCACCGAAGTGGCAAAATGATAAAGAACAAAAGACAGACGTCGCTTATCTATTTCCAGAAATAGATTCAGAAGGCACAATAGGTGAACTCCCTATAAAAAGCGAGTATGTAGATTTAATATATGTTGAAGGTGCTATTGTTTGGCACGTGACGCGGGAAGACTATAACAAAAGTCAGTTAAATAAGCTGGTTGGTAATAAACTTTATAAACAAATGACGGTAAGAAATGTTAATACGGCTAGGTTCTTGGCAGGAGGGTCTAAAACTTGAGTAAGTGAGGTTACTACAATGACTTTTGAAAAGAAAGCAGAATCTATTTCTATAATTGGTAATGATGTCATTATCGATATAAAAAAAATAAGAAAAGCAGTACCGATTGAGATTCGGCCTGTTATAAAGTTGATAGGTAACGTGCCAAAGATAACGGTTTTTGAAGATAAAGAAACGGTTATATCTTATATAATCGAACCGAAACATTCAAATTTAGATTTAAATGGTCAATATTTGCATATGAGCGTTAGAGTTCTCCAAAATTTTGCAGTCATGATGGATGGGATCATTTCTAAATCAAAGGATAATGCCCCTTCATTAGCAGAAGAAGGTGCCGAGGGCATTCGGTTTCAACCATTCTTTTTAAGTTTTGCAGAAACTGACAATGAGACTTTTATTGGCCAAGGTTTATTTAATAGAGGGTTACATTTTTCTGGAACTGTGACAAATGGCAATATAAGATTGTGTTGTGTTTGTGATTTTTGTAAAATGCCTTTTAATATCCAAAGTTTTCACGCAGGGTTTTCAGACGGTCAGTACTTTTATTCATCAGATGGTTCAGTAACGCTTTTCGTAAGTAATGGAGACATTGATAATATGCCTGGTCAATTGGCTCAAAATATTAATTTGGAGCTATTGAAGTCAGTTGAATCAAAATTACCTAAACCGATAAATGGAACAGGAGAATTTAAATACTACAATGCATTTAGATGTCCTCATTGTAAGAGTGCCTATATAGACTTTGAGAAATACCCTGAAAACAGACCTCAAGAATATTATGGGAACACCTACGTAAATGGAAAAATACAAAAGTTCAATTCTAAGTGACCGACTACATTTTTTCTGAGGAGAATCATACGATGAAACTAAAAAACGGCATGAATTTACAAATAAGAAAAGCCACTAAAACCGATGCAAAACACATTATTGATTATCTGAATATCGTTGGCGGAGAAAGCGATAATTTGCTTTTTGGTGCCAATGAATTTCATATGTCAGTTGAAGCTGAAGAAGAATTTATTGAGGCCTTAGAAAATTCAGCTGCGTCGGCTTTATTTGTGGGTAAAATTGCAGATAAGATTGTATGTGTAGGTAGCATAATCACTTCACAAAGAGAAAGAATAGCGCACCAAGCAGAGCTTGCACTTTCAGTTAAAAAGGAATACTGGGGACTGAACATAGGGACGCAGCTAATGCAAACGATGATTAATTTTGCTAAAGAAAACGGTCAAACAGAAATTCTTCATCTTGGAGTAAAAGCGGACAATGAAACCGCAATAAACCTTTACATTAAAATGGGATTTATCAGAATTGGCGCATATAAAAATTACTTCAAAGTGGATGGCAAATATTACGATGAAATTCTTATGAATTTGTATTTGTAAATTCAAAAAAGAGCAATTATCGGAGGAATAATGAGAGTAAATTTAGACAATGGCAATGCAAATGTTGTGCAAACTGACATAGGGTATGAAATAACAATCCCTTCAAAGAAAAATATTTTTGTGATAATATTTCTATTGGTATGGACCTGCGGATGGTTTATCGGAGAGGCAACCGTGATAATGGTTTTATTTAAGAGCCCCTTTGTACTGTTTTTGCTGTTATGGCTTGTAGGTTGGACGATAGGCGGTGCCTTTGCAATAGGTTTACTTGCGTGGATGTTGTTTGGTAAAGAGGTTATTTACTATAATCGACAAAGCATAGTTCTTGAAAAAAGAATTCTATTTTTAAAGAAAATCAGTGACTATGACTTGATGCATGTTAAAGCATTCGTGCTAAATGAGCAATTAAACTTAATTTTTACAGGACGCAATAGCTTGGATTATTATGGTATTACGGGTGGAAAAATCAAGTTTGATTATGGTATGAAAACTATTTTATTTGGTTCTAACATTGATTCAGCAGAAGCTAAGTATTTACTAGAAAATATTTTTTCAGTTGAGAGGATTTGATAGCATGTATGCAGATGTCTTAGCAAAATATAAAAAGAAAAATAAAATACTTTTCTCACGTGAAAGCCTATGTTTACAGCCACTTATTGAACGGATGCAAATTCAAAATCATAGAACGCTTGTGCTTTGGGCACTTGATTGTGCCACTCAGACTTTAGAACATTTTGAAGGTAAGTACCCAGAAGACCAAAGACCAAGGCGCTGTATAGAAATGTGCAGTGAGTGGGCGAGGGGAAAGGTTAAAATGCCTATCGCTAAAAGAGCGATTTTAGAGTCCCATGCGGTTTCTAAGTCGATTGACGATCCAGCGTATAGCGCATTATGTCATGCGGTTGGGCATGGGGGTGCCACCGTCCATGTGCAGACGCATGCTTTAGGTTTGCCTTTTTATGAATTGACTGCAATCGTCTTAGAAAATGGTATAGATGATTTTGCAGAGCCAGTTAATAAAAAGATAGAGTATTACCATGAGAGGCTGCTTTACTGGCAAAATCGAACTGAAATTGATAAAGTGACTCTTGAATGGGCTGTTTTTTTATTAGTTGATAAATAAACCCCTAGATATTGATGACAAACAAAAACACCTTTGATAAAAAGTACCAAAGGTGTTATAAATTTAGCTTAAAGTTTGTTTTGTTCTTTTTCTAGTCCAATAGCAACCACGTAATCCCCGGCTTTAGAAATAATACAAGCACTTAAGGTTTTATCAACAAAATACTTTGAGTCACCTATTGTCACCATGGTATCAGGATGAATCTGATTGATTTTCACCTTACCTTGGGTCGCCTTTTTCATAGCGTCCATAAGTTGATCTGATCGACTTTGTTTTTCTTCAATGTCAATTTGAACGCTTAACAAACTGTCGGTATACTGCTTTAAATGATCTTCGTGCACGCCAACCTCAGGTTGAACCAGAGCATTGTTTTTAAGTACGGGGATTCTCGAACGCAACCTGGTTTCAACGATCTTCAGCTCAATCAAATTTTCTTTAAGGGCTTTTAACTCTTTAATGGCAGAAATATCAACGCCAAGATTGATGGTGGTTATAACGCCAAGTTTGGATCCGATTTGATTGGCTTCGATCAAGTATTTAGAAGTGATGTCTCCACCAATGATTAACCCTTTTTTACCTTTTACAGTGATTTTCGAGTCACACAAAACTTTACTGTTTACAATTTCACCGGTTTCAATTTCTCCTTTTGCATAGATGTTTGCATTTTCAATGAATTTAGCGGTCAAATTGCCACCTACAACAATGTCTGACATGCCGCGACCCAATATGCCTTTATTCACAATTAGATTGCCTTTTGTGTTAATGATTGCGCCTTCTACAACGCCATCTATCGTCAAGTCGCCATCGCAATGAATGGTATACCCATCTAAAACGTTCCCTTTGACATGTACGTCACCACCAAAATAAATATTGCCGGTTAAAGGGCCAACCTCATCAATTTCAATGTGCTGTGAAACAGTAATTCTATCTTTAATCAGTTTTGCAATGCCATCCATTTCTGCAATAAGTTGATTGCCATCGTCACTAATCGCTACATTTTCTCCGATTTTCCAAATCTTATCTTTTCCAGGTCTATGCGTAACAAGCTTTCCTGTTACAGTCATACCGTCAACGCCTTCAATGATGGGCGTTTTAATCGCAAGTATTTTGCCTTTTTTTACCGCTGAAACTTGAAGTAAATTTTTAAAATCAACGGATCCATCTTCTTGAATGATTGGTTTAGAGGCCCCTTCAAAATTGACCTCTTGTGTCACATAAGCATTTTGACCACTTCTATGCGGATCACCTTTTGCGACAACAAGATGCTTATATAATGACTCTGATGCAAGTGCCTCTATAATGGCAGCGTAATCAACGCCATAAACGATATTGTGGCGTTTTAAAACATCCATGACTTTGTCATAATCTTCTTTGGGATGGATGCCATTTATATATTCAAGCGTTAAGGATGCGGAATAATAATCTTCAGAAATTTCAGCTCTAATATTTAATGGCTTTACCTCTTTATCCACAGGCGCCTCCTTTACATGTTTTTTATTTATTATGGTATCATATTAACATTTATCGTCAAAATACGCACTAAAGTTTACTATAAAAAAATAAGGAGACAATCTATGAATATGGGAAAAAACAGAAGTGACATCAAACCGGGATTAAAAGTCAAGATCGTTCTTAAAAAAGATCAAAGGACAAGCACCTTAACAGAAGGTGTGGTCAAAGACCTTTTAACCAATGCATCATCACACCCACATGGCATCAAGGTTAGGCTTGAAGATGGTCAAGTGGGTAGGGTGCAGGAAATCATAAAGTAATTTCCATATAAAAGATTCACTCTAATAATATTAGGTATATATATTTTAGTTGCCATTGTTCTACTCATCATTATCATCCAAACCATTATTGGCAAATGGGTTTCAAAACCACTTCAAAAGATTCAACACAGCATGGCAGAAGTGGGGAATGGAAACTTTACTGTAACGATTGACCATCATTCAAAAGATGAAATTGGTGCCCTTTCAACCGACTTTGAAAAGATGACGGATAACGTTAAGCGATTGATCATGGAAACTGCAAATGGCATTCAATCTGTTGCAAACTCTTCTAAACGAATCAATGAAAATGTTGAAGGTCTTACAAATTCAAGTAATGAAGTGACGCGTGCCATTGAAGAAATCGCACATGGTTCTACTGAAATGGCTTCAAATGTTAACGATCGATTGATAACGGGGCAAGCACTGGGAACGAGTATCAACCAGATCTTTGTAAAATTGGACGAGGTCAAATCTGTTTCAGATCAGATGGTTACAAACAATCAAAATGGTAGAAATAAAATCATGAATTTGAAAGACGTGTTCCAAGAAACTGTAAAAAATACGGGAGAAGTGGCCGACAATGTTGGCACACTTACAACGAGTTCAAAAGAGATCGAACATATTGTCGATACTATTCGCGGGATATCTGAGCAAACGAATCTTTTGGCACTAAATGCTTCTATCGAAGCAGCGCGTGCTGGTGAAGCGGGAAGAGGTTTTGCTGTCGTTGCCGATGAGATTAGAAAACTCGCTGAGCAATCTTCAAAATCGGCGCAAGAAATCAACAGCATCATCGCAAAAATCGTATCGGTCGTTGATAATACCAGCCGAACAGTGGGTGTTACACAAAATTCAGTTAAAGCGGCTCAGATGAATTTAGATGAAACTGTTTTGGTATTTGATAATATAGACGGTAGTGTTAATAATGTCGGTAGCATTATCACGGTATTTATAAAAGAAACAAGACAAATTGAAACGCTTAAAAATGATTTAATTGCTTCACTAGAATCAATGGCTGCAATTAGTGAACAGTCGGCAGCTTCGACGGAAGAAATCAACGCATCCACTGAAGAACAGTATTCTAGAGTCACTGAGATTGGACAAGCGATTGAGACCTTAAATGAAGAAATTAGTAAATTATCTGTAGAAATGGATCGATTTAAAATTTAAGGTTGCTTTATATGATTAAAGCAAAACCCCGGGTTACTACCTGGGGTTTTGACAGGTGTCAATTAATAGATAACAAAATTTTACAATGATACCTGAGGAGGCACCTTTGAATTGGTTTAAAGACTTAAAAAGCAAGTCGCACAAAAGGGAACTGGGCATCAAAGAAATGCTCAAATATATTGGACCAGGACTCATGGTTACTGTTGGCTTTATAGACCCTGGCAACTGGGCTTCAAATATAGCAGCTGGTTCGGAATACGGTTATAAATTATTATGGATGGTGACTCTTTCCACACTAATGCTGATTGTCCTACAGCATAACGTTGCGCATCTTGGCATTGTAACCGGTGAGTGTTTGTCAGAATCGGCAACGAGACATATTAAGAGAAGATATTCTGTACCTATCTTATCATCTGCTGTAATCGCGGCAATTTCCACTGCACTCGCTGAAATCTTGGGGGGCGCAATTGCTCTTAACTTGTTGTTTAAACTCCCGATTAAAATTGGGACGGTCATGATCCTGGGCTTGATTATTTACATGCTCTTATCAAATTCTTATTATAAACTTGAAAAATGGATTATTGGTTTTGTCTCCCTCATCGGGTTGTCGTTTATCTATGAGCTAAGTTTAGTTAATGTGAGTTGGAGTGAAGCCGTATATGGTTGGACGCATATTAGTATTCCCAATGGTTCAATGGTAATCGTTATGTCTGTGCTCGGCGCTGTAGTCATGCCGCATAACCTGTTTCTTCATTCAGAGATCATCCAAAGTAGGCAATGGAATCTAGAAGATGAAGCCATTCAAAAGAAACAATTGTCCTATGAATTTATGGACACACTGTTTTCTATGATCGTTGGGTGGGCCATCAATAGTGCCATGATTATACTTGCTGCAACGACTTTTTTTAACAGCAAAATACAGGTCACGGAACTTGGTCAAGCCAAAGAAATGCTGACCCCATTAGTAGGGAGTGGCGCATCCATTATTTTCGCCTTGGCACTTCTATTTGCAGGTATCGCATCAACTATCACGGCTGGGATGGCGGGTGGTTCAATATTCGCCGGTATTTTCCAAGAATCTTATAATATTAAAGACACACATTCAAAAGTAGGCGTTATAGGGATACTGGTGATCGCTGCAATAGGAATATTTTTAATTTCAAACCCTTTTGACGGCCTGATATATAGCCAGATGCTACTCAGTATTCAACTGCCGATCACTGTGTTTTTACAAATTTACCTAACGTCTTCTGAGAAGGTCATGGGGAAACACAAAAATACGTTATTTACAAAAGTGGTTTTATGGGGCATCGCAATGATCTTAACCGTACTTAATATCATGTTGTTGATTAGTTTTTTATAAAGTGCATCGATAGTTTCATCGCAAAGGTCAAATGAAGCGATTAACGTAGTGAGTGTCTCTACAAAAAAAAAAAGAGCCGAAGCTCTTATGCTAACTAAATGTAAACGATAAAGGTCGTCCCGACTTTTTCTAGGCTATCTACTTGGATTGAGCCTTTGTGCTGATCGACGATTTCTTTGGCAATGGCAAGTCCAAGACCATAGCCACCCGTCTCTTTAGAACGAGAAGATTCTAATCGATAGAACCTTTCAAAGATGTGCTTAAGTTCGGCCTCGGGCATACCAATACCTGTGTCTTTGACCGTTAGTTTAATCCCTTGATTCTTAGCGTCATGGCTCTTTTCAAGTGTTACATCGACGGAGCCATTTTCTTTAGAATACTTAATGGCATTATCAAGCAAAATCGATATAACAGAGATGAGTTGCTTGCGATCGCCTTTTACTTTAAGTCCAGGTGTGATCAAATGCGTAAGGGCGACACCCTTAGTGCGTGCGATTTTGTTATATGCCGTTATTTCTTTTTCAATCATTTCAGAAATATTGAAATACTCATAAGTATCTGAAATGCTTTGGCTATCTGTTCTCGATAAGAAAAGAAGTTGCGAGACCAGATGGTTCATCTTTTGTGCTTCATCTTCAATATCGGCGACCACTTGCTTTTGAAACGAATATTCAGGACTGATTTCTCCTTCTAAAGTTTCTGTTGAGAGCAAAATGACACTTAAGGGGGTTTTTAGTTCATGAGCAGCATTTGCTAAAAATTCTTGTTTTGAGGCATAAGCCGCTTTGACTGGTTTTAAGCTACGTCCAGCGATGAGATAACCAAGTAAAGCAGCGATGAAAACGCCTGCAAATAAGCTGATAACCAATATTTTTGAGAGGTTGTTAAGGGTTTGATAGGCGGTGGTAACATCGCGGGCTACAGTATAGTAACCAAGCGATTGTCCCTCAATGATGAGGGGCATTTTTGCCATTAGGTAATAAAGCGATGGTTCTTCTGATAAAGTAGCGATGCTGGGCGCTTCAGAAACGCTTAGCTCTGCACTCTTTTTAAGTAGCTTGTCGAAAATTAATGTGTTGTCAGATTTCCATGTAATCAGTTGTCCGGTTTGATCATAGATCATATAAACTGAAAATGTTTTAAGCGTTTGTGGGATAATCAAATCCTTTACAGCTGGTAAAAGGGAGTGTTTTGTTGCATCGTCGTTTTCAGCATCAGATTCAGAATTTTTTTTATTTTCCTCTGAAGAATCATAGAGCCACTCAGAGCCAGTGATACTATCTAGCATACGGCTAATTTCAGTAGACATCTGATAATTGTTATAGTTGACCATGACATAATAAATGCTCAAATTTGTGGCGGCCAATACAGTGATTAGAATTAATGAATAGTAGAGGGTCATTTTTAATTGTAAGCGCTTAAACATCTATACCTCCACTTTGTATCCAATCCCTCGAACGTTTAGGATGATTGAGTCTTTGGTTGATTTTTCAATTTTTTTTCTAAGCAATTTTATAAAAGCATCAAGATTGTTCTGAGTGATGTCTAAATCGAGTCCCCAGACCCGGTCTATGATAGTATCCCTTGGAACGACTTGGCGGTTATTTTCAAGCAGCAAACTAAGCAGTTGGTATTCTCGATTTGAAAGGGCTAAGTCAGTTGATTGATAAAGGACACTTTTATGTGTTCGATCAAGTGTATAATCACCGATTATCAGCAGATCTTCATTTAATTTATGGAGACTTCTTCGAGAAAGCGCCTTTACGCGTGCAAGGAGTTCTTTATATTCGAAGGGTTTGACGAGATAATCATCTGCACCATTTTCAAGACCAGTAATTTTATCATCAAGTGTATCTTTAGCAGTTAACATCAGAATACCGCCATTAAAATGGCGGTTTCTAAGGGTTTCACAAACTTCTAATCCTGATTTTTCGGGCATCATCCAATCCAAAAGTACGATGTCGTATTGATTGCTTTCTGTATAGAGGAGAGCCTCTGACCCATCTTTTGCATGATCTATTTGATAGCCATCTTTTCTAAAAAGATGGATCAACAATTTTGCAATTTTGGGATCGTCTTCAGCGAGTAAAAGCAGCATATTAATCTCCTAAAAGTTTCATATTATTTACGATAATCAATCATCGCCATCTTCATCGTCATGATCGTCTGATTGATCATGATCATCATCATAGTCTCCAGAAATTAATCCAGAGGTACTGCTAGATGGTGCGCTTGTTGTGTTAGTAATTGTACCACCTATTTTACCAACTACTGGTACTTGATTAAGCAATGAAGCAGAGTGCGGAGACGTTGCAAAGAAAGAGGTAACATCTGCTCCTGCGTGTATGCCGTGATGTACGCCACTGGTCCATGTGCCAATGTTAGTGACATTGTATATTGTACCATTTACTGCAATATAAGCAGGGTTGCCATTCATGCCATTATAGGTTGATAGCTTTTTAAGTGTCCATGTTTGTGAAGGCGTCGTCGCCGTTTGTGTCAGTGAAATGAGACCAGTATTTGATGAGGCTGCTTGACTTATCGTGTTGTTACTTGCATCTGGAACTGTGGCTGACGTAACGCTGTCCACCACTTTTGTGGCTGCTTTTTCTGTGACGAATGCGCCAACTATTGGTGACTGGTCTAATATCGCTTTTGTATGTGGTGACCCTGCAAAGGCTGCAGAAAGATCTTGACCTGCTGAAAGGCCTTGATGTTGTCCATTTTTCCATTGTCCAATTTTTGTCATGTCATAGACGATGCCATCTACTGCAACATAAGCAGGATTGCCATTCATGCCATTATATTGCGTGAGTTCAGAGGCTGTAAACGTGATTGCTCCATTTGAACTGGATGCCGTTTGCACTAAGTTATTATTTGACTTTGCAACTTGTGATATGTTGATTGCATTTGATGATGGATCGGATCTGAAAAATGAGCTGCCTCCAAAAGTTGAAGCAAATGCAAATTGATAAATTGTAAAAAATAGGATGCCTATACTGACTATACTTAAAGCGACTTTTAAACCGTTCTTATTTTTCATAAACTTTCCTCCTCATATAAATGAACACTTAGTTAATTGCGATGTGTTCTGTTTTTGTTTATGAGTTTAGTTTATAAGGTTTGTCTGAAAATAAAATGAAAGCTTAAAAATAATTGAAACTATTTTACCTATACCGTAAACTGCTCATAATGAATCTGATTTTTTTCAATACCAAGCTTTTTAAGACTGCTTATGGCCATTTGCATCAAATTTTCTGGACCACAGACAAAATAGCCCGTATTTTGAGTTTGAAAATGAGGTTGAGAGGTCCAAGTTTTCATCTTGTCATAGTCAAGCCGTCCACTCTCGCCAACCCACGTGTCATCGCTGGATACAACGGGGATGAACGTGAAGTTTGGCATGTGATTTTTTAATGTTTGAAGGTCTGCTAGCTGAATCAAATCTTCTTTTTTCTTAACGGACCAAATGAGCAAGACATGTCTTTGTGCATCATTATCTTTCATATGGTTGACCATACTTAAAACAGGCGTAATGCCCACGCCACCTGCCACAAAAACGGTGGCTTTTTCTTTCTTGTAATCGACATAACTGAACTTGCCATAAGGCCCATCAACTGTGACGGAATCTCCAATTTTCAGATGTTTGACTTTGTTCGTAAAATCGCCAAGTGCTTTCACTGTAATAGTGATCTGTGAGCGATTTAGTGGTGAAGAAGAAATTGAAAACGGATGCTCTTCCGCTTTGATACCTACTGATGAAATTTTAAAAAAACCAAACTGACCGGGGTGATATTTAATGACCTCACCGTGTTTAGGTGCTAACGCGATGGTCCAAGTATCTCTTGTTTCTTGATGGACGGATACAACTGAGTACTTCTTATCTTCCAAGAACCATGGTTTAATAACTTTGTGGTAAATATAAAAACCAACGGCTGTAAAAAAATAGAGCATGTAGGTCGTAAAAATGAGCGGGCTGCTCTGTGCAGAACTGGAAAAAAGAACATGTACTTGCATAAATAAGAGTGCAATAAAAGTCAGGTTATGAACGAGTTTGATACGTTCAAACGTAATAATCTTGATTGTGTTAATAATCTTGATGATGCTACTAAAATAAGGCACTTTTTTTAAGAGTCGAGGGGACATAAAGAGTAATGAAAGGCCACTGACACCTATAAATAAAACCAGTGCAATGCTACCTAACTGCGTGATTACTGTCTCAGAAAAAAGCATTTCAAATAAACTTTTGTGAAGGAGAATCATGCCTATTGCAACCAGTGCAATGATGCCGTGAAAACGATATATTTTATCAAGACCAAAAGGTCTTTCGATCAACTTAGGACGAGCGCTCAGAATAAATTGCCATAACAGCCATGTGTAGCTAAAGACGCCCAAAATCATTGGCAGCAAATAGTTCAAATTTGCATATTTGCTCGTATGATTTGCCATGATCATAGCCACTAATATGAGTGGACTTAAAAGATAGGTTGCTTTTATTAGAAATTTCATAGTGTTGCCTCCTCATATTAAATCATTCGTTTTGATACTAATATATCATGTATTACTGAAAATAATCTGAAAATATAATAATAGTAATAGTTAAAGAATGGATGATACGTAAAATTGACGTCAGTTGTGATTTGAGATAAAATAATGAGTATCATAGAAAACAATGAGTATCATAGAAAACAATGAGTATCATAGAAAACAACTATAAACGGAGGCTTTATGGATAATCAATATGACAGAAAAAAGAAATTCATTGTGAACTCAATGTACATTGTATTGATTATGTTGATTGTCTTTATATTATTCAAATACGCACTAGGACTCGTGAGCCCATTTGTATTTGCCTTGGGCATTGCGTATTTGCTTAAAAAGCCATCAAGATTTGTCGCTCAAAAACTCAGATTACCCAAAAAGCTCGTTTCCATCGTCTTTGTCTTGGTTTTTTACTCGACGATTGGCATCATAATATCCTTGACGGGAATCAAAATTATCGCAGTGATGACCGAAATTATCTCAGGTCTACCAGCGTTATATGAAACGCACTTAGCGCCCTTTTTGTTAAAGCGTTTTGATGCGATTGAGGCTGCGATTTTCAGATTGGACCCTGCACTTGTAACCGTGATTACTAATGGCTTTGATCAATTTGTAAATTCCATTGGCGATAATGTTTCCAAGATTTCTTTATCTTTGGTGGGTACGATTTCGGGTGTAGCAACAACGCTCCCAGGTTTTTTAATTAGATTTTTGATCATGGTGATCTCGACTTTCTTTATCGCAAGTGATTATGAAGCGCTATCTCAATTCATTCAAAGACAATTTACGGGCAGCGGTCATGAGTTGTTAATGCGCATCAAGCATTATTTGGTTGATACTTTGTTTATAGTGATTCGCTCTTATGCACTCATAATGTCCATAACTTTCATAGAACTATCGGTAGGTCTATCCATTATTAGTGTTCCCAATGCGCTTTTTATCGCATTCATCATCGCCATGTTTGACATCTTGCCAATTCTAGGAACCGGTGGTGTCATGATTCCTTGGACCATTATTTCATTTATACAGGGTGATTATAAACTGGGTATAGGGCTACTGGTCGTCTATGTGTTTGTCACAATTGTAAGAAACATCCTAGAGCCAAAGATTGTTGGCAGTCAGCTGGGGCTTCAACCTGTGGTGACCCTCATGTGTATGTTCATCGGTGCCAATTTATTTGGGGTCATTGGGCTATTTGGATTCCCAATCACGTTATCGCTTTTAAAACACTTAAACGACACTGGTGCAGTAAAGGTGTTTAAATAAGAAGGAGAATGAGTATGTATAAAGCAATTATATTTGATCTATATGGCACGCTACTAGACATTCACACCGATGAGAGCCAAATGTTTCTGTGGGAAAAAATGGCCTATTTATATGGCACGAGAGGTGCTCATTATACTGCTGATGCGCTGAAAGAAAGCTACCAGAGCCAAGTAGAATTACTTCTTGATAAAAGGCGAGCTAAGGGGATAGATTTTCCGGATATTGATTTATTGAAAGTCTTTAAACATCTTTATAAGGCAAAACATGCAAAAGTGACCAAGCAAGGTCTGTATGAAACGGCGAAATTTTTTAGAATGCTCTCACTTTATTATGTACGGCCTTATCAAGGGGCCGTTGAATTGCTTGACTTCTTAAAAGCATCTGATTACAAGGTTCTTCTTCTCTCAAATGCACAGGAATCGTTTACTAAGGATGAACTTGAGGCGACGGGTATTAAGAAAGCCTTTGATGGCATCTACTTATCCTCTCAGTATAAAGTTGCCAAGCCGAGTCAAGCATTTTTCCAAGTGCTTTTAGATCGGGAAAAATTGCTACCTAGCGAGTGCCTTTTTATTGGCAACGACCACACCACGGATATCGAAGGTGCTAATCAAATGGGTATGGCATGTGTGTATCTCCATACGAATTGTTCGCAAAGTGACGTGCCAGATACACTTGATGTAAAGTGGCGCGTGGATTCCGGAAATCTGTTTGAACTGTTAGAACTAATTAAAAGTCTTCAACCGATAAAAGTTGAGATCACAGCGGATTGATAATGTTGGATAAAACGATTCGATAGAAGCATGAGCTAACATTAAATAAAAAAGACTTAGCGGCCATCCTTTTAAGGGATTTCAGCTAAGTCTTTTGTTTGGGTAGCTTATAGTATCAAAATCAGGGCTTCTAGTTCTTCACACAGCACTTTGGCAAGCTCGAAATCGGTTTCTTTCAAAGCCAATTCGATTTTGGTTTCTAGCTGTTTTTTCTTTTGCTCCAGCTCGAGATAATCTTTGTCAAAATGGCACTCGTAAATCATCTTTCTAAACTTGCGCATGCTCATTTTTCTTACCGTTTTATCTTCAATGATTAGGACGTAATCCATAGAGCCTATAATGGTGTAATAATCGTGCGATATCATCAGGATAGCGCCTTTGTAAGCGTCTATGGCTTTTTCAAGTGCGATTTGGGAATAGGTATCAAGATGACTCGTCGGTTCATCGAGTAAAAGTAGATTCGTTTGCATAGAAGCTATTTTTGCGATTTGAAGGATGTTTTTCTCGCCACCTGATAAGGCGCCGATTTTTTGTTCGACGATGGTTTCATCAAATCCGTAACCCATCACATAACTTTTTATTGCGCCGGTTGATTTGAATCCCGCCTCAAAAAACTCATCGAGGATGGTGTTGGATTCATCTAAACTCTCTCCTTGTAGTTGAGAGAGGTAACCAACTTTAGCATGATCGTCAAGTATTATAGAAGGGTCTTCATTTTTATAAATGGCTCTGAGTAAAGTTGTTTTGCCTGTACCATTTGATCCGATGATGGCAACTTTGTCCCGAGGTCCGATTTCAAATGAGACATTTTCTAGAAGCATTTCATCGAAGGCAACATGATACCCAGCAACTTTTAGTAGCGGTGGATGCACAACTGTATCACCTAATTGTGCATTAACAGTTTCATTGGAAGATATATCAACAGGTATTTTTTTAAGTTTAGGAACCGATTCAAAGTGGATGGCTGGCTGCTTGATCTCAACAAAAGGCGCTTTGATTCTGCGGGCTTCCATACGCTCCTGATTCCTAACCCTCGCTTTTAGTGCTTTGCCTCTTGATGCTTCCGTGTTATTGGTTGCGATGTATCTAAGTTGTCTGATAATCGTGTCATAGCGCTCAATTTCTTCAGTATCAGCGGTTGACAGCTCCTGAAGCTCTATTTTTTTCTGTAATAGGGAGAAGTTGTATTCAATATAACTGCCGTCAAACTCTTGAAGCTCTTTATTTTCAAGGTGAATAATTTTATTGAAGCAGTGGTTGAGCAAATAACGATTATGCGTGATGACGAGCAAGATGCCGTTGTGGCTATTGATTAGATCTTTTAGCGCATTGAGGTTTTCAAAGTCTAAAAATACATCGGGTTCATCCATGATCATCAGGTCTGGAGTGTTGAGCATTTCTTTTATAACTTGAATCAGTTTAAATTCTCCACCACTGAGATCGGAAACCTTTTGATCTTTGAGTTTGTAAAGGTTGGCAAGATTGAGTTTTTTGTTGATATCACTCTCGAAGGCGTCTCCACCTATGGCGTCAAAAGCATCTAAAGCGAGTTGATACTTTTCAAGCAATGGCTCGATATTGGCTTCGGTTTCCATTGCAATACCGATTGTGTGGATCTCATTCTGAAGATGGAGATAGGCGTCGGCGATGAACTCAAATACTGTGGTTTCTTGTGACTTATCCAGTTGTGAAAATTGGCTAACATAGCCGATTCTACATTGTGGGTCCATTTCCAAAGTCCCATCGTACATAAAGCGCTCAGGGTCCATTAGGATGTCTACCAAAGTGCTTTTGCCACTGCCACTTGTGCCAATAAACGCACAGTGCTGGCCTTCTTCAAGGGTAAATGCTATCTTGTTGTATAAATCTTTTTGCGGAAATGAGTAAGAGAAATTTTCAATTTTTATCATTTTTTGACCTTTCTTTATCACTAAAAAAGAGCCTATTTTTATAAGCTCTTCTATCTTTAGGGTTTACCGCTCATAGCATATCACCTTTCAGAGATTATTTCAATCCTTTCATAATTAGGCGTGTATGGAAATATCCTCAAATGTGGCGTTGACAGGTCGCTAATGGTATGTAATCATAAAGGCTACAGGTTCGTAAAAAAAGAAGGAATGATTATAAGTTTTACAATTATATGTGAAAAAGGAGCAGGCATGAAATCAAATGACCTATTATGTGATTATTGTTCAGAGGCCATAGAGTCAAGCGACACGTTGACACTATGCAAATCAATGGGGATTCATTTTAGAAAATACCACACGACATGCTATGGAAAGGCAGCAGCAGAAGATCGCATTAGACTTTCCAAACCCATCAATTTCAGTGCCAGCGTTTTGTCTCTTTCAATTTTAAATTTGGCCATATTGGCGTTCATTATATTTTTAAATGAAAAACGATTGATCTTTGCAGGCATTCTATTGGCCAGTATTGTATTTATAGATATCCCTTACTATTTGCAATGGAAAAACGTTGTAAAGCCACTCCATGATCGCGCAATAGATGAAGCGCATGAGTAAATTTTCGTCAAAAAAAAGGAGTTAATAACTATAATGTAGAATTATTGATTAGATGTAGAATTAATGTTCGTGCAGAATAGGTTGTCACCACAAAAATAAAATGAAGCGAGGACGCTATGAAACTTAATATACGCGCATTAACCACTTTAGTTGCCCTTTTAATCTTAATGACAGGTTGTACCAACTCAGG
>JBBRVO010000047.1:0-16839 GCA_038246775.1 Peptostreptococcales bacterium | reverse complement strand
TCTTGAAGTGATAAACGTAAATGAAATACCTTCTTTACCAGCACGGCCCGTTCTACCAATACGGTGAACGTAATATTCTTCATGTGTTGGCATATCGTAATTGAATACAGCTTCTACATTGTCAATATCAAGACCACGTGCTGCAACGTCTGTCGCCACGAGAATCTCGATATCACCGCGTTTGAACTTGCTGATAACATTCATTCTTAGGGTTTGCTTCATGTCGCCATGAATCTTGTCACACATATAGCCACGTGCTTGAAGCATATCTGTCACTTCATCGACGCGCTTTTTCGTGTTACAGAAGACAATTGACAATTTATAGTTGTAAATGTCGATAAGACGCGTTAAAATTTCCATTTTGTCGCGATCTTTCATCTCGAGATACACTTGTTCAATATTTGGTGCAGATAATTGTGTATGCGTCACTTTTAATATTTGTGGGTCTTTTTGGTATTTGTTGATGATGTTTAGAATCTCTTTTGGCATAGTTGCAGAGAATAACATCGTTTGAATCGGATGATCCACTTCTTCGATGACGAGTTCAATGTCTTCTCTGAAGCCCATGTTAAGCATCTCATCTGCTTCATCAAGAATGAGCATTTGAAGATTGGCCAACTTCAACGTTTTACGTCTTAAGTGGTCAAGCACACGGCCCGGAGTACCGATGATGACTTGAGCACCTGACTTGATGCCTCTGATTTGTCTTTCGATATCTTGTCCACCGTAGATAGGTAAGATATGAAGACCT
Source organism: Peptostreptococcales bacterium (assembly GCA_038246775.1). Taxonomy (GTDB): domain Bacteria; phylum Bacillota; class Clostridia; order Peptostreptococcales; family Acidaminobacteraceae; genus Fusibacter_C. The sequence goes on along the minus strand of JBBRVO010000047.1, from coordinate 16,088 downwards.
TTCATGTACTTGCCAATGCGATTGACTTCTTCCGAAATTTGAACAGCGAGTTCACGCGTCGGACAAAGTACCAAAGCTTGCACATTGCGGTTATTCAAATCGATTTTTTCCAACATAGGAATGGCAAATGCTGCTGTCTTTCCTGTTCCAGTTTGCGCCTGTCCTACAAGGTCCTTACCCGCTAAAGCGACGGGTATAGCCATTGCTTGTATAGGCGTTGTTTCCTCAAAGCCCATATCTTCAACAGCTTTCAAAATTTCTTTTGAGCAGTTTAATTCAGTAAATAAACTCTTTTCCATTAATTATAATTCCTCTCATAAATATATCTTAAACAAGGTCGGGAACAAGTCCCAAAGTCTTGTATAGTTCAAATAGGTGTCTATCAAACACTTTATTATATCATAGAACAAAAAAAACACCTATTATTATTTCGACACAATTAGTCTACTATACATGTTTTTTGCTATGATTGCAAGTAATATCTGTTTCATCTCATTCTAATATTATAGTGACATGCCGCGCTGAAAGGCCTTTAAGTTCTCGTCGATAAATTTTTCAGGAACGGTTTCTCGGATCACCGCTTCCCATATTTCACCGGAGATATCTAACTGTCGAGCAAGTAGACCCATCATCATGACGTTGGTCACTTTCGTTGTGCCAAGTTTCAAACTGAGTGATTGGATATCGTGATTTATAAAGTCGATATCTGATCTGACATGATGCTGCAAATCATGTGGGTAGTCTGCCTGCTCTCCAATAGCGAACACCGGATAGATTTCTGAGGTGCTCGTAAAAAGTTTACCACCTTTTTTAAGGTAAGACTGCCATCTTAAGCCTTCAAGTGGTTCAAGTGCCAATATATAGTCAGCTTCACCCTTTCTGACATTTGGAGAGTGTACTTTCGTGCCTAGTCTTACACTGCCCCATACTTTCCCACCGCGCTGTGAAAGACCGACGACATCATTGCTCTTTACGTCATATCCGCCGCGATAGCCCGCTTCACAAAGCATATCTGTCAGAAGTACAAGACCTTGTCCACCTACACCTGCTAATATAATATTTATCATCTCTTTATTCATGGCTGGTTACCTCTCTTTTTTTGATGGCACCTACTGGACAAACCTGAGAACAAACAGAGCACCCTACACACATAGATGCGTCAATCGAAGATTTTAACTTCTCGATGCCCGCATAGGCTTTCATGTGAATTGGCGGACAATTGGTTTTAACACAGCTTCTACAGCCAATACAAATCTTAGGGTCCACATAGAAATTGGGTGATTTTATTTTGAATTTTAAGGCACATGGACGTGTGGTAATGACAATACTAAGTCCCTCGTGCAAAATTTCTGCGTCTATGGTTTTCTTTGCCTCTTTATAATTAAACTGATCGACGACGCGAATGCGCTCAAATCCCATGGTTTCTATGAGCTTAGTGAGGTCTACGTGCATGTCACTGCCATCTTTATAGGCCGACGAACTTGCATTGGGTTGCCCACCAGTCATGGCCGTTGTGCCATTGTTGAGGATGATGACGGTCATATTGTCCGTGGGGTCATATTGATGGAGCAAATTCATTAGACCAGTCATCCCCGAGTGATAGAACGTGCCATCCCCGATAACCGAAATAAGTGGTGCGTTGTTCCCAGCGAGCCTTTGTGCTTTTTTCATGCCCTTAATCATACCAAGTGACGCGCCCATGCTGATAATAGAGTCGAGCACTTCAAGTGGATAGAGTATGCCCATGGAATAGCAGCCAATATCACCAATAACGGTCTTTTTCGTTTTTTTCAAAATATCGAATACCGGTCTGTGTGGGCATCCGGAACAGAACATAGGCAGTCTGCCCATAATGTCTTTATCAAGAGGTGCCTTATCTAGGGCCGCATTATTTAAATGACTTTCAAGTCGTTTGCCATCCGTTTTAATGACAACCCCTGCCTCAATCAAACCCTTTTCTATATCAGCAACATCGAGTTCACCAGTAAATGAAAAATATTTTTTTCCTTCACAGATAATGCCTGCCAATTTGAGCTGATCTTCAATAAAAGGCATCATCTCTTCGATAACGAGAACTTGTTTATATGACTTTGAGAGTTCAAATAGGTGTTCCAATGGAAGTGGATATACAATGCCAAGTTTGTAGAGGCTCACTGGCGCACTCAGTTCTTTTAAATTTTGATAAGGTAAGCCCGATGTGACGACTAAAAAGTCAGCCCCATTAAATGGCTCGTATTGATTGATACCCAGTGCATCAAGGTCCTTTTCTAGATTTTTGATACGCGCTTTCATATGATACTGCTTGTCAAAGGTGTTCGGGGGAATCATGCCAAAATCAGTTGGGCTTTTTTGGAATCCTGCAATCGGCATTTCCTCTCGCTCAGACCATACAACAGGTGTTCGGCTATGACAAATTCGCGAGGTAATACGCAGCATTACAGGTGTTTCATAGCGCTCGCTAATCTCAATCCCGAGTTTTGTAAAGTCCTTGGCCTCTTGAGAATCAGAGGGATCAAAGATGGGCATATTAGCAAATTTGGCCAAAAGACGGTTGTCTTGTTCATTTTGCGAACTCGCCATACCCGGATCATCACCAGACATCAGTAAAAATCCACCTTTTATTTTTGTCTGTGTAAACGTCATGAGAGGATCGGCTGCTACATTCACACCCACGTGTTTCATGGATACGATACTCCTTGCACCCGCCATAGAACTGCCGATACAAACTTCAAGTGCTACTTTTTCATTGACTGAAAACTCGGCATATATTTCAGGATAGTCATGCTTAATGGTCTCCAACATTTCTACCGTTGGAGATCCGGGATAACTTGCGGCTACATGGCCACCGGCCTCATAAAAACCTCTGGCCACAGCTTGGTTTCCCGTCATCATTTTTGTTGTTTTCACCTTAACGCCCCCTCTAAATTCATTTTAAAAAATCGTTTAAGTTAAAAAAATGCTCAAGTAGCAGCGCCGATCGCACTGAAATATCTTCATTTGAAAGGATTTGCTGCGCCATGTCACGGTCCACTAACAAAATATCTGCGTCTTCATTGTCGCATTGAAACGCCGTGGAAGGACTGCCAGAATAATATCCAAAAGCAATTTCGACGCGCTCGTTCGTGATGCCCACTGACGCATACCTCGGCGGCGCCTTTGCTACATATTCAAAATCCATGCCCGTTTCTTCTTTGAATTCCCTCCTACTTGTCACTTCAAGGGGTTCATCACCATCCGAAAGCCCTGCAGGGAGCATGTAGATGTCATGTCCTGCCGAAACTCTAAATTCCCTCAGCATGACGACGTGCGTCTTCTCGCGATTGGTTGCAAAGACCATGACGCCGTCGCTAAACACCTTGCCTTCAAAGATTTCAGCTTGCAGTCTACTTATGGATTCTCGTGAAACGAGCTCCCATTTTCGATTCCCACCCTTTTTATCCGTGTAGCCAATTTCAAAGGCATGTAAATACGCAAGTTTATCAATGGCCGTTATTTGCGTCACCTTCATGTGTTTTTTGTCATCCATTTCAAGCACCTCAAAATTTAACATTATTATTTTTGCCTTTTTACTTGATTTTATTATATAATATCAAAGGATTGTAAAGTAATAAAACACGTAAAAATCGTGGTTATTTATAGAAGGGGAGCAAAATGAGCATTTTAACCGTTAAAAATTTGAGTCATGGTTTTGGCGATCGCGCCATTTTCAACAACGTTTCATTCAGACTATTAAAAGGTGAGCATATCGGACTCATCGGCGCCAACGGCGAAGGTAAATCGACATTCATGAACATCATCACACATAAACTCGAACCAGACGAGGGTATGGTGGATTGGTCGAAACGCGTGCGTTCAGGCTATTTAGACCAACATACTGCCCTTGAAAAAGGCACGCCCATCAAATCGGTTCTAGAAGACGCTTACAAATATCTTTTCGATCTTGAAGCGGAAATGAACGATATGTATATGCGCATGGGCGATGTCACACCGGAAGAACTCGATGTTCTCATGGATGACGTCGGTACAATCCAGGATATCCTCAATCACAACGACTTTTACATCATCGATGCCAAAGTTAACGACGTCGCGCGTGGTCTCGGACTCCTCGATGTTGGACTTGATAAGACCGTAGATAGTTTAAGTGGTGGTCAACGGACAAAAGTACTTTTAGCAAAACTCTTGCTAGAAAAGCCGGATATCCTGTTACTGGATGAGCCCACGAACTACCTTGATGAAGAACACATCGAATGGTTGAAAAAATACCTGCTCGATTATGAAAATGCCTTTATTCTCATTTCACATGACATTACTTTCTTAAATAGCGTCGTGAACTTAATTTATCACATGGACAACAAAGAACTCAATCGGTACGTCGGCGATTATGAAAATTTCCAACGCATCTTTGAGGCGAAGAAAAAGCAAGTGGCTTCCGCTTACAAACAGCAACAGCAAGAAATCAACGATCTTGAAGATTTCGTCAATCGCAATAAAGCGCGTGTAGCGACTAGAAACATGGCCATGTCACGTCAGAAGAAGCTCGACAAGATGGACCGGATTGAACGCGTTAGAGAGAAGCCAAAACCAGAATTCAACTTTAAAGTCGCCAGAACTTCAGGTAAGCTCATTTTCCAAGCGAAAGATTTGGTTATCGGCTATGAAGAAGAACTGTGTCGCCCCATGAGCCTCCGATTAGAGCGTGGTCAAAAAATCGCCATTACTGGCGCCAATGGTCTTGGTAAGACGACTTTGCTCAGAAGTGTCCTAGGCGAGATTAAGAGCCTCTCAGGATCTGTTGAAACAGGTGAGTTTCTACACATTGGCTACTTTGAGCAAGAGATCAAAGAAGCGAATTACAACACGTGTATTGAAGAGTTTTGGCAGGATTTTCAATCCTATACACAATATGAAGTCCGCTCGGCACTTGCAAAATGCGGTTTGACCAATCAGCACATCGAAAGTAAGGTCGTCGTCTTAAGTGGCGGTGAACAAGCGAAAGTTAGGCTCTGTAAACTCATCAACAAAGAAACCAACTTCCTGGTACTGGATGAGCCCACCAACCACCTGGACGTAGAAGCAAAAGCGGAGCTAAAAAGAGCTTTGCAAGCTTTTAAAGGCACGATTTTACTCATATCCCACGAACCTGAATTCTATAATGACATCGTAACCGATGTTTGGAACCTTGAAGAATGGACCAATAAAATCATTTAACTCACAAAGAGAATCCGATTGCGCGGATTCTCTTTTTTTATAATAACCTATCCCTTATTTGGGTAGCCACGGTATAAATTTGTTCGTTTTCTTTACATATTCTTCGTAACCAGGTCGTCCAACCATGGCTTTTTCAAGTAACGGAACACCAGAGACGAAGACCAATAAAAACGTTATCACGATTGGACTGACAATGCTGATGAATGATGTGCCAGCTGAGAGTGCAATGACAAATATGCCCCACCACATGACCGCCTCACCGAAATAGTTAGGATGTCTCGTGTAAGCCCACAAGCCTATCGTCATCAACTTGCCTTTATTTTCAGGATTTTGTTTAAATGCCCTTAACTGTGCATCGCCCACCACTTCGAAAAAATATCCAATGAGCCATATAGCTGCACCAATCAGTGTCAAAAGGGTTATTGATTTATCCACTTGCTCATGAATCAAAACCACTGGGAAAGCGATGAGCATCATTAGCCCTCCTTGAAGCATATAGACTTGGAAGAAGCTTCTAACCACAACCGATTTTCCCCAATCTTTTCGCATATTAGCATATCTGAAATCCTCTGGTTTGCCAAAATTTCGCTTCATGATGTGATAAAAAAGCCTCAGCCCCCATAGCGCCACTAGAAGCGTCGTCAGCAACGAAACCTGATCAAAGTTGCCTAGTCTAAACATGGAATAGAAGGCAATAAGTACAAAGCCGATCCCCCATGCTTGATCCACGATGCTATTATTCTTAATTGCCGTGCCCAAAATAAAAAATCCAACAAAATAGATAAAAACCACAACGAGTGTTTCTAAAATCATATCGTTTACCTCCTAATTAGCGATATTGCAACGGATCCAATACCCGCATGAATCGTGGTAATGGCTGAAATGTCTGTCATAATAATTGGTGGAAAGCCTATTAACGCTTCAAATGTCTCACAGTACTGCTTTGCAAGTACTGGATTGTTTGCATGGACGATAGAATATTGTTCTATGCCTTCTGAAACAACTATTTTTTTTACGGTATTAAAAATTTTGCGATCAATCGCTTTTCTGGAGAATGCAAGGCCAAAAGCAGCACCGTTTCCTTCTTTATTGAGCGTCATAATCGGTTTTGCGCCCATTTTCATTAACAACTTGCCAATTTTATTTGGCACACGACCACTTTTTACCGCATATTCAAAAGTATCTAAGCTGACATAAATCGACGTTTTGGGTATCAATTCAGTGGTTTTATTCAAAATACTTTCAACAGATTCACCTCTATTTGCCATTTTGGCTGCATTATAAACGATGAGCCCCTGAGCCCCTGAATTGAGTTTGGAATCGATGAGCATAATGCGTTTGCCTTGATCGCCAAGCTCGGAAATAGCGCGTTGACAACCGGAATACGTCCCACTTAATGCACTTGCCACACTTATGACCACAACCTGTTCATAATGGCCGAGTAGCCATTCTAGTTTCGCCTTCACTTGTTTGACATCTGGCTGAGAACTTGTAGGATATGTGCGGCTATTATCGAGGATTGATTGAATATTATCCATAGTCACTGTATATTTATCCAAATAGATGGTGTCATCTGCGATCAGTGGTAGTGACAACCTATGGATTTGCTCGTCTATGCACTGTGCCTCGGACAAATCCGCGATAGAATCGGTCAATATAGCAATTTTTGATTTGGGCGACTGCTCAACTTCAGTCTGTAAAAGCATGTCGTCCACTTTAGATTTGTTGACTTTATAACCACTCTCAACAAGTTTTTGCGTCACTTGATCGGGTCTGTTTGTGTGGATATGAATTTTGACCATACGCTGATTGCCAGAGATAATCATAGAATCTCCTAACCCCGCTATCAATGTGTCGATGCGTGCTTTTCGATCTATTGAATCGTGTAGCAATACCTCTGTACAATATCTAAAGCTTGGGGCATCTTGGTGCCCGTCTTCAACAGTGGCTTGAATAGGGGCATCTGTTTCAGTCCAAACATCCTGTTGACTGGTGCTACCTGAAAACAATTTTCCAAAGCCACTAAGGAACATCACAAAACCTTTTGCGCCTGAATCAACCACTTTATTTTTTCTAAGGATCTCCAGCATATTAGGCGTTTCTTCAAGTGTTTGCTTCGCTTTTTCATAAGCCGCGTCAAATAAATCGCCAAAACCGTGGTGTTTATCATGATAAGTGGCTATGTAGTTTGCCCATTCGCGAATGACGGTGAGCATCGTCCCTTCAACAGGTACTGATACGGCAGAATAAGCCGCTTCCACAGCGAACGTTGCCCCGCTGCTGAACTGTTCTAAGTTGAGGGATTTGAGTTGCCCACACGCTTCGGAAAAACCGCTGATAAAACTCGCAAAAATAATGCCCGAATTGCCTCTTGCATTTTCAAAGGCCGCATTGGACATGGAATTGATTACTACGTGAAAATCTTCTGTCACGGTTGCTTCGTTGACAATAGAAGTCATCGTGATGGCAAGGTTAGTACCTGTGTCGCCATCTTTAACTGGAAAAACGTTGATGTCATTGAGGTTATCTTTGTTCTTTTGAACTTCTTCTGCTCCTGCTTTAAAATAACTATAAAAGTCAACGCCATTGATTTCTGTAAGCTTCATTTGTGTCCCTCGCTTTTCTTAAATGATTCATATATTTATTTGTACCCCAATATATTAATTTTAACATAAACTTATGAAATTATGTGATAGGATTATTTAGCGCGTTTTGATATGATGTTTATAATATATACTTGGAGGTCACGATGAAAGATTACAACATCTTCGATATCATAGGACCCATCATGATTGGTCCATCCAGTTCTCACACGGCTGGGGCTTGTAGAATCGGATACACCGCTCGAAGCATCATAAAAGCGCCCATCACTGAAGTCGTATTCACACTCTATGGCTCATTTGCAAAAACATATAAAGGCCACGGTACAGATATTGCGCTGTTAGGCGGTTTTCTCGGACTTAAGCCCGATGACGAACGCCTCGTAGACGCGTTTAAAATTGCTGAAAATCGAGGCTTAAACTATCGCTTCGAAATTTCAGAAGATGAAACGGCACATCCGAATACCGTGCTCATATCTGCCAAGACCAATCGCTTGGAACTTTGGGAAATCGTCGGCGTCTCTATAGGGGGCGGCAAGATGGTCATCAAGGCCATCAACGGCATCGACGTTCAGTTTTCGGGTGATTACAACACACTTGTCACGCACCACAAGGACAGTACAGGCATGCTTTCAAAGATCTCCACCATCTTATCTGAGCACCGCATCAATATCGCCTATATGAAACTTTACCGCGAAGAAAAAGGGCAGATGGCCATAGGAATCATAGAGACCGACGAGCGCATCGAAGGGATTGTCATCGAAGAGCTGATGCGGGTTAGCGGTATGATCAATGTCAATTTAATAGAAAAAGTTTACGATTAGGAGGGCTTCATGAAATTTGCGTATGGGCATGAAATTATTAGTTATTGCAATGTAAACAATCGCACATTAGACGAGGTATCTCTCGCATTCGAAATAGAAAAAACAGGTCGTAGCTACGGTTACATTAGAGATTATTTGAAGCAGGTCCTCAAAGTAATGAACCAAGCTGTACAGGCTGGCATCAATGACACAGAAAATAAAATTAAGGGAAAAATCATCGGTAACGACAGCGTACTTATGAAAAAGCGCATGGATACCTCGCGTACGGTCTGCGGTGAGACGATTGCCAAAGCAGTCGCGTACGCGCTCAGCACCATGGAAGTGAACGCTTCCATGGGAAAAGTAGTGGCTTCGCCTACTGCAGGTTCATGTGGTGTTTTGCCAGCCGTTTTGATGACCACAAAAGAACGGTTCAATCTCACCGAAGAAAACTTGCTCCAAGGGCTACTCGCTGCAAATATGATTGGGACCATCGTCGCGAGAAACGCGACGCTGGCAGGCGCCGAAGGCGGCTGTCAGGCAGAAGTCGGAACGGCTTCGGCCATGGCCTCAGGTGCTGTGGTCCATATGATGGGCGGGACGCCGGAACAGGTATTCAACGCTGCAGCTATGTGTTTCAAGAACTTACTGGGCCTAGTCTGCGATCCGATTGCCGGCCTCGTCGAAAGCCCTTGTGCCAAACGAAATGGCATGGGTGCCGCCAATGCCCTCATGTGTGCAGAAATGTCATTAGCTGGCATCAAAAGTGTCATTCCCTTTGACGAAGTCGTTGAGGCGATGTACCGCATTGGCAAAGCGCTGCCGCCATCTCTGAGAGAAACGTCACTCGGCGGCCTTGCCACTACAAAAACGGGTATTCAAATTAATACTGAGTTATTTGGACAAAAGAAATAAGCGCATTTCTAAGCACTGGCATATTGTTCAGCTTACGCCATTTTCATGAAATAGTTTCAATCCATTTTAAATTATGTAATTTCCTCAATTAAAAAAAGCTTGAAATCCATTATAAAACTGGGTTTCAGGCTTTTATTAGTTGCACTAAAGAACGCTCACCGACTTATTTTACCGTTTAATCTAGTTTGATATGGCAATAGCCGCCTGGATTTTTCTTTAAGTAATCTTGGTGGTAGTCTTCTGCCGGATAATAATAGTCTAACGGTACAATCTCTGTGACAATAGGCTTCTGGTATTTGACTTGTTCCGCTGCCTTAGAGGCTTCAATAACCGGAACGTCTTCACTGTCGTAATAATAAACACCTGTGCGGTATTGAGAGCCAATATCGCCACCTTGTCGGTTGAGCAGTGTGGGATCGATAACCTTCCAAAGATGTGTGAGTAACGTGTCAAGTGTGATACGATCTGGATCATACTCGATATAAAGCACTTCTGCATGACCTGATGTGTTTGAACAGACTTCTTTATAAGTTGGTTCCAATGTTTGGCCGTTTGCATAGCCAACTTCTGTCTTTAATACGCCCTCGTAGCGTTTGAAATACGCTTCCATACCCCAGAAGCAGCCACCGCCGAATACTATTTTTTTCATACGTTCACCTCATTTAGAATTATGTTTCAAGTGGCCTTAAAAAAGCTCTGGCCGGCAGGCCTTCTACACCGGCTATTTTAAGTGGTACACATATAAAATTATAATCGCCAGGCTCTATTTCTGCAAGAGCCAGCCCCTCAATAATATAGATGTTGGCACCTAGTAAAATGTTATGCGTTGGATGCCCAGGTGCGTTGCGTTCAATGCCTAGCGCATCGATTCCCACAGCTTTAACACCACAATCTTTAAGATACTGCGCCCCTCTGGCATTTAAAAAGTCGTACTCGAAATTAAAGGACGTATCATAAGAATTTTTCGTTTTTATGAGGACGATCGCCCCTTTTTCAATGACGAAGTTCTTCAAAAAAACATCATCGACTTCGTGAGACCCTTCTCCGCTAAAGTCGACAACGACGCAAGCGCCGTTGACACTACTCATCTTAAAATCATCCGATGTGTGGCCATCTTTCAATATGTGCTTTGGCATATCAATATGTGTGCCCGTATGCAAATCCATACAGATGCTGCTTTCATGATGTCCATCCACTTCATGTGTTGCGCGTACGATAAACTGTGGCTTTTTTTCCTCTTTGTTTTTATATACCATGATACTTGGCGAAATTGCCATTGAAACATCGATCCAATCGTTCATATAGGCCTCACATTTCCCCATTTTTCATCCACTACTTTCATGATTTCTTCTTCTGTCTTATAAATATAGAGCGGTTCAAACCGCTTAACATAGCTTACAGAATCGATGATACGCCACGAACTCTCTATCTCATCCCATCTCGTGAATAGTGCGGAATCATCATGAATTACGTCTGAAATGAGCTTTTCATAGGCTTCAGCTGAGTTGCCCACGATATTGCACATGTGACAGTAATCGAGTTTCATCGGCATCGTATAAGCCTGAAGACCTGGCGCTTTACCATTGAACTGCAGGACAATACCCTCTCGCGGGAAAATCTCTATCTTCAATGTGTTTTTTTCAGGCTGTCCTTTTTCAAAAAAACACTCAGAATCTTTGAATGTTACTAAAATCTCGGAATGTTTCTGAGACATTTTTTTGCCCGTGATCAGGTAAAATGGCGTGTTGCGCCAGCGCTGATTTTTAATATAAGCTTTAAGCGCCACAAACGTCTCCGTCTTTGAGTCATCGGGAATATCCTTTTCCGTTAGATAACCCTCATATTGTCCAAAGACTATTTCCTCGCTAATTTGAAGGCTTTCGAACACTTTTACCTTTTCGTTTTTAATCAACGTGTCATTGAGCCCCATTGGGGGGTCCATTGCAACAAGGGCAAGCGTCTGAAACAAGTGATTTTGCACCATATCTTTCAGTGCACCAGAATGGTCATAATAACCACCGCGCTGTTTAACCGTTTCCGATTCCAGTGCCACGATGCGTATGCTCTCAATATTTTCATGGTTCCAGATGCTTTCGAATATCTTGTTGGCAAAGCGTAGTGTTAAAATATTCTGAAGCATTTCTTTTCCTAGATAGTGGTCAATCCGGTACACTTGAGATTCTTCAATGGATTCCAAAAGCAAACGATTGTATGACTTTGCCGTTTCCAGATCTTCACCGAAAGGTTTTTCAAAGACGATCTTAGACCTCATGTCACCGCGAATAATCATTTTTTGCTCAATCAAAGCATGCGCAATGATCGGAAAATAGTGCGGTGCGGTTGCCAAATAGAAGATTTTCTCACCATATAGAGGCAACTTCAAGTCTTCAATATAAACTTTGAAAGCCTCAAAACCCGATTCTATGGAAAAATCCATGGTATAATAATGCAAATTTTGTGCAAACGATGCCCATTTTGGATAGAGGCCCTCAATCTTGCCGCGTATTTCATCCACAAAGACTTGCGTTTCATAAAATCGTCTGCCAATACAGACAATCGTAAATGGCTCTAATAATTGCTCTTCTTCATATAATCTATAGAGCGCGGGAATTAGCTTTTTAGTCGTCAAATCTCCGGTTGCTCCAAATAGTGTCACTAGCATGATATCGCCCCTAAATTATGACTTGTAAACTTTATGTCCGCCAAATTGATTGCGCATTGCGGCAACTGTTTTTTCACTAAAACGCGCATCGTCCTTTGATTTATAGCGTGCAAATAACGACTGGGTGATGACGGGTGCCGAGACTTTAAGCCGGATGGCTTCTTCTAGTGTCCAGTCCGCTTCCCCGGATGCATCTACTCTTCCCAAGATACCATCTAGGTTCGCATCTTCTCTAAATGCTTCATGCATCAGACGCATTAATAGCCCTTCTATTATGGAACCATTGCTCCAAACTTTTGAAACAAGTTCAAAATCAAGGTCATATTGTGACGCTTTTAAGATGTCGAAGCCCTCGCCAATGGCTTGCATCATGCCGTACTCAATGCCATTGTGAATCATCTTCACATAATGGCCACTTCCAGTTGCACCAAAATACCCATAGCCTTGTTCAATTGATATTTTTTCTAGTATTGGTTCAATGTAATCAACCGCATCCCGATCGCCACCGACCATCAAACACGCCCCATTTCTAGCACCACTGATGCCACCACTCGTTCCAACATCCACATAGTCAATACCGATTTGCTTAAGTTTTTCATATCTAAGCACCGTGTCTTTATAATATGAATTCCCACCATCGATGATAATGTCGGACGGACTCAGCAGAGGTATCAGCGATTCAATCATTGCATCTACGGGTGCGCCAGATGGTACCATCAGCCAAATGACACGTCTTTCATCGCCAAATGACTTGACGAGCGATTCGAGATCATAGACGCCATGAACGCCCTCTTTAATGATTGCCTCTACTTTATCTAGCGACCTATTGGTGGCGAATACTTCTACGCCGCAGTCTCTCATATTTAGTGCCAGAGCATATCCCATTTTGCCTAAACCAACCAACCCTATCTTCATAACAACTCGCCTCCAATATTTTCAATACTTTCTAGTCTTTTACCCAAGTATCATCAATAAAAAACGCATTTAGAAATTAATTTCTAAATGCGTGTGTCTATCTTATCTTCGAATCAGTGCATTGACTTCGATACACCCCTGTACAACTTCGATACTAAGGGGTAACTGAGGCCCAGTCTCACCATCCAGATCTGAGGTGATGTCTTCTTCACAGGATACAGAAACGTGCTTTGTCTGATTATACTGGATGTAGTCGCTATTTGGATGCTCACCGTTCCAAACTTGAATAAGGAGCGGCATAAGCTCGAGGATCGGACATTTTTTAAAAATGATGACGTCTAGCAGACCATCTGCTATGTCAGAAAAAGGTGCAAGTTTTCTAAACCCGCCTGCAGAGCGACCATTCATAATCAACACAAAATAAATCTGCTCCTCAATGACTAAGTCATCGACTTTGATCGTCGCATGAAATGCTCTGATCTTTGGAATTTCCTCGATGCCTTTGATGTAATACGCCAAGACGCCGAGGACGTTCTTCGTCTGTTCATTGACCCGTTGACTGATGTCGACGAGGTTGCCAAAGCTTGCAACATTAATAAAATAGTCATCGTTGACCTTACCGAGATCACAAGGCATATAGGAATCGCTCAGCGCAACGTCGGTCATGCCTTCAATATCTTTAGGGATTTCAAAATACTGGGCAAAGTCATTTGCTGTACCTGATGGGAAGATTGCAATTGGGCACTTGATATTGAGGCGCATCATCAAATTGACAACCTGATGGACTGTACCATCGCCACCTGAGATTATGATTTTTCTGTAGGTGGAGAAGTCGAGTTTCTTCATGTAATCTTCCAACAAACTCATATCTTTCATTCTGTAAGGAACGACCTGCATCCCTTCATTTTGAAAGCGCTCAATGACATAATCAAGTTGCGCATGAAAACTTCTTGTGCCAGATTTAGGGTTATATAATAACAGTACTTTCATCGATTGACCTCTTCAATTTTTTCAACGTGGAATATTTGTTCGACTCTTTCAAATCCTAAGCTTTTATAAAGCGCACCGGAAATAGGTGCGTCATATTGTAAGTAGAGCGTCTTTTTTTCATTAAGAATCAACTGGTTACAAAGGTTTTCTAAACACGCTCTGCCATAACCCTTGCCTTGAACATCCATACGTGTGGCAACGCCAACTATGAGTGCCATATTGCTTGATTCATAATCCGATTGGCAAACGGTCACCAGCCTGCCGTCTATAAAGCCACCTATTGCACGCCCGCGTCCAGAAGAGAGTTTTTCCACCATGTAGCCATAGCTTGCAAAACCTTTGAACACTTCTAAGTATATTTCGATGACTGCATCCAGATCATCTAAAGTTAGTTTTTTTATTTCAAGCACATCACCTCTATCACTTGGCCGGTATTGCTCTGGCGAACAAGCGGCGATAAAAGCGCCTTCATGGCTATATGTTTCAACTTTCATGGAATGAATGAGCGTCTTAAGTGGCGTCGTCACAATGGCTTGTTTCCAAGGTGTTCTCTCAAGTAGCGATTCGAGGTCCTCTTTATAAGGTTCAATAATCAATCCCGGTTCACAGACAATTTGTATGATGCCTGTTTTTCTTAAAAAAACGCCGATGATCGGTTTCTCACCATCCTTCAGTTGCCAAACGGCCGCATAGCTTTGGTGATTGTTAATTGAATAACAAACAAAGTAATTTCTTGCAGTGTCCTTCAAGGCGAGCGGATACAAAACTTCCGCTGTAGCGCGTTCGAATGCCATATTATTCCTCGGACTTCATATTTTTAATTGCGTCAAAACCAGCTTTTATAGAGTCAATCTGCTTTGTGAAGGCAGTGGGTAATGCCTTATCTTTCAAGCCTTCAAGCGTCGTCCATTCACAAATGGGAAATTCAATTGAAATCTTATCATTTACGTAGAAAAAATACAAGATGGGCTTCCATTTAAGATGCGTAAAAATATGTGTCTTACCTTCTACTTTGTGGATGCACTTCCCATAAATTCCGTAATTTTCTTCTAGCCATCTAGCTATTTCAGTCGTCTCAGCCCCCACATCCTGGCGTTCGACGATTGGAAATCCCCATAAATTGGCGAGCAATCCGCTATTTGAATTTTTTGTAATGACTACTGAATCGCCATTAAACAAGATACAAACAGCGAGATTGACCTCTCTCTTTGAAGGTTTTGGCGGTTTATTTGGAAATTTTTCTACGGAATCCGTCTTGTAGGCCATACAGATGCCCGAAAGTGGGCACGCTTTGCAATTGGCTTTTCTAGGGGTGCATAGGGTTGCACCCAGTTCCATAAGCGCTTGAGTGAAATCTCCGGGTCTTTCTGTCATTAGACCCATCGTATGCGCCTTGAAAACACCCAGATACTTTGGTTGGTTTATCGGCAAATCGATAAGGTAGAGCCTTGAAATGACTCTGAGGACATTGCCATCAATTGCAGGAACCCTTTCACCAAATGAGATGCTTGCAATGGCACCCGATGTATAAGGACCAATACCAGGAAGCTTCTGAAGCCCTTCTGCGGTGCTTGGAAATGAACCATTATAGTCGTCCACAATAATACGTGCGCACCTTATAAGGTTTTTTGCTCGCGAGTAATAACCCAGTCCTTCCCACAATTTGAAAACATCTGATTCATCTGCCTTTGATAAAGCCATTACGTCGGGATAACTGCTAATAAATCTATTAAAATAACCGATGACTGTGACCACTTGGGTTTGTTGTAGCATAATTTCAGAGATCCATACTCTGTATGGGTCCGTATTCTCACGCCATGGCAACGACCGCTTCACACCATCGTACCAATCCAGTAAAGCTTTTGACATGTTGACTCCCACTCGACTATTCTGTCGCTATTTAATAACGCAGCTGTTGCCACCTTTTATTTTTGCCTTTTTGAGATTCGCAAGTCCACGACCCACAAGCAATTGAAAATCATCCCCTTGATGCAC
>JBBRVO010000046.1:0-17003 GCA_038246775.1 Peptostreptococcales bacterium | reverse complement strand
GCATCGTCTGCATCCTCTGCATCATCATTTTCATGTTCTAGTGCATCGTTTTTTTCAATGGTCTTAAAAATATCGCCTATTTTCATGTGCTTCAGATCATCTTCATCAATATCTGGGTGTTCATTAGAAATCAAATTTCGACCCAAACTGATGTCGCGGTTTTTTTCATTTTGATAACTCAGCTGGTCACCTATTCTCACTTCAGCATTTAAGCGCTCTGTATACACACTTAGATTTTTTTCAATAGCGTTTATCATGTCATCCGTGCGCGTTTTAACAGGTGCTACAGCAAAAAGAACACTGTGTTGATCAATCGTGTAGCCCAACAATAACGCTTGATTCAAAATGTCATCAATCGCTTTTTCGTAGGCTTGTCCTTTTAAACTCAGTTTTGACAATAATAGAGCAGATTCAGGGTTGAAACTATTTGCTCGGATGACTTCTCCTGACTTGTTAAGCTTTAGTTCAATACTTGGATTGATATCTAAACTGATTACGGCATAAGCAATAGTTGACATTGAAAAATTTACTAAAACCATAATCAGAAAAATGGCAGCAAGTGCACTTAGTATCCGGATACCGTTTTTTAAAATAATGGGTTTGCGCGAGACAGAATTTACCCTGTCTTTTATAATATCTTCCTCTAAAATACAGATGGTATCACCAACTTTGTGATTAGGTAGGGTTCTGATTCTCAGATGATCCCCTCGGTCAGTGAGCACATGCAAATATTGCGCATGGCATTCTAGTATCATACATCTGTACAATTGTGTATTTTCAGGTTGCATTTGACTTAATCTCTCAGAATCCATCTTTTAATCGCCCCTAACTCTTTTACAAAAATAATGACTACAGAAATGATAAACACTCTGCTGCCTTCAAGTACTTTCACACTAAACCGTAAGTTTTGATGGATCGCTTGAATTGGCAATCTATATTTCTCAAACATATTTGTCACAATGGGTTGATTAAGACTGATCGCTTTTGAAATCTCAATCGCTTTATCACGGGTGTCTTTATGTTTAGGTTTTTTTTCAAGTAAATCACTAAACGTGATATTAAACTTAATCAACTCTTTTTTCCAGTTTTCAATTTCTTCTTCAAGAACATGTTCAGCGTAGTGTTCAAGTACGATTTGTTCCGACTTAATTTGATCGATAGTTTCGATGGCTATGGGAATGCTGGGTGTGTTGTTTCTTTCAATATGGCTTTTAATACGACTTGAAATCACTAATTTTGCGTATGACAAAAAAAAGCCTCTTTGCGCATCATAACGGTCGATGGCTTCATTAAAAGCCATCAAACCGATACTGAGCTCATCTGAATCGCCAATTCTAACATAGTTTCCGGTAATCTCTTTTATGCTTTTCACAATAAAAGGGAGATACATTTGAATCATGTTATTCCTAGCAACCTCAGATTGTCTGGCATCATATAAATCAAGCATTATCTTTTCAGTAGTGGCTATCTTCAAATCGTTTGCCATGGCGTGCCATCCTAATTAAGTGGTGAACGTTTGACTAGTCGTCATGCGCTTCATCGTTTTTATCATCATCTTTGTCATTGTCATCGTGATCATCGTCATCGTGATCATCGTCGTCATCATCGTCATCACCATCAAAGACTGTTTTATTTGCAGGCTTATAAGTGATTTCATCGCTTAAATTGCCAACCGCTGTCATAAGTTTATCACTTCGAATCACAAATTGATATTGTGCCTCAGTAAGTGGTTTGAAAGCTATGAACGTTTCAAGTGTTGCTTTGTTTAGTTTATTTAAATAATTTGCACCCATATCCATAACTTGTGTGGTCTGTGTTTTGCTCAAGCCCATTACAAGGACAGGTGAAGATTTTAAAGCAGACGCAATGCTGTTTTTAATTAAAGCAACTTGCTCTGGTTTGATCACATCAGAACCAAAACCGATAATTATAGGTGCTATTTTTAATGTCGCTGCATTTTTAGGAATCAACAATGTGTTTAAGCTGGTAATAACTTGAGAAAATGTTTTTCCTTTTAAGGCATCTAAGTTCAAAGTAGGTTGATTAATATTTTTGATATCGATTAAAATGAGTTGATTATCAAAAACCAATTTATAATCATTTGCAGCATCGATTACAAGTGTAAAGGTTGCTTTAGGGTCAATGACAACTTTGGCAGGTGCAGGCGCTGGAGCAGGCGCTGGAGCAGGCGCTGGAGCAGGCGCTGGAGCAGGTGCAGGCGCTGGTGCAGGTGCTGGAGCAGGCGCTGGTGCAGGCGCTGGAGCAGGCACTGGTGCAGGAGCAGGCGCTGGAGCAGGTGCAGGTGCTGGTGCTGGAGCAGGTGCTGGTGCTGGAGCAGGCGCTGGAGCAGGCGCTGGTGTCGTTGCGGACGTAACAGCATCCACAGTGGCACCATAAGTATTTGATAAACCGCCTAAACTAGAAACCAAAAGCAGCAAAGATAAACTAAGAATGGATAATTTTTTACGCATGTTATTTTTCATCTTGTAACCTCCCATTTTATATGTTCGTTATAGGATACACAAGCGTTGTGTGATTTAGGTAGGAAAATGAAAAATAGCTGCAAATTACAATTAGAGTTTTAGGCGTTACTCTGCCTCTACTGCCATTTGTTTGCGTTTGCCGATGACCATTGCAACGACTACAAATGCAATGGCAAAACCAATTTGAATCAGAAAGCTGCCGCCAAGGCCGTTGAGTCTGGACCAAGAGAGTTCAGTTATGCCAGCTATTTGTGCGTTTGCTTTTACGTACCAGTAAGCAGGTAAAAAGCTAGCAATTTTCAAAACACCTTCACCTAAGAGAACTTGAGGCACGAATACGCCACTTATGAAACAGGTGCCTAGTGTGAAAATATTCGCCACAGCTGAAATGGCTTCACGTCCTTTGACCAGATTGCCGATGAAGAAAGCGATGCCCGATGAAGTGATTGCAAATATAAATGAATTTAAAATGAAGAGACCTGTATTTGGACTGTTGAGCTCTTTGTGTCCAAAAGCCAAGCTCAAAGAAACAAGAATCAACCAACTCACAAAAGTGAAGAGCATATTGGCGAGGTAGAACTGGAAGTTGATTTTTCCTGCACTGATTGGAGAACAGGCGTTTCTGCGTTTGATGGTGAGCTCGTTAAAGACAAGCATAATCGTAGAAATACCTAGAATGAGTACGAACATGAAGGTATAGGCTAGATAATTGAAATAATACTGCATCATGCCCTGTTCTTTGTAAATGCCGTCATTTGTGAGTAGGGTTACCTCTGTGTCCATAGAAAGATCGTTTAAAACAGACTCTGTCAGTTTGCTAAGATCCATATCGGGCATTGCGCTAGCATAAAGTCTTGCAGTGGCCAGGTATTGCTCAATACGCATGTCAATATACCGATTTGTATTCGAGCCTGGCACCACTGTTTTCGCTAGAGTAAGGGCTTCGCCATTTAAGAATGCTTCAGTGAATCCAGGTGGAATTCTTAAAACGTAACCCACACTTCTAAAATAAAGCGCGTCTTGGATTTGATTGCGTTCATCTTCAATATCGACAAAATTTGCGACATCAGAAAGTGCCATCTTAAGGCCATCGATTAAAACCGATTCTTCTCCTGTTATAATTGCAATTTTCGTTTTGACATCGCTATAACCCGTTTGAGTGCTGGAGGCATTAGACATCATAATGAAGGATATCATTATGAAAATACCAAAATAAATGGCCATAACGGGCATTCTTTTTTTGAATATTTTTAGGCAAAGTTTAAAGACTGGCATATTTTTGCCTCCTTATAATCAAGTAAGTCGCACCGCAGAAAACAAAGGAGAAAGCTAAAAGAATAATCATATTCTGGGTGTACCTTGTGTAGTCGTCATAAAAGTAAAGCGCATAAAATGAATCAGAAAGAAGATTAATTGGGTTTAGTATTGCTAAAATCGGCACTTTGGTCTGCACGATGTATTTCATATCGACAAACATAAGGCCTGCTAAAAAAGAGCCAATCATGGATGTGCCAATCAATATGCCTGATTTAGTATCTTCTGTGCCCTTAATCAAAGCAGAAATTAAAGCACCAAGTGAAATGCCCGCCAAGGAACCCACAAAAGTTGTCACCATAATCAGCCCAATTTTATCACCGAAATCCACTTTTAAAATGAATTTGAGATAAGCTAGAAAGATAAGCAACTGCGTGTAATGAATCAAAAATGAGGCCGAAGTGCTATAAAGAAAAATCTTGAGTTTGTGCACAGGCGCCATATTCACACGTGCTGCGTGAACGGAAAGGTTTGCCTGTATGTTGTTCACCTCTTCCATTCCGAAAAATCCACCGTAGAAACAAGCCATTGCAATAAGTGCATAAAAATAATTGAGTGTGATATTCATCTTTGCATTGGATATCGGTTGTTCTACCGTATACGTCACACGTTTACTTAGATCATCAGCGATACTTTGATAAGCCGCTGGATTGGTTGAGAGAATATTAGCCACTGCATTTGCTGTGTTATTGTACTGATCCAAGAACGACTTGACAATACTTTGACCATATCCCGACTGATTTACGGTCATCCCAATGGTTTCATCCACAGTGATGATTGCGACCACTGAATCTTCCTCGAGTAAGGTCTGTGCCTCATCCCACGGCAAAACAGTCATGTTGAAGAATCGATCTTCGCCTGTTGAGAGTGACGCCATGACATCCATGAACCCCTCTTGAGAAACCGATTCCACAACTGCTACATCGATTGCCCTGAATGTTCCTTGTTCAACCAATCCACCAAAAGCAAGCTTGAAAAACCCAGCAAGGGCAATGGGAAATACCAGTGTCCAAAACAGCATGGGCTTGTTTTTCATGAGGACCCTCAGTCTATAGATAAAAATATGTCTAAACATTTTATAGCCTCCTAATCGCCTAATCGCTTAATCCCTAAGCTCTTTCCCAGTGATTTCTAAGAAAACATCGTTGAGTGTAGGGAGTTCCGAGTAGATTTTTCCGAAACTGATGTTTTCAGTTTTGACGTACTCGAGCACACGTTCTAAATTGTTATTCCCTTTGAGTGATTTAATGACAAGGATCCCATCAGAGTAGACGACGCTAGTGACATTTTTCAGATGCCTAAGGGCATCGAGTTGAGCCGCTTCGATAGAGAATACTTCTAAGGTAATTTTTTCGCCCAGTGTAATCATATTTTTTAGTTCGTCTTTAGTTCCGCAGGCGATCACTTTGCCTTTGTCGATGATCATAATTCTGGAACAAATCTGCTCAACTTCCTCCATATAATGGGAGGTGTAAATGATGGTTGCACCGAGTTTGTTGAGCGCCACGATGCCCTCGAGTATCTTGTTGCGACTTTGTGGATCAACGGCAACAGTAGGTTCATCTAATATGATGAGTTTCGGTTTATGGGCAATCCCACAGGCGATATTGAGACGTCTGAGTAAACCGCCGCTCAATTTTTTTGGATGAAACTTTTTAAAATCACTCAGTCCTACAAAATCGATGGCTTCTTCCACGAGTACTTTACGCTTTGCTTTGTCTGAAATATAAAGCCCACAAAAATAATCGATATTTTCATAGACTGTGAGTTCGTTGAAGACAGCAACTTCTTGCATGACCACACCAATGTCTCTTTTGATGTCATAGGCATCAGGTGCCATTGGCTTTTCAAAAACAGTAATTTCGCCTTTGTCATATTTGAGCAGCGATAAGATGCAGTTGATTGCTGTTGTTTTTCCTGAACCGTTCGGTCCGAGCAGTCCAAATATTTCACCGGATTTCACTTCCAAACTAAGATGGTCAAGCGCTAGAAGATCTCCGTAACGTTTTACTAAATTGTTGACTTTAACAACCATAAGTATACCTCCTCATAAATCTTAAATTGCGATTTCTCACCTTTATTTTATACGTGTGGGCAATGGTTTAATAGTGTCATAAGGCAACCTTTTTCATGACAAATGTCACTTTTTTTCAGATTGTAGAATAACCCTATGAATGATAAACTGAACATAGTACAGAACGTACTATAATCGGTCAAAGGGGAAGGTTATGAGATATATTGATGCTCTAGACAAAATCATTCTATTCATCTGTGCATGTATGCTTCACACCGTACTTATTTCAGGGCCGATTGACGTCGTTCCTTTTATCGTGGCGATCATCGCCATAGGATTGATTACATATATTGATGAAAACAGAATCATTCAGATAGCAATAATGCTTATATTCACAGTACTTTGTGTCTTTTGGCCGAACCTCACTTACTTCCTTCCGGTCCTTCTTTACGGCGTTTACGAAAGAAATCCTTATTTTTTGGCACTCATAATTGTTTACCCGATGTTTTGCCTCTTTCTGTTGCCAATGACTACAGGCATCATCGTGGGTGTATTTGTGATTATTTCCATAATGCTTAAAATGAGAACCCTTGATCAGTCAAATTTTCGGGAACGTTTTTTGAAACTCTCCGATGAGATGCGAGAGCTGTCAAGCAGCCTTAAAAAGCAGAATCAAATGCTCATCGAAAATCAAGATAGCGAGATTCACACGGCCACACTGGATGAGAGGAACCGTATCGCTAGAGAAATCCACGACAACGTTGGGCACCAACTTTCAAGTAGTCTGATTCAAGTGGGGGCACTCTTAGTAACAGACGCGTCAAACAAAGGATTGAACACTCTAAAAGACACGCTGAACCTTGCAATGGACAACATTCGAAATAGTGTTCACAATCTCTACGATGATTCCATAGACCTTGAAGTACAGATTCAAAAGTTGATTCAGGCCTTCACATTTTGCGAAACAACCCTTAATCTGAAGGTGGAAACCTTAACCGAACCACGTGTCAAATATGCCATACTAGCCATAGTCAAAGAAGGTCTTTCAAATATCGTCAAGCATTCTAATGCCAGTCGTGTGGATATTTCACTGGTGGAACATCCAGGTTTTTATCAACTGATTATCTCCGATAATGGGTCTTTGGTAATTTACAATCCCGATGATGGTATCGGACTTAAGAACATAGCCCATCGCATTGAAGCTTTGAAAGGTTACTTTCTTGTACGGAACATAAAAGGCTTTGAACTGTTTATCACGATACCGAAGGAGAAGCGCCTATGAGAGTACTTGTAATAGACGATGACGCATTGGTCAGCGCATCACTTAAAACTATCCTTGAAGCCGACTGTGATATTGAAGTTGCCGCAATCGGAAACAGTGGCTTTGAAGCGATAGAACTTTATAAGTTGCACAGTCCGGACATCGTTCTGATGGATATCCGAATGGATCACATGAGCGGCATTGAGGCGGCGGAGCAAATTATCGCAATCGATGCAGAAGCCAAGATTCTCTTTCTCACTACTTTTTCTGATGACGCATACATTATCAAAGCCTTACGACTGGGGTCGAAAGGCTATATTCTCAAACAAAGGTTCGATTGTATTATCCCATCACTTAAGATGGCATTTCTCGGTCAAAACGTGTATGGGGAAGAAATCATAGGCAAACTGCCAGCCCTCCTCAAAGGGGATGATAAAGCGGGACTTGGAAATTACGGACTGACTGAACGCGAACTGGAGACCATCACCCATGTGGCGGAAGGCTTATCCAACAAAGAAATTTCAGAGATTATGTACCTCAGTGAAGGCACTGTAAGGAACTACATCAGTGCAATCCTTGAAAAACTTGAACTTAGAGATCGAACGCAGCTTGCAATTTTTTATTATAAGAAGGGCGTGTAAAACTTAAAAAAGAGCGATTAATCAATTAAGTCCACTAGATCATAAAGCGTATCATTTAATGGCCTATCATGAGATTTGCTAAGCACAAGATGCACGGCGAAAACGATTGGGAGAAGAACGAGTAAAAGACGATAATCGCCAAAGAGTTCTGCTGCGATAAACGCCGATAAAAGTGGCCGTCTCATAAGGCTAAAGAAGAAGCATGAAGCGCCGCAGGCTATGAATACGGTAGCGCTGAGCCCAGCAGATGGGATAAGAGATTGCGAAGCCACATAGATAAAAGCACCGATTGCGCCGCCGATGGACAAACTCGGCATGAATAAACCGGCGGGTATATTTGTGATGACACAGCTCAGTGTAAAACAAAATTTCAAAAGGACAAACAAGAAGATCATCGACGCAGTAAATGTGCCCACCGTACTCAATGTTTTTAAAAGGAGGATGCCGCCACCACTTATTTCTGGATAGCGCCTTGCTAGTAGGAGAAACAATAGAGGCATCAAAAATAGAAATACCATTTTGAACTGAGAGGTGACTAAGAAGGTGCTCTTAAGTAGAAGCCTCTTAAAAACGTGACCAGCAGCCGTCGACGTGATGGCAATAACGATTAGAGTCATGACATGCATCGTGGTTATATTAAAAGAAAAGGTGCTATTAAGTAGGCCGAGTTGACGGCCCGTTATAATATATGAGGTTAACCATGCAGAAAGGATAATCATTACGGCTTGAAGTAATGAGGGTAGACTTCTTTTTAGTCCAAGTTCTTCCAGCGAAAGCATTAAACCACTCAGAGGGGCGCTGAAAAATGCGGCCAATCCAGCACCGCCAAAAGCCGAAACCAAGCCGTCCTCTTGTGTTTTCACGCCTGAAACAAGCCCGCCTGCACAAACACCTAAAAATACGGAAGGTCCTGCGCTGCCTATAGAAAAGCCTATGCTGTTTAGAAGGACGACGAGTGTAAATTTTATACTACCATAAGTAAAAGGTTTTAGACTGCGTCTAAGCGTAACAAAACTCCGCACTTGTGGCACGCCTGAGCCTCTAAGAATAGAGAGCCTGTGAATCGTCAGTTGTGCCAGTATGAGTATTAAAACAGCTAAAATTAAAAATAGAAAGTTAGAATCTAGCTGAAATAGATAAGATGGGTTGAAAATAAGCATTCTAAATAAGCCAAGGACGATGCCAATAGTCAAGGCTGAAAAAAGTTGTCTTATAATTGTTTTGAGCCAATTTGTTTTAGTTGTTGTAGTCACCACGGTGGATTGTGCCATAATTTTACCTCTAATTTATTATAACGCATTATAGTCAGTCGCACACTATTTATGATAGACTGATTGCATAGAGGTAAGCCTAATTAGGAGGTACCATTTGAACTTTAAAGACCTTTCCATCAAACGGAAAATTACCTATTTATATTTGCCGCTTGCCATCATTCCCATGATCTTATTTGCCATCATTTCTATGAAATTTTATGAAGGCGCGATTATTAAACGTAGCCTTACAAGCATGAATGATAATAATGTGTTGATTTCTGACCGCATCGATGGTATTTTAACCGAAGCGGAAGGGAGTGCAACGTTTTTGACCATCGGAATCAATCGACTGCTTAACAGTGATGCTTTTCATGGGATGTTAAGTAACGATATCAAACTCTACAACTTGATTTCCAATGAATTGTCATATGCGAAACTGATTTATAAGCACATTGACTCAATTGGCTTTATTGACGAAAATCAACGCCTTTACTATACGGATTATGACCTACAAAAGGGAAAAACGGCGCTTTTAGTCTCCGAAATGTATGCGAAACTAGAAAAAACAACGGGCTACAGTGTATGGTTCAACCTTGAAGCGCGAGATTATTTGACGAAATCATCAGAGAAAAAAATGCTTACTTTGGGTAAAAAAGTATGGAATATCAATACGGGAAAAACCATTGGCTATCTGTTCATCAATATTGACGAGGTCACATTCACGTCACTATTTGAAGAGCAATTGGCCGATTATAACATCTACAATGCAGAGAATCAGTTGCTATCAACCACCAAGCGTGACTATTTAGAAGCAATGGCGCGCGACGCTTTTCTAAAGCATGCATCAAAGACCTCAGATATTCTCTTCTCAGGCAGTAAACGGGTTCTCGTCTCAAAAACGCAGATTGAGCGCCTGGACTGGACACTGCTCAGTGAAGCAAATCTCAACTTATTTACACAAGACTTGGCAAATATTTTACTTCTAGTGGTCATCATGCTTATTACCATCATCTTGCTTGAGATCACCATGACACTGGCACTCAACCGTCTAATAACAACACCGATCACCAAGCTCAAACACGGACTTGAGGAATTATCGCAAGGTAATTTTGATTACAGGTTCAAAATGAAGTCCAACGATGAAATTGGATTATTTGCACAAAGTTTCAATCATATGTCTGCACAGATTAAAAAACTACTCACGGAAGTTGAACGTGAAGAAAAAAAGAAGCGCGAATATGAACTGGCACTTATCCAACAACAAATTAAGCCACATTTTCTCTATAATTCTTTAGACATTATCCTCAAACTTTCACAGCTTGGACAAGAGAGGAAGGCACAAAAGGTAACAAGACGTCTTGCTGATTATTATAGAAATTCACTCTCTGGTGGGGCGGATGTCATACCGGTTAAAGAGGAACTTAAAATCACCCTCGATTATCTTGAACTTCAAAAGCTCCGGTATTCTGATGTGTTTGATTATAAAATTGAAGTTTCTGAATATTTGGAAGGCATCATGATTCCAAAACTGTCTCTACAGCCCATCGTTGAAAACGCCATTGAACATGGTTTCAAATACCTATCAGAACCCGGCTTAATACGCATTTATGACACATTCGACGCAGCAGAAAATCAGTATCAAATCATCATTTCTGACAATGGGGTTGGTATTGAATCAGACAAAGTCACAAAACTGAACGCAATGTTTGAGAATGCGCTATACGAGAAAGACACGCAAAATATACGCAGTTTTGGCATCAAAAATGTCAACCATAGGTTAAAGCTTTTCTTTGGCAATGCGTATGGCATCCAGATCATCAGTAGCGAAGGCATTGGAACAGAAATTCAAATAAAACTACCTAAACAAGCTAAGGAAGACCAATATGATTAAGATTATGATTGTAGATGACATGCCTATATTTTTAGAGTATTTGAGAACGGCTATTGACTGGGACGCCTATGGTTTCGAACTATGCTGCGAAGCGAAAAACGGCCGTGAAGCTTATGAAAATGCGGTTCTCTTTCAGCCTGATATCGTCCTTTCTGATATCAAGATGCCCTATATGGACGGTTTGACGCTCACTGAAAAACTGGGGTTACTCAATCCGGAGATCGCCGTCGTACTCATCACAGGCAACAGCGAATTTGAATACGCCAGACGCGCCATTAAACTGGGCGTTGTAGATTACATCGTCAAGCCATTTGAAAAGGAAGAACTCATCCTCACTTTGCTGAATCTTCAGGACAACATCAACAAAGCCATAGAGATGAAACAGGAAAAAAAAGACGATCTATACCTTAAGAGAGAGCAACTCCTTAGACAACTGATTTATTCCAAAGCGGTGGATGCTCAGTTGTCAAACGGTTTGATCCAGTATGGCCTTCAACTTTTTAATGAAAATAGATTCTACGTCATAGCGATAGAGATTGAAGCCTCGCTTGAGAGCATCCAGCTCTCTGAGAAAGCCATGAACTGGAAGAGCGTCATCGGCAATCTCTACAACGACTATTTGGAAACTAAAACGCCTAAGTATTTCTTTACGGATTATGAAGGCCGAGTTGTTTTTATTAATACATTAGCCATAAAACACGATGCCATTGTAGACGATGATGATCTGCAGCACTTTATGGGCTTTATTCGCGAGCGCCTTGAACTCGATGTGACTTTTGGCATCGGAAGTGTTCACACTGGCCTTGAAGGCATTAGAACCTCCTATCTGGAATCCATCAACGCCCTAAGCCATCGTTTTCAACTCGGCGGCAACAAAGCCATAAAATACGAAGCCATTTCCAATGAGGAAAAAACCTATGGTTTTTATTCAGCCGAAATCAATGAAATAATCCTCAATCATTTACATCAACTCAACGCAGGCCATACCATAGAAGTCATAGAGTCCGTATTTAAAGAAGCGGACATGAAGAGCTTCAGCCCGGAATATAAGCGCATGATCAATATGGGCATTATCAGTTTGCTTTTATCTTATCTCGTGAAAGCTGGCAAAAATATCAGCGATGTATTTCCTGAAACGTTTAATCCTTATTCCGTCGTGAACACAGAAACCGATGAGGCTCAAAGACGATTCATCAAGCTTTCCTATGTTAAGGCCTTTGATTACCTCATCGCACATAGAGACTCACGCTCGAGTCAAATTGCGAGAGATGCTAAAACCTGCATCGATGAAAATTATTCGAATTCAGAATTTAATATGAACGATTTATCGAAGAAGTTAATGGTCAATCAGACGTACCTTCGTAAAATGTTCAAGGACGAAATGGGCATGACTATCACAGAATACCTGACAAAAGTGCGTATGGATCAGGCAAAAACCCTCGTTTTACAAGAGCGGTTCAAGCTCTCAGCAATCTCTGAAATGGTGGGATACAGTGATCCAGGCTATTTTAGCAAATGTTTTAAACATCATTTTGGCGTATCCCCTAGCGAGTATCTTGCATGATACTCTTTTTTTTTGAAAAGTACAAATCCACTTTGAATATTACATTCTCTTTACAAAAGTAAAAACATATACTTGCTTTACGGGAAAGACATTTAGTGTCCCATAAGATTGAATTAGGGGGAAGGCAAATGAAAAAGTTTACAGTTTTATTGCTAATTTTGATGCTTTTATTAAGTACGGTAGCAGGTTGCGCTAAAAAAGACGCAACGGTTGAAGAAACAACGGCTACAACAGCAGTCACTACGGAAGCAACCACTGAGGCAGAAGTTATTACTTTAAAAATTTATGCACAATATTCAGATGATGATACAAAAATCCCTTACGATTATGCGGTTGAGCAACTTGCAATCGATTATCCTAATGTTAAACTTGAGCTTGATATTCAAGCACAAGATGATGGCGTGAAATTACAAACATACGCTGCAACAGGTAACTTACCAGACATATTCCAAGTTGGCTTAGCTCAAATCGAAACATTTAAAGAGTCAGGCAATATCATGATTCTTGATGATGCGGCGAAAAGCACAGGTTACCTTGATCGCGCATTTCCAAATTCTAAAAGCATCATCTACAATGAAGATGGTCACATCTATGCCTTCCCATATGCAGGCAATGAACTCGTTATGTGGTTCTACAACAAAGCATTATTTGAGCAATATAACGTAAAAGTACCTGAAACATACGAAGAATTATTAACGGCAATCGATGTATTTAAGGCAAACGACATCGTTCCAATGTCAATCTTCGCGAAAGAAAAATGGATTACAACAGCGATGTATGATGTCCTTGCTACAAGATTTGATCCAGCCGGCATCACAAAACTCGATGAAGGTAAAGGCAAAGCTTCTGAAGAAGCGTATGTAAAAGCAGCTGAAACGCTAAACGCACTTGTTAAAGCGGGTATGTTTGCAGAGGGCGCTACCAATACTAACTACGATCAAGCAGCAGCACTTTTCTATGAAGGCAAAGCAGCGATGTTCTTAAATGGTCAATGGGAAATTGCCGGTTCAACAGAAAAACTTGGCGACAATGTTGACTGGATGTGGTATCCAGTTATGAAAGGCTATGAAGCCAACAAATACGCTTTAAGCGGCGGCGGCGCACCAGGCGGCTATGCAGTTAACCCAAATTCACCTAACAAAGAACTTGCAGCTGAAGTTGCAGCTTACATGTCAGAAAAATATTGTGAAGCAAAATATAAATTACGTGGCAATCCAATCTTAGCTGTTCAAGTAGATCCAAGCATTCAACCTGAAACACCATTCCCAGCTATGATGCAAAAGCTTGACTCAGAGATGGCGAACATCACTTCAACGACGAAATTTGCTTGGGGTCTTACAAACCCATTATTCAAAGTGGCAATGGAAGATCAATCACAATTTTTAATGACGAAAGACTACACATCAGCAGAGTTCATCGCTGAACTTGATAAAGTGATTGAGCGCATGAAACAATAATTAAAGATTCGTGAGGGGCTGTCTCAAAATTGAATCGTGGGTCTGATCCCATGGCTCAGGCAGAGAGACAGCCCTTTTCTTTTAGCTTATATCTTATTTTTAAGAAAGGATTTCATCGTGAAAAAATATTATGGCAACAAATTAGCGATTGCGATTTTCACGCTGCCCACACTAACATTGTTCAGTGTGATGGTATTTTATCCAATCATTCAGGTGTTCTACAAAAGCTTTTTTAAATGGAATGGGCTATCGACGGGAACGTTTATTGGCATTGACAACTATTTAAGATTATTTGATGACAAACTCTTTTACCTCAGCAATAAAAATGGCTTCATCTTCGCAGCGGTAATCACCGTCTTTCAGATAACTATGGCAACTATTTTGGCGCTTGCCGTCTCAAATGTGAAAATAAAAGGACGTAATATTTTTAGAATTGTATACTTTATCCCGGTTGTGCTCTCTGTAACCGTTGTTTGTCAACTCTGGCTATCTATTTATAATGCGGACACGGGACTTTTAAATAAATTTTTCGAACTCATTGGCAGCGATTATAGACAAAACTGGTTAACGGACCGCAACAAAGCAATCCTAGCGATAGCCGTCGTCAATGCATGGCAGTGGATGGGCTACCAATTTGCACTTATTCTCGCAGGCATTAAATCCATCCCGACTTCCTACTATGAAGCCGCTCAAATCGATGGTGCGACGCCAATACAAGCGCATATGAAAATTACGATGCCGCTTTTAGCCGAAACTTATAAATTTTGCTTATTGATCTCTGTTACTGGTGGTATTAAAGCGTTTACTGAAATGTTCATTATGACAAGTGGCGGACCTGGAAATTCCAGCTATACGCTAACCTATATGATGTATTCTTCCGCATTTCGAAGTGGCGAATTTGGTTATGGACTAGCCGCTGCAACTGTTTTGGTGCTTGAATGTCTCATGGCCATTCTAGTCATCAATAGACTCTTCAAAACAACGGGGGGGGCATAACATGAAAAAAAAGAGACGGTTCAATCTCACATTTTCTCAAGTATTTTTTAGAGTCTTTTTATGGGGCTATGCATTCATTTCACTCTATCCCCTTGTTTGGATGGTACTGTATTCGTTTAAAAATAACGAAGAAATATTCGTTAGCAATCCCTTCGGTTTTCCTAAAATATTGCGATTTGAAAACTACACCAATGCATGGTCCCAATATAATGTGCCCGTGTATTTCATGAATAGCTTAATTGTGGCATCCGCCACAGTGGTGATCACGGTATTCTTTGCCATGATGTTCGCCTATGCCACAAGCCGTATGAAATGGCGGGGTAAGAATTTTGCAAGAACGTATGTGGCACTTGGCATGTTCATACCGGTTCAAGCGGTTCTAATTCCAGTGACAAGGGTTGTACAAGACCTGGGTTTATCAGGCTCCCACTGGGCACTTATCGTGCCTTATACCGCTTTCAATCTGGCGTTTGCCACCCTTGTTTTTTATGGATTTTTCATTGGTCTTCCAGAAGAACTTGAAGAAGCAGCTTGTATTGACGGCGCAAATATTTTTCAGACGTTTTTCTTCGTGATTGTGCCCACCGTAAAACCGGCGATTTTAACACTTGGCATATTCACCTTCCTAAATGCGTGGAACGAATTTATCTTAGCCAATGTTCTCGTGCTCGACCAAAACTTAAAAACATTGCCGCTAGGTATTCTATTTTTTCAAGGGCAGTTTACCACCGATTGGGGCGCGATGGGCGCAACGATGGTTATTGCAAGCTTACCAACCGTTCTTGTTTATACGTTGTTTAGCAACCAGGTTGAAAAAGCCATTACAATTAGTGGCGCAGTAAAAGGATAGGGGCATAAAGTCGTGGCGATATATTTTGATGACAGGGAAAAAATATTTCATTTAAGAAATGATAAAGTCAGCTACATCATAGGCATCCTTAGAAATGGGCATTTGGGACATTTCTATTTTGGAAAAGCGCTTGATGGCTGCTCAAAAGACGAGGAAAATTGGCTATCTCAGGATTTATTCAGACGCGATCAAAACAGAGGGCTTACAAACTATGTTTATGAAGGCGATATGTCGTTTTCGCTGAATCTCGAACGCCTTGAATACCCTTGTTTTGGCTCGACGGATTACAGGATGCCCGCCATCGATCTCAAAACGGCAACGGGTAGCTCTATCGTCGATTTTGTTTATGCGTCGCATCGCATCTTTGAAGGTAAGAAAAAATTGGAAGGCTTACCGTGTACGCATGTTGGTAGACGTATGAAGTGTGATGGGTTCAAGGGGAATGACAATTGCGTTAACGATAAGGATAATGGAGGGTGTCAAACTCTGGAAATCGATTTGATTGACTCCGTGCTAGGGGCAACTTTGACGTTGTCCTATACGCTCTTTGAAGCGCTTCCAGTCATCGCGCGTAGCAGTCAACTCACAAACCATGGCAGCACGCCTTTCTTACTTAAAAGATTGATGAGCATGAACATCGACCTCATGGATGCGGATTGGGAACAAATCCAGCTTCACGGGGATTGGACCAGAGAAAGGCATATGGCCACTGATAAACTCCATTATGGCATTCAATCCATCGGCAGTTTAAGAGGGGCATCAAGTGCGGCGCACAATCCGTTTCTCATTCTTAAACGGGCACACACCACTGAGCAGCAAGGGGAAGCCATTGGCATTTCTCTGGTTTATAGTGGCAATTTTTTGATTCAGACAGAAGTTGATAATGATCACAGGGCGCGCATCTCAGCGGGGATTCACCCCCATGGGTTTGAGTGGCAGCTAAAGCAAGGGGACATCTTTCAGTCTCCAGAAGCGCTCTTGGTCTACACGACAGAAGGCATAGGCCATTTAAGCAGAACGTTTCACGATATGTTTAGAAACTACTTGATTCAGTCTAAGTGGCAACATAAAACGAGGCCGATTCTCCTAAACAACTGGGAAGCGACTTATTTTGACTTTGATGAAGCAAAAATATTGAATTTGGCTGAAGAGGCTCAGGCGCTGGGTATAGAACTACTTGTACTGGATGATGGTTGGTTTGGAAATCGCAATGATGATACCTGTGGGCTGGGCGACTGGTTCGTGAACACGCAGAAGATTCCCAGCGGGATCCAGAAGT
>JBBRVO010000045.1:0-18374 GCA_038246775.1 Peptostreptococcales bacterium | reverse complement strand
GTGTTCCTCTTTACACCCACCCAATTCTCGTTTATAATAAACTCAAATTAAATATAACCATGTCTACTCAAAACTGGCGGAATATGTGGGGCTTACCACGGGGGATTGAGTGAAATAGACTACTAGCCGACCGCCTGGGCACTTACGCTCAGGTTGTGTCGGCTTTTTTATGCCTTTTTTTTGGCAAAAAACTAAGCGTCGATGCAGAGCGTTTCCAATTAGAAAATGGAGGAAATGTGATGTGTCCAAACAAAAACAGTATCAAAGAAGCAGTAGAGATTAATGTTAGGGATTTTATACAAGCGAACTACACGCCCTATGAAGGCGATGACGCCTTTTTAACGCCGCCAACAGAGCGTACGCTTTTGATTTGGCAAAAGGTGCTTGACCTTATGGCAGAAGAACAAAAGTCAGGTGGCGTGCTGGACATAGACACCGAGCGCATTTCATCGCTTTTAACCTATGCGCCAGGCTATATCGACAGGGAGAACGAACGGATCGTTGGCCTTCAAACAGACGCACCGCTTAAACGCGGCGTCAACCCATTTGGCGGCATACGCATGGCGAGACAGGCTTGCGAAGCTTACGGATACAAGCTCTCAAAGCAAGTTGAAGAGCACTTCGCCTATAAAACCACGCACAACGAGGGTGTCTTTAGAGTGTACTCTGACGCAATCAAACAATTGCGTTCGGCGGGTATTCTCACTGGACTGCCAGATGCTTACGGCAGAGGCCGCATCATTGGGGATTACAGACGGGTGGCACTTTATGGCATCGATTGCTTGATCAAGGAGAAACAAAACGACAAAAAAGCACGTGAAAATCAAGCCATGCTCGAAGGCAGCATCGGATTAATAGAAGAACTTTACAAGCAAATCGATTTTATGCACAAACTCAAAGATATGGCAGCTGCATATGGCCACGATATTGGCAGACCTTCCGTTGACGCGAGAGAAGCCATTCAGTGGACGTACTATGGCTACTTAGGTGCGATTAAAGAGCAAAACGGCGCCGCCATGTCACTGGGCAGAGTGAGTACATTCATCGACATCTATATTGAGCGGGATCTAGAAAGTGGCTTACTTGATGAGACCCATGCTCAGGAACTCATCGACGATTTTATCATCAAACTCCGAATGGCCAGACAACTTAGGACGCCTGACTACGACGCGCTCTTTGCAGGCGATCCCCTCTGGATTACCGAAAGCTTAGGGGGCATGGGGCTGGACGGCCGAACACTGGTGACCAAGACAACTTACCGATTTTTGCACACGCTACAGAATCTAGGGCCAGCGCCGGAACCCAACATGACAGTCCTTTGGTCCGAGGCACTTCCAGAGCCTTTCAAGCGGTACTGTGCGAAACTGTCCATCCAAACGGACGCCATCCAATATGAAAACGACGACCTGATGCGCCCGATTTATGGGGATGATTATGGGATTGCCTGCTGCGTGTCTGCGATGCGTATTGGCAAAGAGATGCAGTTTTTCGGTGCCCGCTGTAACCTAGCTAAGATTTTGCTTTTGGCGATCAATAACGGACGCGATGAATGCACGGGTGAGCAGATAGCGCCAAAACTTGACGCACTTGGGTTGGGGGAGGACGTGCTTTCGCCTTCCAGTGATAGACTCGATTATGAGGCGGTTTGCCTTGCATTTGACAAGATGCTGGACTGGGTCTGTGAAAAATATGTAAATACCATGAATATCATCCACTATATGCACGACAAATATGCCTTTGAAAAAATACAGATGGCCCTTCACGATACAGACGTTCACAGATATATGGCGTTTGGTATCGCCGGATTAAGCGTCGTCGCAGATTCACTTTCGGCGATCAAATATGCGAAAGTCAAGCCCATCAAAGATATATCAGGAGTGATTGTAGATTTTCAGATTGATGGCGACTTTCCAAAGTATGGCAATGATGACGACAGAGTCGATACCATCGCAGTAGAACTAACCCAGCGCTTTATCACAAAATTAAAAAAACACCCCGCTTATAGAAATGCAGAGCATACGCTATCCATCCTCACCATCACGTCCAACGTCGTCTATGGGAAAAAAACAGGGTGTACACCAGATGGCAGAAAAGCTGGAGAGCCCTTTGCACCGGGCGCCAATCCGATGCATGGTCGAGAATCCAAAGGTGCACTGGCATCGCTTAACTCCGTGGCAAAAATCCCATTTGATCAATGCCGCGATGGCGTGTCCTGTACATTTTCCATTTGCCCTGAAACCTTAGGCAAAGAAGGTGAGACGCGCATTGAGAACCTCGTCTCTATATTAGATGGCTATTTTTCTCAAAATGCCCACCACCTCAACGTCAACGTACTCAGCAGAGAAAAGCTCATGGATGCCATGGCACATCCAGAAAAATATCCAAACCTCACCATACGCGTCTCGGGATATGCCGTCAATTTTCACAGACTGAGCCAAGCGCAGCAGTTAGAAGTCATCAGCAGAACCTACCATGAAAGGGTCTAAGAAACTTACGGGAGAAAAGCCTATGCAGACACCTTTAGATGCTTATACATTAGAAGTTTACACATTAGAAGTCTACAAAATTGAAACGCTTGGCGCACTGGATGGTCCGGGACTTAGAACGGTAATATTCCTCCAAGGCTGCCACATGCGCTGCCAATACTGTCATAACGCTGACTCGTGGCTATATAACGCAGGAAAAGGGACGATGATGACCGCACAGTCTCTTTTTGACCTTGTGTTAAGGTACAAACCGTATTATAAAGATAAAGGCGGCGTCACGTTTTCAGGTGGCGAACCTTTATTACAAGCAAAAGAGTTTTTACCACTGGTAAAAGCTCTAAAAAGTGCGGGCATACACACTGCACTTGATACTTCAGGGAGTACCTTTAACGCGGATACACAAACCCTCATTGACGCCATCGACCTAGTCATCCTCGATATCAAAGCCACAGACGAAGGGCTTCATAAACGCTTAACGCGCCATAGCCTCAAAACCCCGCTTGCCACTTTGGAGTATCTTAAGGCGCACAGCAAACCCTACTGGATCAGACAAGTCGTCCTTGTTGGCATCAACGATACAGGCGTTCACCGCACACAGCTAGACACCCTCACCGCACATCCCGCTAGAGAAAGGGTGGAATATTTGCCATACCACAGCATGGGGCTTGAGAAGTGGGAAGCGTGGCAAAAAAATCGTGTCAATGTAAGTGCTACTTAAGTGTCTTATTGTTATAGCCGTTCCAAAGTTTCAACACCATCGTGATTGCGTCTTCTCTTGTGACAGCTTTCTTAGGTTCAATCTTTCCACTCAGGTCGCTAAGGAACCCATTGTTTACACAAAAAGTTGTTCCTTGCACCGCCCAACTTGAAATCAGATTCCAGTCCGAAAATGGTTTGATTTTAGCGTATAGATTAAAAGTTTGATTATTAAGTTTTTGAGCTGCTTTTAAAAGCATCGTACAAAACTCTTGTCTTGAGAGTTGACCTGTAGGGTTTATTTCTCCAGAACTATTGCTCGAGATGATGCCCAAAGATGCGGCTTTTAAAATGGATTCGTTCGATGTGTCTTTAAAGTTGAAACCTTTCAGAATCGCTATTTTTCCGCGCTTTGCTTCAATTACATTAACGATTAGTTCACAAAATTCTTCCCGTGTGATCTCAGTTTGATAATTTTCTAATAGGTCATTATCCACTAAGCCATCTTTAATCGCTTGACTGATTGAAGCCTTTGCCCATGATGAAGCACCCATAACAATAACCTCATGAACTGGCTCAAAGTCGTTTGTAAGATCAAAATAATCGCCGATTCTTATTGTCAATTTGCAATAGGTTACACCGCCAAGACCATCTAAGGCAATTATATTGACTACTTTATCTTTGGTCAAAAGATCTTGATAATAATAAGTATTGTCGATAATGACGCCATCATCGCATGAATAATTAAACATATTTTGCTCAGAATCCCAAAATAATTGAGAGAGATCTAATTCGAGTTTTTCATGTGGCATGATTGAAACATAAGCTTCACCTATTGTTTTCGGAGCAGTATTCGATTGAGTGATGACACTACCATTTTTTACCTCTATGACCGAATAAGAAGACTCAATTGGTAATTTTTTATACTTGTTTTCAAGGTCAAATGTGACTTCATAAACACCATTTGGCACTTTTTCCATGTTGTACATATGAGCTGAAGTCGACTTATAAAAGCCTTGCCCAAATAAGCCACCTTGTGTTCCTATTACTTCAACCTTACTTTTGGTTTTCATGTTAGTTAAGATCAATCTTGGAATTAAAAAATATAAATTTCCATTGGATTCACTAACCGACATAAAAACACTGCTATCTAATTCATCGGCCCAACTGTGATAAAAATACTTATCTCCTAAGACATTGGACCACACTACATCGTTTAGTTTACTGCCAAGTTTAATTTTGTAGGATTGATTATTACTGAAGTCTAGGCTTGTTTTATAATGATAGTTTAACTTTGAGCCATTTTGAAAGTCATACCTGTTTAAAACCGATAGGAAAAATGCAGTAGAGGGCATGATGCCTTCATAGTCAAAGTTGGTACTATAAAAAGTTTGTGTGTTTTTATTCCCAAAATTGACTAATTCTAAATTTGATTCAATGACATTCTCATCATTTTCAACTAAAAAGTAACCTAAATCTGAGACAGCTATATGGCGATCGTTTTGAAGATGAGATAAATAATCATTGTAGATACAAGCTGTTGAAATTTTTTTGTTTGTATAATCCGTTTCATGTTCCGTGATATTTACAATAAAATCAGCTTGATCATGGTAAATTACATATCGATTGTTATCAATCATATCTTGATTTTCTTGATACAATCCAGCATAACCAGCAGGTGAGTAGTCAAAAGTATCCCAACGGACAATACTTTTATCGCCATAACGGTACCAAGTAATAGGTAAATCCAACGTACAAGAATCTGATAAATCAAGGTCTGTACTCAACTCGAATACGGTAGATTGACTCTCAGTTGGTTCAACAAGATAGTCTCCAGATGTAAAAATCCCTCTAAGATAGATGGGCAGTTCATCATCATAGCGATCAGTTATTAAGTATTGATATAGTTTTTTGGTTGCTTCTTTGGTAAAATCGATATTTTTATTGAGTGTGCCATCTTCAAAGATGAAATCTTCACTTTTAACATAGGTTCCAACCTGTGCATTAAAAGTCAATGAACTAGTAAGATCTTGAGTCGATGACCTTTGCGTAATATTTTTTTCATAAAAGTTGTACAATTTTAATCTGACATTGTATTTTGGAACTGTAAATAATCGCTTGAAAACCTGTTTCTGTGAACCATCTTTCATAATAATGTTGATTTTAAGAAGATGTTGTCCCACACTTAACTTTCTTATATCTATAAGAGGACTATATAGACCGTTAACGCTTGTGCTACTATAAATTAATTGATCATCAACAATGAATGCCACTGTTTTTACATTTGCACCAGCAAAATAGTTAAGCAGCATATCATATTTAAAAGACATAATTTCAGTTTCATCCGAATAACCAATGAGATAAAAATTTTCATCTGACTCATAATTTTCGTAGTTGATTTCACCATAACCGAAAGCAATATCTTTGCCTTTTGCGCCTAAGTCTTTGGTATTTGCAAGTAACAAGGCCTCAATTTGTGTAAGATTCATATCTTTATGATCTAACCATAACATGGCGGCAGTAGCAGATACAAAAGGAGCTGCCATTGAGGTTCCTGATAAAGATTCAGTGCCTTCATCGAGGTATGCACTTACAATTTTCTCGCCCGGTGCACATATATCGATAGCCTCACCAAAATTTGAATAGTAGAGTAAATTTCCTGAATTGTTCGTAGCACCCACGGTTATAACTTCTTTAAATGCTGCAGGATAGTCGTGTTTAACATCATGTGCTTCATTGCCAGAAGCTGCAACAATCATGACGCCATTGTTTCTCGCATATTGGATGCCCTTTTGAAGATAACTGTTCATTCCGTATCCACCAAGTGACAAGTTGATAACTTTCGCACCATTTTCAACGGCATAGTAGATGCCACTGACGATTGAAGAATCCAAAGCACCCTCTTTCCCAAAAACATCTATGGGCATGATTTTCACATTTTTTGGCGTAGAGAGTGCAATTATACCTGCTACATGAGTACCATGACCATTGTCATCAACAACTGTTAAATCGTCATCTATGACATCATAACCTTGTACCAAACGGTTTTTTAAAAGTGAATGATTTACGTCGACGCCAGTGTCTATAACTGCAACTATGATTTCTTCTGTTTTATCTGCTATGGCCAATTGCAATTGATTAAGGCCAAGTAAATCTGCTACGACATCAGCTGGACGGTATAAAAGTTCTTTTTCAAGATCAGAAGTATATAAATTTCTCACTATATCTTTTTCTAAATATCTACCAACTTTTTGAACCCCATTTAAGGTATAAATTGCTTCCACATCACCTTTAGAAGAAATTTCATAAGAATCAATATCATTAATAGAAACACTAATAGGTTTCAAGGTAGCATCATCTAAATTGTCGATGAGCACTCTTTGTTCCTCTGTTGCTGCTGTTTCAAATTTCGATTGATTTGTTGGCACAATTTTCTCAGTTTTCATCACCTCGGGAACAAAGTTATGTATTGAAGTATTTTCACTGCTTTTAGACGCATCAGCACGGATTGTTATTGAATAAGCAGGGATCTGTGCAGTAATTATAATGATGCTCATGACTATCCCAAATAAGAATTTACCTTTATTAAAATACATTTTAGCCTCCAAATTGTAATGTTGTAATAATATTTAAATATGGATGAACCCTTTTATTTTATCATGACGAGATGCTTTTGAAAACATGTAAAACCGTAAAACCGTACCAAGTCCCTTTGTGGAAGTTCAACGTCTAAAATCAAGTTAAATCAATAGCGTCACCCTGCGAACTTCCACTTCCGAACCTGGTACCAGCTTCCCCACCCCGCCATGCCCCCAGCTTCCGCCATGACACCAACCTTTTATCTAGAGAAATCGCTGGTAACGGGGTATACTATATGTATAGCGGAAAGGTATTAGGATTCGGTGATGCTAAGCAAGGCATTTTGAATAAGTATAAATAAAAAAATGGAGGGTTTATGAATCGTTGGCTTAAGAAGTCTCAGGGGTTAGTCATCATTTTAGTTTTAATGTTAAGCTTGGTAGGGTGTGCGCAAAGTGAAAAAATCACGCATGGTGAAGCGGCATTATCATTTTTGAAAGTATTAGATGAGAACGGAGCACGACCAGCTGGCACTGATGCAGAGGTTGCTGCTGCAAATTACATTGAAACCTCTTTGAAAGAGATGGGTTATGAAGTGACACGCGTCTCTTTTGATTACGATGACAATGGCCCTAAAAAATCGGAAAATATTATTGTTGAAAAACTTGGTACAGGTAAGGGAACGGTTATTGTAGGGGCGCATTACGATTCAATGGATTCGGCAAATGGCGTAGATGATAATGGATCTGGCGTCGCAGTTATGCTAGAAGCCGCTAAGAACATTAAAATGGCTAAGCCTGTTCATACGATTAAGTTTGTTTTCTTTGGCGCTGAAGAGATTGATTTGTTAGGGTCTGGCGATTATGCAAGCCAAATGACAACACAAGAGATTGAAGACACAGTGCTCATGATTAATTTTGATAGCTTAGTCGCTGGTGATATTTCATATGTTTATGGCAATGCGGATGAAATGGGCAAATTTAGAGACCATACACTTGAACTTGCAAAGACCGAGAATTTAGCACTGGTAACTCAAGAAGGACTCAATCCTGAATATGAAAAAGGTGTGACGGGTCCTTGGAGCGATCATGCTGCCTTTGAGGCATTAGGTTTACCTTTTATTTACTTTGAATCTACCAATTGGAATTATGGTGAGCAGGATGGCTATACACAAGTTGAGCCGAAATATGGTGATAGTGGTGAAATTTGGCATACAGAGTATGATACGTATGCCTATATTGAAAAAACATTCCCAGGCCGCATCAAGGATAGACTTACGCTCTTTTCAACCGTGCTGTATAAGTTGTTGCTTCAGGATTTAGGCAATATATAGGTTAGTTAACGTCACTTAAAACAGTCAACGATAAAGCTCCTCCTACAATAAAGAGTCATTTATTATAGGTGGAGCTTTCTTTAAACAAAACTGTACCAAGTCCACTCAATAGCATCACCCTGCGAACTTCCACTTCCAAACCTGTCACCTGCTTCGGAAGTTGGAAGTTCACGTTTTATAATGAGCATAGATCAATAGCCATTGGGCCAGTTTCAGTAGGGTTATTTTCTCTGGACTTACCGGTTGAGGCGCAGCTTATGTCTGATCGGATTAAGCAAGTATTCCCAAATCTAGGCATCATCAAGCAATGGATCGTGGATCTATTGCTTTAAGTAAAACCCTTTTGTTCTTATTGTAGGTGAACCATAATTTTCAATTGAAAATCATGAAAACGGGGTATAAATAATAAATAAGTGACATGTTTATGGGTCATTATAGGAGAACAAAGGGAGAACGAAATGAGTACGAATAATGGATTTAAAGTAAATGAAGGTGATGCCAGATTTGGAGAACATTACAAAATGAAAGGCATTACTTTAAATAAGTTAGATATCAAAATCTCTGCGTCTGACACGGATAATAACGTATCAGTGTTTGAGCAAACCGGACTTACACCAAATGGTGGTCCACCATTGCACATCCATCCTTTTCAAGATGAATGGTTTTATGTAATCGAAGGAGAGTATCTATTTCAAGTTGGTGATGTGAAATATCAAATGAAATCAGGTGACACTATTTTCCTTCCAAGAAATGTGCAGCATGCATTTTTGCAGTTAACACAGAGAGGGAAGATGTTAGTTTCATATATGCCAGCAGGAAAGATGGAGGCTTTTTTTAAAGTGACAGACAATTGGACTTCTGTACCGACAAAAGAGGCGATTAATAAAGCATTTGCCGACCATGATATGGTGGTTGTTGGTCCGCATTTAAAAGTGGATTAAACAATACCAAGTCAATTCAAATTAGGTGTCCCAGGCATCAAGGTGCATTGTTTCCTGTGGGTTAAGTTGAATTTATCACGCTGTTGTCGCATAATAGATCATATAAATTAGACATCAAAGATCAGTGTGTCGGTACTAGGTCCACACATGGAAGTTGGAAGCCTAAAACCAATTCAAATCAACAGTTTCACCTATCGAACTTCCGCTTCCGAATTTGGTTTTCAATCGGAAGTTGGAAGTTCGTTTTAGTGTTTCATAGCCAACGCGTAATCGATCAACTTTCGGCTCTATTCAATGCGCCGATTGATCTATGGCACGGTGGATTATACCTATGACAATGCAGGGAACCGCTTAACCATGACGACCGACGGCATCATCACACAGTACAGTTATGATGCAGCCAACCAGCTCGTCACAGCAGGCGATAGAAACTTCACATACGATGGCGCAGGATATGTCTTAGTCCAAGTTCCTTGACATAAAGTGCAATATCCTTAAGATTATTACTTGCGACTATACCGTTACGGACACTTGCTAATGCAATAGAGGCCGCCTCTCCTGGACCAATGATTTTATGACCTTTATCAGGTGATATGGTGAGTTTGTGATACAAAACAAACTCTTCCGTTCCCAAATCAATTGATGCTAAATTTGCAGCACCGCTTTGAAGCAATTGATCAATTCGTTCCTTGAGTTGGGGCGTCGTAGGATAAGATAATTCGTCATATGCAGCTTTAGGTATGATAATTTTACCTGGATAAAGCAATGTTAATAGATTCTGCTCTCTAACCCATAAAAAAGCCAAAATACAATCACTATCGAAAAAGAGCGGATCAGTCATTTAATTCGCCCCTTTCGAATTCTTCACCATAGACAAGATCCGGTCTAAAGGCTGTTAACAACAATTGTTCGTATTTTCCCGTCGACACAAGATCTTTTGCATAAAGTTCTTCTGCTTTTTTTATATAGTAGCCATATGTCTTGTATTGTTTACTTTCAGGAAGTGGTTTATAAAGTACATCATCATATCCTAAATTTATAGAAGAGCTAATAACACCTTCTCTGAATGTTTCTGCTTCTTCAACTGATAACTTGTGGTCTCCGACTAATCTATATAACATAGCTTGCCTGCTGACGCCAAAATACTGCTCCAGCTTCACAATCTCCTTTATACCGATTTTTTCGACAGAGTTTCCCTTATGTTTTTTTAGCATTGATTCCAGTGCAACTGATGGCATGAGAAAGTATGAGGCAAACTGATCCACACTCTTTTCAAATTCATCACCACTGCCAATTTTCTTTGCACATACAACGGAGTGTTCGCTCTCAT
Source organism: Peptostreptococcales bacterium (assembly GCA_038246775.1). Classification (GTDB taxonomy): domain Bacteria; phylum Bacillota; class Clostridia; order Peptostreptococcales; family Acidaminobacteraceae; genus Fusibacter_C. Next base: position 8,009 of record JBBRVO010000045.1, on the reverse strand, counting down.
CAAAATATAAATGATAGAGCTCATGTGCCAGAGAAAATCGCTGTCTTCCAATAGACATCGCTGAGTTGATGGCAATTACTGGATAGCCATCATTTTTGATACACATCCCACTAATTCTTTCACCCATAGGATAATAAACCAGCGTCAGTTTAGGTATTGTATGCACCAATGAAAAAATATCAATCGAAGATTCTAAGTCTTCACCCAACTCACGTCTTAACGATTGGGCTTTTGTATTAATATCTAACTTATCTATCATCACTATCACCTAGAACTTCTGTCATAAAATTCAAGTTTAAAGTTATTTTATTTATGGCGCTGATCATTTCCAGATCCTCTTCGTTGATTTCACTAGCTCGTAAAGCGATCGTAATGCGTTTTTCGGGAAGAAAATCGGCATAAAAACTATCTGGAGCTATTCCAAAAAGTGAAGACAGCCTATCCAGCATATCCGAAGTGATTACACGTTCATTTTTTTCAATTTTTGATATGAGGCTCTGATCTACTTTCAAGTATTTCGCAAGATTCATTTGTGTGAATCCGCTTTGCTCTCTTAATGCTTTTATAGTTTCCCCAATAGGATTCAATGTATTAAACATAGCGATACCTCCCTTATAAGTTGACTATACTCCTGCTTAGTCATATTTTCAAATTATATATTATTGTATTATATGACATGCGAAAAAAGAGCTATTGCTCATCTAATGTCATAGATTTGCAACAGCTCCCAACTAAATCCTAGCCCCAAATGGGATCAAAGCAAGTTGTGCCAATTTTAAATGCTGTTTCGCAAACGGCAAACCTATGATGGTGATGCCAAGTAACAGGGCAAAGGTGAGATGCATGATACATAGCTCCCATCCAAGGACTAACAGCCATATGATGTTGCCAATCAAGCCACCTGCACCAAAATTTCCGAGGCTGACATCTTTTCCAAAGGGTGCCAGTGACAAGCCAGCGATTTTGAAGCATTGTATGCCAAATGGAATGCCGATCACTGTGATACATAATAATGCGCCTGCGATGGTCCAGCCTATTGCGGAGATTAATCCGCCTAGAATAATCCATATCAAATTGCCTATAAGAGACATATTATTCCTCCATTATTCGTTATAGTCATATTATATGTGACTTATATGGGAATGTCGTTAGGATTGGATTAGAAAATAAAATGGATAGGTCACAATGTCATGACGCGCGCAGCCATTAAACAAGGGGGTTCTTGAGATGTTTTAGTAAAGTTTTGATGGTATAATAAGAAAGAAAGAGAGCGATTAATCAATTTGATGCATTTCATTTACCAGCCGCCAAAGTAGCTTTATGATATGGCTCAGATTGTGAGAGTAAGGGAGAAAATATGCTGACCTTTGTGAAAAATTATAAAAAAGACGATAGCCTTAGACAGTCATTTGATACGCTTGCAAAAAATACATTTGGTATCTCATTTGAGGCGTGGTATCAAAATGGCTGCTGGGATGACAACTACATAACTTATAGTTTCCATGATGCTGGTAAAATCGTCGCGAATGCCTCTGCAAATCGCATGACACTCAAAATAGAAGGCATGAATACACCAGTGTCCGCCATACAGATCGGCACGGTTATGACCGATCCTGCCTATCGCCGAAAAGGACTTGCCTATGCGTTGATCCAGAAGATCTTCGAAGATTTTGATGGAGAAGTCAGTCTATATTATTTAGCAGCCGATCTTGAGGCAATGCCACTTTACGAAAAATGTGGCTTTGTCGAAATTGCTGAGACGTGCTATCACTATGCTATTCAGCAATCAGCATCTACTAAAATAGTAACACCTGCGTACGAATCTCTCGCACTCAATAAGGCCACTTTGTCACTTGAATCTTTTTTAAATTGGAAACGACGTGCGCAGCCTAAGGGAAGCCATTTTGAAGTACTTGATGATGCACATATCGCCGCATTCTATTGGTTTCATGGGTTTAAAGACAAGCTCTATACACTTGGTGATGACTGTTTGGTGATTGCTGATATTTCTAAGGACGGACATACGATGACACTCTATGATTATTATGGTTTGAATACAAGTGACTTACACACGTGTGGGTTGGATGCTGTATTGAAAGCAATCGCTCAGATGCAAGAATATCAGATTCAGAAAGTTGACTTTGCTTTTGACGTCGCTGGCATGCCGTTTAATCGACCGATAAATAGCCACATTGAAGAAAAAAGCGGATGGATGATTCGTTCGCTTGGAAATGTGCGCTTTCCAGAGAAATTCTGTTACCCTAAGCTTGCTCAGGCGTGACCATTTATGTGAAGATATTTCATAAGTCCAAGGACATTTATCAAGAAAAGCTTTATGGGATGGCGCTTTGCAATAAGCATGCTTGTAACCTCTAACGTGATCGGACTATTTGCAGGGTACCAGGGCACAGTGCTTGAAAAATTAATCAACGGAATAGGTCGCTTCAAAGACTTCTTTGGTCAAGGGCTTGCTAAAATAATAGCCTTGAATGGCATTGCATTCTAACTGCTGCAGTATATTAAGCTGCTCTAGTGTCTCAACGCCTTCTGCAATCGTTTCAAGACCGAGCCCCTTAGCCATTAGAATTATTGCCTTAATAATCAATCGCTCTTCATGATCATCCACGATATGATCAATTAATTCTTTCGCAATTTTAAGTCGATCGATGTCAAATCGCTTGAGATAACTTAAAGAGGAGTAGCCAGTACCAAAATCATCTATGGATATTTGCACGCCGAGATTCGCAAGAGCAGAAAAAATTTCCTCTGATATGGTACCGGAATTCATGGCATTACTTTCTGTGATTTCGAAATCTATCCAGGAAGGATCAATTTGATAGGTGTTGATCTTCTCAATAATATATGGAAAAAAATCAACGCTATCAAATTGTAACGGCGATAAATTGATGCCTATTTGGAGTGTGTTGTAACCCATGATATGCCACTGCTTTATTTGTTTGAATGCGGTATCGATAACCCATTTTCCGATTTTTATGATACTGCCTGTCTCTTCAGCAATCTGAATAAACTCCGTTGGTGTAACGTTGCCAAGGACAGGATTTTGCCACCTTAATAGAGCTTCGACAGCTAAAAGCTGCTTGCCATCTATAGAAAACTGAGGCTGGTAGTGAAGGGAAAATTCTTTGTTATAATCGATTGTTTTTAAGAGCAATTCAATTTTATTTTTTCGTTTTACGAGCTGACTGTGCTCTCGAGAATAAAAAATATATTTTGTTTGGTCACCACTTTTTTTAGCCTGATACATGGCTAAATCAGCGTGCTTGACAAGGGTATATTTGTCTGTTGCATCATAAGGATAACGTGAGATGCCAATACTTGCACTCACATTAAATACATAATCACCAACAGTTATATCATTATTGAACAAATCCAAAATTTGTGCGCACACTTCATGGTTAATTTGTTTATCTTCCAAGGCATCATGAATGTGAATCACAGCAAATTCATCGTCGCCTACGCGTGCGACAATCTTTTGATCGCACTGCCAGTCAATAAAGCGTTTGGCTATGAGGCGTAAGACTTCATCGCCCATCTCGTGACCGTGTATATCGTTGATTATTTTAAAATGATCCAGGTCCAAATAATAGAGTGAAAAATGCATGTTTTCAGTCTGGATTAATGCTTCGAGCTTATCGAGAAAGTACCGGCGATTGTATAATGAACTTAGCGTGTCCCGAATGGCCAATTGTTCAAATTCTTCCTTTGACGCTTTCAAGTCGATGGTTCTCTTGGAGACGAGATCTTCAAGGCGTTCGTTGATCACGCGCTCCGTAGTTAATAGAGCTTCCGTTTGGATGGCAGTCTGAATTTTACCGCTGATGACAAAGTAGAAGGTTATGAAAAAGCCAATGATGATTAACGCCTTAACATTTAGTATACCGATTAATGTTAATATAATTGGTATACTTGTAAAATAAAGAAGGCGTTTGTTACCACCAAAATTCTGAGGAGATACTTTCAAATCAGGGTTTTGAACCAAGCTTGGCTTCTTCCACTCCTTGTAGGCAGATGTTCCAAAAAAGGTGATGGACAAAATGTATAGGGTGTCGATAAGCGAGTTTGGCTGAAAGAAATCTAGAATAATTGAAAACCCATAGAAAATGTCAGTAAAGATGTAAGTGGAGAGTCCTGCTATGATCCACAGCATAGTTTTGCTCAGTTTGTTTACTCTAGCGGATACGATCATTACCACAAGCAATAAAAGAGAAAACCCATTAATAACCAAAGACCCTAAAATCGAGATATTTTCGTGGATTGAGAAGCTCTCCCAAAGGTAATGCTCACTTAAGCTAAACCATAATGTGACAAATATAATAATAAATGTTATGACAGAGTCAACAGTGAGCTGAAAATCATGCCATTTTCTTAAATTGCGCCTAAAATAAACGAAGCATGATACCAGTATTAAGAAACTAGGCAACATGTAAAAATAGAGCAAAAATACAGACTCTTGTGGGTCTGATCCCAGAAAGTTGTAAATAATCATCCATATCGTATCCGCTATGCTCCATAAAAATGCCATTAAAGCCAGCAAAATCCAACTGACATTGAAAAAATTATGTGGTTTCAAGGATATAATAATGATTATGCAAGTTGACAATGTTGCTACTGGCGCAAATAGATTGCTGTAGAATTGATAACCTAATAAATTGGAAACAACATATGCAACGAGTGATATTTGGAGGATTGTCATAATGGATACAATCATTTTCTTGTGCATTTTTGCCTCCTCTTCAACTATTTTTATTATAATATATTAATTGGATACAATGAAAAATTGAACGAATGTACATTAGAAATATATGTACTATTGTATCATATAATGAGAAAATAAAAGTAGAACGTACTATACTTGGAGGATTTTTATGAAATTTATGCACGTGTCAGATTTACATATAGGAAAGCGATTAAATGAAGTGAACTTGATAGAGGATCAAGCCTATATTTTGGATCAGATCATCTCGCTTACCAAAAAAATCCGTCCAGATGGCATCCTTTTAGCGGGTGATATCTATGACAAATCGATGCCATCTTCTGAAGCTGTGAGTTTGTTTGACCAATTTTTGAGCAAGATCGCACAGTTAGGCGTGCCGTGTTTTGTCATCAGTGGCAATCACGATTCGCCAGAGCGGATCGCCTTTGGTTCTTCTATCATGGAGGGGCAAAAAATATATATGTCCAAGGTGTTCGGTGGCCGCATTGAACCCGTAACGCTATCAGATGAACACGGTGAAGTCGATGTGTACATGCTGCCTTTTATCAAACCAGCCCACGTCAAGCCCTATCATGAGGGTGAGGCCATCGAGACATATGAGGATGCTTTATCACAGGTGATTCGAAGTCTCAATATAGACACCTCTAAACGCAATGTGCTTGTGATGCACCAGTTTATCACTGCCATGGGTACGGAAGTTGAACGTTGCGATTCTGAGAGCATCTCTGTAGGTGGTTCAGACAATATCGACGTGTCTGTTTTTGAAGCGTTTGACTATGTTGCGCTCGGCCATTTGCACAAGCCTCATAAGATAGGACGAGAGACGGTAAGGTATTCTGGTTCGCCACTTAAATATTCGTTCTCAGAGACGCAGCACATCAAATCTGTAAGTATCGTGTCTCTTGAAGAAAAGGGCTCTGTAAAGATAGAGGCATTGCCATTGGTGCCAAAGAGAGATTTGAGAAAGTTAAAAGGCCCAATTGAGGCGCTGCTTTCCAAAGATAGTTATATGGGGACTAATTTAGAGGATTATATTCACGTTACATTGACTGACGAGGGTGAGCTACTGGATGCGATAGGGCGTATGCGTCAAGTATACCCAAATATCATGAGCATCGAGTTCGAGAATAACCGAAGCCGAACGCTAAGCAACAAAACGGGTGCAGACTCGCTAGATGATAAGACAGACCTAGACCTGTTTTCTGAGTTTTATACACTTCAGAATAATGAGGTGTTATGTGAAGAAAAGCTTGCTATTGTTAAAGCACTTTTAGAAAAACTAGGGGAGGAACAGCGATGAAGCCCTTTAAATTGACGATTAGTGCCTTTGGACCTTACTCAGATCAAGTGGTTATCGAATTTGACAAACTAGGAAATAATGGTTTATTTTTGGTGACGGGTGACACGGGGGCAGGCAAGACGACGATTTTTGATGCCATCTGCTTTGCCTTGTTCGGAGAGATGAGTGGCGTATATCGCGAAGGCAGTATGATGCGCAGTGATTTTGCGAAAGCTGAGACCAAAACGTTTGTATCCCTAGAGTTTCTCTATAAAGATAAAAAATATTGTGTTGAAAGAAATCCAGCCTATGATAGGCCTAAGCTCAGAAGTGAAGGGTTTACTAAGGAATTACCAGGTGCGACACTGACTCTACCGGATGGCAGAGTTATCAGCAGCTTTGGGTCCGTCACTGCTGAGATTGAAAAAATATTAGGGATTAACAAAAATCAATTTTCTCAGATTGCGATGATTGCACAGGGTGATTTTCTCAGATTGCTCTTAGCTGACAATAAAGACAGAAGCGCTATCTTTAGAAAGGTTTTCAACACGGATCTTTACGAGCGGTTTCAATCAGAGCTTAAGCTTAGAGCCAATCAAATGAAAAGCGAGTATGAGGCTCTTGCGCGACAAATCGTTCAAACAGTAGGTGAGATAGCGTGTGCGGATGAGGACCCGAATTTAGAGCGACTGATAACGATAAAAAATAACAAAAGCATGCACGATTATGCGGATGTGATGGTGCTTTTGTCTGCATTGATATCGGATGATCAAGAGCATTTAAGCGCAGAAAATGCAGACATCTTAAAGCTTCAACGCGAAATTGACCACAGGCTGCTAGAAATCAGCCAATCAAATCAAGACAATCAAACACTTGATGCTTACCAAAAAATCGTGCGTGCATTTGACGTTCTTTCGGATCAGAGCGACTTATTCAAGTTTAAGGAAAATCAAGTGATAGACGCTGAAAAAGCGCTACATTTTGTCAAACCAGTGGAAGTACGTCTGTGTGCGGCGCAGGATAAAGTTAAAAATACACTTCAGAGGATAGAACACTACAGCGAGGCGATAAAACGACTTGCGCTTGAAGCTGAAGGACATGCCAAGCAGTTTGACGAGGCAAAGTTAAAAGAATCTGAGAGGGTTAAGCTTTCCAGCGACATCGCATTGATAGAGGATGCGCTACCCCAGTATCGCGCACTTGACGAGATAGATGCAAAGGTTCATGCGCACACAAAGGGTGTTGAAGAAACGTCGACTTTGGTGACGGCCCTTCAACTTGAAAAAGGGACTCAAGAAAGCAAGCTAAGCGCCCTTCAAACCGAAATAGAAGGCCTTTTAGAGGCTGAAGACGCTATAAATGAGATATCAATCGAGCGCGATCGCGCGAAAAACACGCATGAAACGCTCAAACGATTAAACCTAAAAAGCGATAGATTAAATGCAGCAAAGCTTGAACTTGAAGCCGCTTTGCAAAACTTTCAGATGCGCAATCGAGTGTATATGGAAAGGCGTGATAACTATCATGCACTTGAGCAACAGTTCTATAGTGAACAGGCGGGGATATTGGCTGGACAGTTAGTGGATCATGTGCCATGTCCTGTTTGCGGCGCTACTGAGCATCCTAAACCCGCTCAGAAATCTGAACATGCGCCTACAAAAGACGCGCTTGATACACTCAAACGACAAGTGGAATACGCTTTAAACGAAATGAACGACGGCAGTATTAAAGCCGGGGCACTGAAACAAGCCATCGCAGAGCTGCAGAGCGATTTTCTTTCTGATGCTGAGCCGCTTCTCGGAAATGGTCTGATTGAGGCGCTTATGCCTAAGTTAATGTTAGAGCTCAGCCAGATTTCTGAGCAAATAGAAGCATTAGAGGTAAGGTATCGCACGACACATAAACAAGTTGAAACGCTGAAAAGCAACAGGGCATTGGTCGTTACCTTATCAAAGGCATTACAAAATGGATCAGTGGCAATCAAAGAGGCTGAAG
>JBBRVO010000044.1:0-18914 GCA_038246775.1 Peptostreptococcales bacterium | reverse complement strand
TACATCATTCTCATTTACTGTTCTTTGATGGTCCAAGTAGACGAAAACAAGAAGCTCTATTAAAATAATAATACTATCGGATTGTACTGTTCAAATTCTTTTGCCATTTTCGTCAAAAAACTATTGCCAAATACAGCTTACAATTATTTTATTGACTGCATTAATTGCAATTGTAATCATTGAACCAACTGATTTTGATCTTAAGTTTTCAGTGGATCAAAACGATTCTACAATTGAAGCTGAAACTGTAACACTCAAAGGCAAACTCATTAAATTGCCATTGGACTTTTATTACATAAAAGGTAAGTTATATATCGATGAAAAAAGTTACAGTTTGGGAAAATTTAAAAAAGTATCAACACCATATAATGATGATATCTATACGTTGGTTTTTATTGATAAGGACGATCAAGAATTCATGAATGGTGAGGCGCTTTTAGTGGGCAACATTAGCGACAATACTATTCAAAGTATGGCTATCTGGATTAATAAAATGAATTTGAATACGGGTTTTTCATATAGTGAGACAATTAATTGTCAAATCGTTAACCACTAATTAAACAGCTTGAGTTAGTTCAATATCTGATAGAATGCTACAATCAAATAGGGGGAATTAGAATGAGAATAAAAACGATAAGTATATCAATGATTTTTCTACTGTTAAGTTTGATACTATTGTCAACGCCTAGATCAGAAGCGGCCACATCAGTTAGTGTGACGATCCCAACATTTAAGGTGCGTTTAAATGACGTTACTGTAGAAAATGCTTACAATCAGTATCCACTAATTGTCTATAAGGATATTACATATTTTCCAATGACATACTACGATAGCCGTTTCATGGGACTTGAAAGTTTATGGGACAACACTACTGGGCTTGAAATTGTGAAAACGGGTGGTAATTGGGACTATCATAAATACCAATCGCCCAACAAAAACAGTCGTTTATACAGTGCTCAGGTAGCGCCTTTCAAGATTGTGGTTAATGGTCAACTGATCGACAATAAGCTTGAAACCTATCCATTGCTTTTGTTTAGAAATATTACGTATTTTCCTTTAACTTGGAGGTATGCAGTAAATGAATTTGGTTGGCAATATGCATTTGATACCAATCTTGGTTTAGAGATCAGGACAAGCAGGGGCAATCTATCTGTCAAAGAGGTCATTTTGCCGATTGTCCAGCGTGAAACGGGTGAAAAAGGCGCATTTGCTATGGCTGGAGATTATTATTATTTTGAAGGTGTGGCAGGTAAAATCTATCAAGCGCCAATATCAAATCCCCAAAATATTAATTTCGTCTATCAGTTGCCATTGAGCGATATGCAAGATGCCTTTGTCTCTGCCTCACTTTATGCAGATGGCAACCAAGCGTATTTAAAATACCACACGGGTGGTGCGATTATGGGCTCTGATCATTTATTCAAGCTCAACGAGGATGCAACAGCACTTGAAGTGGACAATGGTTATTCAAATTATAAAAAGTTTGAGGCTTATACAGTGCGTGTGGAACAGGGATTTCCGCCATCGAATAACAATCTTAAGATAAAAAAGAATTTTGAAGTTGAATTTGTTAAAATTGGGAATCCAGAATTTACGTATGGTCTTTTTATTAAACATGAATCGACGCAAACATCTGCCCAGGGAAACAATGATTTATATCTCATAGATGGGGATGTCTATGTTCTTGGATATGAAGGTCTACCTGATGATTTGGCAGCAGGAACGACAGGGATATATAAGGTAAACATTGAAACGAACCTGACGTCAAGGCTCTTCAGCGAAGAAGCTCAAAGTTTTAAAATCGTTGAGGATATGGTTTATTTTCTTGATGGTAATAGCTTGCTGTACCGTGTGCCATTGACTGGTGGTAAAGCGGAACTGTTGGTTAACAAACCGGTTGAACACTATCATATCATGAATAAAAATGTCTATTATGCGCTCACTGAAGATGCATTACTTCGTGTCTTAGGCCGCTCAGATAGTATCAATCAAGGCGGAAAGTTGATCAATTTGAAGCAGCAAGGTAATTATCTCATAGCTACATTTGAAAACCGTTCTACCCCTTCTTATAAGCTGATTGTTTTAGATCAAGAGGGGACAGTCAGATATAAAACCTATGAAAACTTTGATTTGGTTGGCATTCATAATGATGCAATTATGATTATAAAGAACAAATGATACAAATTCCACAGAATGTATGCCGAAACTGTTTCTTTCAGAGCATTGAACGTATAAACGGCTCCGAAGTAGTTTTCAATCACAAAAAGTTGACTTTTGTATAGACATATATTAGAATGACGATATAAAAGTAAACTTTAGAGGGTGATTAATTGAAACTAAATTCTAAGATTAGTAAGGAAATTGAAAACAACAATAAAATAATTACAACAAACCAGATACTCCAATTAGGATTCTCGAAAACATTGATTTCAAACTATGTAAAAAATGGACTACTCGAAAAAATTAGTCATGGTATTTATGCGTTGCCCAATACAATCATTGATGATATGTATTTATTGATGCTTCGTTCAAGTAAAATTGTTTTTTCACATGATTCAGCACTTTTTTTGCATGGTTTGTCAGACCGCACGCCATTTCGACACTCAATAACATTGCCAAGTGATTCTTCAATCCCCAAAGATATGAAAGATGAGTGTAATTGCTTTTATATCACACCTGAGTTGTTTGAGTTAGGAATCGTTCAAATCAAAACCACTTTTGGGAATATGGTAAAGAGTTACAACATGGAGCGAACAGTGTGTGATTTTTTGCGAAGTCGAAATCGTTGTGATGAAAAAATGGTGATTAATGCAATCAAAAACTATGCTTCTTCAAGTAGCAAAAATTTAAATTTATTAGCTATATATTCTGAACAGCTTAAAGTAGGTAAAGAACTCAAAAAATACTTGGAGGTGCTTTTATGAGTTCAAAGTCTATGAGCTTAAAGGCGCGAATAAACCACTATGCAAAAGACAACAAAATCGCAGCTCAAGTCGTACTTCAGAATTATATGTTTGAAAGATTCTTAGAGAGACTATCGTATTCTGAGTATCAAGACAAATTTGTTATAAAAGGTGGTATGTTGATTGCAGGGATCGTTGGTCTTAATACTAGAGCTACAATGGATTTAGATACAACTTTACGTGGCTTAACTTTAACAGAGGATAAAGTAAACCATAATTATATAAAAATGAAGCTAAATATCTTATCCTGCGACTTGATTGCCTTCCATTATATAAGCATCCATTATCATGAACAGATGATTCGGTTCTTTTAGCACCCAGTCAGGTTGAACGGCAAAAACTTGTTCCTGTGTTAAGTGGGTCCAACCGACCATTACACTAAAAATATTTGCGGCTTTCGCTGCGATCATATCACTTTCAGTATCGCCGATGTACATGCACTGATCGGAGTCAATGCCAAAATAATCCTTGATGCGATTTAACCCCTCTGGTGAAGGTTTAACCGCATTCACATCATCTCGCGTGATAATGTTTTCAAACATTGATTCCAATCTCAAATGCCGGAGTCCATGTTCTATGGTCTCTTTGCTGTTATTACTCACAAGGGCCAATCGATAACCAAGTAGCTTCAAATGGTCAAGCAATTCTTTGACACCAGGAAACGCACGCGTTTTTGCATTGTGATTATGGATGTACCAAATTCTGAATTGTTCTGCCATTAGCTCGGCCTTATCTGCTTTGATGAAGGCCATTTGATCTTCTAAGGTCTTACCAGTCAATTCAGAGAGTTCATTTTTAGTGAGCGCTCGTCCACGATACTTCGTGGAAAAGTAATTTAGGCCTTCTTCAATCAACTGATTTGTATCGATAATGGTCCCATCAAAGTCAAAAATGATGGTGTCGATGGCTTTTGTTTTTTTGCTATTCAAACTATTAGAGTTATGGATGTTAAACGTATTATTGACTTTCATAAGTGTTCCTCCTGTCTTTTCAAAAGTCATGTCTGTTCTTGAGCGTGGTTATCAATTCCAAGACACTTTCTTTAATTTGATCTCTCACAATCCTCGTTTGCTCTAAGCGTTCTTCATTGGTGCCTTCAAACGAAGAGGGATCGCCAAAACGCCAGTGAATCATATCTCTTATACCAGGAAAAATTGGACATCTTTGATTTCATCCTCCATTAATTTCCCCTAGTTGATTTTTTCAAAGATTGTTGCTGAAATGTAATTCAATAATAGCATTTGTATGTAATGTTCAAACTTTAGTCCTGTTAAATCTATGTTAATAACGTACTCAAACGGATCGTGTCGACAATCTCATTTTCACACCAAAACCATCATTAAAACAGTTAATGCTATTGTTGAAAAACTGAGGTATATTATTAGTAAGAAATTCATATAATCAGATAATTGGAATTTATAAAGGAGTGATGAAAATGTTACTTCAATTGAGAGATAAGAATCAATTAACTTTGCCCAAAGATATTGTTAAGAAATTAAACCTTAAAAAAGATGATATGTTTCAAGTTGTTCTGGAAGACAACAAAATTATTATTACACCAGTTTCAATTGTAGAAACAAAATTGCTTGATGATTTGAAAGAAGCTTTCGAAGACATTAAGCAAGGAAAAGTAAAAACACATAGTACGGTGGAAGCACTGTTTAAGGATTTGGATGCTTGTGATCATGAAATCGTTGAAAACAAAAAATGAAGCCCACTTTGAAATTATACTCAAAGTGGGCTTTTTAAATGTGCATTAAACACTTAATTTAAAGATCTAGCAATCAATCCCCTTACGCGACAAGACCCCTTGACTGTAATAGTGCTTGATCTCTTTCATTTCTGTAACGAGGTCGGCGCGCTCGATAATTGATTCAGGGGCATATCTGCCAGTGAGAACGACTTCAACGTGTTCGGGGCGGTTGTTCAATGCCTCGAGGACTTGGTCGGTTTGGATGAGGCCGTAGTAGAGGGCAATGAATATTTCATCCAAGATGACGACATCGTAGGTGCCTGAGTTCAGCTTTGCCACGCAGGTTGCGAGGGCGATTTCAGCTGCATCGATATCGGCTTGAACCGGATCTTTGCTGATAAAGCAGCCTCTGCCAAGTTGCTCGATTTCGATGGCAGGTAAGATGCCTGTGATTGCCGTTTCACTGTACTGCATGTCTTTAACGAACTGTCCGATGTAAACTTTTTTACCTGCGCATGCGGCTCTTAAAGCGAGCCCAAAGGCAGCGGTGGTTTTGCCTTTTCCATTGCCAGTGTATATGTGGATATAACCTTTTGTCATGTAATTCTCCTATCTGTGTGATGGCTTTGCTAGTATTATATCACAAGATGAGTGAGTGGTGGTGTCAAGCAAATTGACTCATGAGTCACTTTGCTTGTGACCACCACTCATCCCTCAGATCTGCTTTTTATTGAAGACGGCGATGGAAAGAGCGAGAAGCAGCGCGATAAGAATGGCGGAAACGCCAAGCGCAGACACAAAATCAGCGACATCCTGCCCACCCGTGAGCAGATAAACGCTGTTTGAGGCTAGGGTTGACGGATTGAACGGCTGTGCGGCTGGAAAAATGTTGACCACCGTCATCACAACAACCGCAGCCCCAGTAAAGAGTAAACTGCCATAGATATTTTTGAAGAGGATCCCGCCCAAGAGAACTAGCGCAATCAGCAAGGTGCCAAAGAGCCAAAGACCAAATAGTGCGAGAGACAGGTCGTGGAGGCCCGCCATCGTCCAGAAGTAAGCGGTGTAGGCATAGGTGACACCGACGCAGATCAGGTAGCTCAGTGTCCAGATTGAGGTAGCTGCAAGCATTTTAGAGAGCACGACAGTCTGTCTTGGAAGCCCCTTGGTGAGCATGTTGACGAGGGTGCCCTTGCTAAATTCGTTTGCCATGATGCCGCTGTAGATGACCACTAGGACCATGAGACCTGTTTGTGAGACATTTTTGAAAAATTGCATCCAAGAATCGATGGCATTTGGTGGTGTGAGTGTGATGAACATGCCTTCCGGTAGAACGGAGGCGAGCAGCTCAGGCATGACTTTGGCGATGATCGGATTCATGAAGCCAAACAGTAGGAAAATGGTGATCAGGATGAAGAACTTGTACGTGCGGACACTTTCCATCCATTCTTTTTTGATAAACGCGATAAAGGCCATCATGAGACCACCTCCATAAATAGGTGTTCAATGCTCGGTTCGATGATTTCAAATTTGCTAGGTAGGATGTGTTCGCTAACTAGACGCTCAAAGATTGTGGTTTGAAGGGTTTCAATGTGCTGCGTCGTCAGTTTGATCCCAAGCCCAGTTTCTGTGATGCTGTCCACTTGTTGGTGAACACTTGCACAGGTCAAAAAACGATTTTTGTCTGATACTGTAGAGAAGGTGATGGAAAGGCCTTCTTGCCTGTGCTTTGCTTTCAGCTCTGGAATCGTGCCAGTTAGGGCGATTTTGCCGTTGTGGAGGACGGCAATTTCATCGCAGATGCGTTCGACATCGGATAAAATGTGCGTGGAAAAGACGACGGTGGTTTTGCCTTTGACTTTTAAGAGGATTTCGAGGATTTCTTTACGGCCGACGGGGTCCAGTGCGGAAGTCGGTTCATCGCAGATGAGGAGCTTTGGTTCATTGAGAAGTGCCTGAGCGATACCGAGTCTCTGCTTCATACCTCTTGAGTAGCCGCCGATGCGTTTGTTTGCATTTTCCAAACCCACAAGGGAGAGTAACTCTTCGATGCGCGCTGTTGCGACAGTTTTCGGCAGGCCGGTGATGGCGCCGCAAAGCTTTAAGTATTCGGTGGGCTTCATGTAGTTGTAAAATTCAGGGACATCGGGTAAGTAGCCGATGAAGCCATTTGTCTTGTTTTGTCCGTATGTCACGCGCTCGCCACAAACTTTGATTTCACCTGCGTCTATTTTGTGTAGGCCGAGGATCATCTTCATGGTGGTGGTTTTACCTGCGCCATTTTGGCCGATGAAGCCGAAGATTGACCCTTCCTTAACGGTAAGCGAGAGGTCTTTTAGGACCTGATTTTCTCCAAAGCTTTTATTGATTGAGGAAATCTGAAGGATGTCCATTATTCTTCCCCTCTTCCAAAGACAAAGTAGATGACGGGGCCGATGATTTGCACGAAGCTCATGATGACCCAAAAGGTTCGGTTGCCGAATTTGTAGTTTTTGTGCTTCAAAACGTGAACGAGTGCTGCGATTGTCAGTGTGAGTTCCAAGAGGATGATCGGGATGAGGATGGGTAGGTATTCCATGAATTTGTCCATTTTATGAACCTCCTAAATAAGTATGGAAATTGCATAATTTCCTTTTAAGTTGCAATAATCTGTTTGTCGAATTTAACAATGGCTCAATCAAGCCGTTTTGATAAATGAAATTAATTTAATTTGGTATTATGCAATTTCCTTAAGTATGGAAATTATAGAGACACTGCTTAAAGCGCGTGTCTTCTTTGTAGCCTTCAAAAGCTGGGTTTTGAGTGAGTCCGAAGAGCATGCTCTCTTTGATGACTTTTTCACTTCTTGGTGCGTGATTGCCAAGATCAAAATCCTTGAGCCAGCCGTCGATGGCATCGAAGAATGCGTCGCCTTGAAGCGACAGTGGAAACTTGATGGATAGGCAAACCTGTGTGTATTTTTCAATCATGTGAAGGGCTTTGTCCTGCTTGCCGTATCTCGTGAAAGCAAGTGCGGCAGAATAATACAGCTGCGCCATGACATTTTTATTGAGTGTGTCCACTTCGAAACACTGGGCAATCGCTAAAAATCGTTCCAATATGGACTCAAAGAGTTCTAAAGAGCCTGTCAGTGTCTGAAAATACGTGGGCGCAATGCCAATCAAACTCAAGAGATGTTGATACATACTGACCTGAAGTACCGATTTGGTCTGATCGTGTTTGCCTAGCATCTGATAAGCGGACGCTAAGGTTGCATCATCTGCGATCATGGGCTTGATGGTGCCTTCAAGGAGATCTAGGACCATCACGGGTTCGCCGAGCATCATGTAGCCGATGGCTTCGAACGAGTTGGCCTGTTTCACAAGCCATACGTCGTCACTTTCTTTTTTGATGCGTTCATAAAGCGCGATTGCCTCTTTGAGGATCATCTCCTGTTTCGGCCGATCTTCTGCCAGCATATGGTGGTTGAGGTAGAGAAGCGCCATTTGTAGTAGGAGCGGAAAGCAGGCGTAATATTTTTTAATGAGCGTCTGGCAGATGTCGTAAACAGTATCAAAGGGTTTGGTGCCAAAATCCACCGTCAGCCGCCTATATGTTTTTTGAATGTCTTCTTTCGTCATCTGAGGCATGTAGCCGATAAGTTCATCGATGCTGATGTTAAAATATGTCGCCAGTTGCGGTAACAGTGTGATATCGGGATAGCTCTGAGCCGTTTCCCACTTTGAGACGGACGCCTTGGTGACGCCGATATAGTCCGCAAGGGCATCTTGCGTAATGCCCTTTTCTTTACGATTGGATAGGATCACTGTGGCAATGTTGATTTCTCTCATAATATGTCCCCCTTTCTGTCACTATTATGCACCTCTCTAAAGCCTGTGTAAATGGAATGAAACAATATTTTGGTTGATAATGTCAACTGATGAGATACAAATCCGCAAAGATTGATTATTGTTGACATATGCCATAAATAGTTTTAAGATGGTGGAGGTAAGAGGTAATAAACAAACGGAGGATGACATATGAAAATAGCATTGCCAACAAAACAAAATAACATCGATGACCACTTTGGACATTGTGAGGCTTTTACAATATTTACAATAGACGAAAACAAAGAAATCGTCTCGAAAGAAATGATTCCATCACCAGCAGGGTGTGGCTGCAAGTCAAATATCGCTCAAACACTGTCAGAAATGGACGTCAGTCTCATGCTCGCGGGTAACATGGGCGATGGCGCCGTCAGAGTGCTTGATTTTTCAGGGATTGAAGTCGTCAGAGGTTGCTCAGGCGACGTCAATGAAGTGGTAGCCAAGTGGCTAGAAGGCACATTAACCGATTCTGGTGATTCATGTCATGCACATGGTGAAGGCCATAGCTGCCACAAGTAGAAAATTCAAATTTTATAAACACATTCTTTAAAAAGTCGCTTCTAGAATCGTATGAAGCGACTTTTTTCAATTTGATTAACAATCCATCATTGTTCCATCACAATTTCCAGTTATAATCACAAATAGTCAAGCAATAAAAAATAGGAAGCAAGTAAATTAAAAATAGGAAGCGAGCGAGGGGTTAAGATGGACAAAAAAGTGCGTACAGTGAAGCGGAAGTGGCGAATAAGACACGTGGTTCAACTTGGTTTTTTCTTACTGATAGCTATGATAGCAGTCAATAAGGTCTTAGTAGAAAATGGAGGCGGCATTTTATTTTTCTCAAGCGCTTCCTTGCATGCAGTATGTCCTTTTGGTGGTGTGGTCTCGATTTACAATTTATTGACGGTTGGAGACTATGTACAAAAAATTCACAGTTCTGCGCTCATATTGATGGGGCTGGTGTTTTTACTTGCGGCGTTACTCGGACCCGTCTTCTGTGGTTGGATATGCCCTCTTGGAAGCTTTCAAGAATGGATTGGAAAGCTGGGTAAGCGACTTTTCAAAAAAAGATACAACCAATTTGTGCCTAAACGATTAGATGGTTACATGCGTTATTTGAGAATCTTTGTTTTGGCTTGGGTGATCTACATGACTGCGAAAACAGGGCTTTTAGTTTTTTCAAATGTAGACCCTTATTATGCGTTATTCAATTTTTGGACGGGTGAGGTGGCAATCCAAGCCCTAGTGATACTAACACTTACAGCTATTGGTTCACTATTTGTCGAGAGACCTTGGTGCAAGTATCTGTGCCCATATGGCGCTTTATTGGGATTTACCAATAAATTTAAAGTATTTAAGCTTTATAGAAATGAAAACACGTGTATCTCATGCGACCTGTGTAGCAAGTCATGTCCGATGAACATCGATGTTGCAAACAGCAAAAAAGTGACGCATAGTCAATGTATCAGTTGTTTTGAGTGTACTTCTGAAAATATATGCCCAATTCCAGAAACTGTAGAAATAAAGTGGGGTGAGAAGTGATGAAACTCAAGAATAGCCATATAGGTGTGTTGATCGTACTCATTTTGATAGGCGGCATCACTATTTCCAAAGGACTTAACTTATGGTCGACAGAATCAGAAAAAAGTCCTGCAAAACTAACAGAAGGTGTTGGTGCTGGAACCTATGACCCGTTTGATATTAGAGGTTCTTATAGTTTTGGAGAAATATCGAGCTTATTTGAAATCGACCTCACATTGCTTGCGGAAGCGTTTCAATTAGGCGATGCTGAAACGGCAAAAGAACGCAAATCTAAGGACCTAGAATCCTTATATGGCGAACTACCTGGTGATATCGAAATTGGCAATGAATCCGTTCAAGTCTTTGTGGCGCTTATGAAAGAGCTACCTATTGATGGGGCTGATGCCTATCTTCCTGTAAGTGCGGTTCAAGTGCTGCTAAAAGAGAACCCTCAAAGATCGGAAGAAATTTTGGCATATCTAGAGAGTCATCAAGTGGAAGTCATACTAAACGGCGCCGTATCTGGGACTGAGACACAAAGTACTTCTGAGGCATCCGTGGCAAATGCTACCGAAGGCGAAAATGTACTGAAAGTAAACGGCAACACGACATTTTCACAGGTTCTCAGTTTCGGCATCTCAGAGCAACAAATAGAAGCGATCATCGATGCAAAAATGCCGCCAGAGAATCAAACGGTAAAAAGCTTTTGCACAGATAATGGGCTGAGTTTTTCAGAGATTAAAGACGCGCTCAATGCGTTGATTATGCTTTAATATCAATAAAAATAATTGTGTAACAGCGGTTATATACTATTTAAAGGATATAGTGTAAAGTAGGAGAGAGAAATCAAACCTATAAAGGATGGCATCATATGAAAATAAAACACAAGCTATTATTGACCTTTGGTCTATTGATTGCACTAGCGTTCATCATCGTAGGCATCAATCTCTTCACTTATCAAACGATGGAGAGTGACGCGAACTTTGTCAACTATTCTGGAAAACTCAGAGCAACGAGTTACAAGATGGCGCAACTTTCAAATGTGATCGTCGCTGCAGAAGATAGCACAGCAAAAGCTGCCCTAGGAGAGAGCATCACACTTTTTGATAAAATCTTGACGGATGTCACAAATGGGAATGACGCATTGGGTTTAGCTCAGATGTCCCATGATGCAACGCTCGTGAAATTAAATGACATTACTAAGAAGTGGCAATCAACTTATAAAGTGGCTTATCAATCGGTCATCGATTCAACGGATACAGTCGCTGTAGGGCTTATAAATACCGAAGTGGCAGATTATGTTGCATCGATCAACACAATGGTCACAGACTATTCCGAATACTCCAGCTCAAAAGTCTCAGCTGCAAAAGTCATGAACGGCATTTTGAGTGTCGTGACATTGATCGTTGGCCTACTTGCATTTTTACTTCTCAATAGAGGCATCCGAAAGCCGCTCGGATCGTTGACCGAAGATTTGAAAGCGTTATCTGAAGGAAACGGCGACCTCACGAAACGGATTGACATCACAAGCAAAGACGAAATCGCTGATTTGACGGAATACTTTAATCATTTCATCGCCAATATTCATGAGATTGTGAAAGACATTGCAAAGATTTCTTCCGTGCTTTCTGAAAATATGAATGCGATTTCTAACACCACGGGAGAACTCACAAAGTCGACAGAGATGATCGCAATGTCTTCTATGGATGTTGCAGAAGGCTCAGTAAATCAAAATGATAAGCTAGAAGCACTGAATGATTTGGTGGGCAAAATTAAGAGAGATGTAGAAAATGTTTCTCAAAAGGCGCAGCAAACGCTTGATTCTTCAGAAGCTTCACAGCATTCAGTGGAGCAAGGTGACACGCAAGTGGCCATTCAATCCAGTGAATTAAACGATTTTATAAAAGCGATCGGTTCGGCCTCCGTTACTGTGGAAGAACTGAATAAATCCTCTGAAGAGATCAAAGCAATCGTCGAGTTCATCCATAACATTTCTTCTCAAACGAACTTGCTGGCACTTAACGCATCTATAGAAGCCGCAAGAGCGGGTGAAGCGGGCCGTGGTTTTGCAGTGGTTGCAGATGAAATTAGAAAATTAGCAGAAGAAACCTCTGTTTCGGCTAAAAAAATAAGTTCAATCGTATCTAGTATTGGCGAAAAATCAGCCAACGTAAAAGGCTCCATGGAAGCACTCGTGGACAAGACTAAAATACAGGAAAATGCGATGGAAGCGTTAAAGCGAGAACTTAAAAACATCCTTGCAAGAACGTCTGTGACGCTTGAAGAATCTCAAGGCATCATGGCCATCTCAACGAAGGTCAACCACGATTTTTCAGAAATCACACTTTCGGCAAGAGACATTCAAACCATTGCGGAGCAAAATTCAGCGAATACGCAAGACGTCGCCTCAGCAGTTGAGGAACAAACGGCTTCATTTGAAGAAGTTTCAGCCAACATCAGTACCATCAGTGATATGGCGGAAGATTTAACAAAAATCGTGGGACGATTTAAAATATAACATGATATGAACCAACTAATGAAGACCCTGAGTACTACTCAGAGTCTTTTTTTTTAGGATTTGTTATAGACATATGTCGAAAACAATTATTGACATATGTCTGTAACGATGTATAATTAACTTGTAACGGACATATACCCGAAACCAGGAGGTTTAATATGATTATAGCGCTACCAATTGATGACAAGAAATTAGATGCACCCATTTGTATCTCATTCGGAAGAACGCCGTTCTTCTTAATTTATGACACGGAAACAGATGCGCATACATTTTTAGAAAATGCCGCAGCCACCAGCCAAGGCGGTGCAGGGATTAAAGCAGCGCAAGCGATTGTCGACGAGAAAATCAGTGCTTTGATTACGCCGCGATGTGGCGAAAATGCTGCTGAAGTGTTAAAAGGAGCAGGCGTAAAAATTTATAAAGTGTCAGGAAATTCTATCGCAGAAAATATAGAAGCAATCAAAAATGACAAGCTCGACATTTTAATCGAAATTCATGCAGGTCACCACCACCATCAGTAAAAATAGGAGGCACCTTTTGAAAATAGCAGTACTCAGTGGCAAAGGTGGCACGGGGAAAACGCTTGTTGCAGTGAATTTAGCAGCTGCAAGTAAGTCTTCTGTATACGTTGATTGTGATGTGGAAGAACCAAATGGCCATCTCTTCTTCAAACCGGATAAAATCGTAAGAGAAGAGATTTCTGTGAAGATTCCAGTCATTGACCATGCCTTGTGTACAGGGTGTAGGGCGTGTGTGACATTTTGCAAATTTAATGCGCTTGCTTTTATAAACCAGAAAGTGAAGGTGTTTGATGCAGTGTGCCATTCATGTGGCGGATGCAATTTGTTTTGCCCAGAACATGCCATACACGAGTCGGATAAAATCATTGGGATGGTCGAAGCAGGCATGTCTAAGACAGTCAAGGTAATAACGGGCGTCTTGAATACTGGAGAAGAAACAGGGGTGCCCATCATCAAAAAACTCATCAGTCAAATCGATGAAGGATCAAAGACTACGGTCATTGATTGTCCACCAGGCAGCTCTTGCATGGTCATGGAGAGTATCAAAGAGGCGGATTATTGTGTGCTTGTGGCAGAGCCGACGACCTTTGGTGTGCACAATTTGAAGATGGTTTACGATCTTGTTAAATTATTTAAAAAACCCTACGGTTGCGTCTTAAACAAATGTATAGACGAACCCAATCCTTCTGAAGCGTTTTGCACAGAGAATAACATCTCTATTATTGGCAGAATTGAATTTGACAAGCAATTAGGGATTGTGAATTCAAATGGAAAAATCGTCAGCCGAGTGGATGAAAAGTACCGAGAAATGTTTGAAGCCCTTCTCAGGCGCATTGAACAGGAGGGGGTGTCATGAAGCAATTGTTAATTTTAAGCGGAAAAGGCGGTACGGGTAAAACGACCGTGGCTTCAGCTTTTATCAAACTTTCAAAGGCAAAGGCTTTTGCGGATTGTGATGTAGACGCGCCAAACCTTCATTTAATCAAGCGAACATTTGATACAAATAAACGATTTGACTATTTTGGCATGGATAAAGCGGTGATCGATTCAAAACTGTGTACCCTTTGTGGGCTTTGCCAGTTACACTGTCGATTCGATGCCATTAGTTTTAGTGGCTCTTACAGCGTGGACCCATTCGCGTGTGAAGGCTGCGGCGTCTGTGAACGCATTTGCCCTTCGGATGCGATACAGATGCATCCTGAAAAAGCGGGTGATTTAGAGGTTTATGGTGGCAATGCGACGTTTTCCACCGCACAACTTAAAATGGGTAGTGGAACAAGTGGCATGCTGGTTTCTGAAGTGAAGAAAAAACTCAAAGAAGCCATCGATGACTTTGAAGCCGTCGATCTGGCGATTATAGATGGTTCACCAGGTATTGGGTGTCCTGTCATCGCCTCAATCAGCGGTGTGGATATGGTGCTCATTGTTGCAGAACCTTCGGTTTCTGGCATAAGTGATATGAAGCGGATCGTGGAGACAGCAAAAATCTTTCAGCCATTAATCGCGATGTGCATCAACAAATATGATACTAATATTGCCATGTCCAAGAAAATCGTCAAGTATTGTAAAGCAAATAAATTGAACTTTGTCGGCACCATTCCCTTTGATCCAGAAGCAGTAAAGGCAATCAATGCTGGAAAAACCATCGTAGATAGTCCATCTAATGCGGGCATCGCAGTGGCAGATGTCTTTAAGGAAACCATGATAATATTAGCAAATCATAGTTGCAAACTACAAGGAGGCTTTTATGAAAATAGCAGTGGCAAGTAATGGGGAACAGGTAACAGAGCACTTCGGGCATTGTGAAGCGTTTCATATTTTTAACACAGAAAATAACGTCATTTTAAATTCTGAGAGAATTGCGAACCCAGGGCATAAGCCTGGATTCTTACCAAATTTTCTCAATGAACTTGGCGTCAAAGTCATCATATCGGGCGGAATGGGTAGCGGTGCCATCGATATTTTCAATGAAAAAGACATCGAGGTCATCATTGGCGCACAAGGGTTGGCCACAGTGGCAACACAAGCGTATTTGGCTGGCAACCTAAAATCGACGGGTTCTGTTTGTCACGAACATCAGCATCATGACACTTGTGGTGAGTAAGCCTAATAATCAACCACAAATTAGCTAGCTTCGATATTCCCATATCTTAAAATGACTGTTTTCTCGAGAAATCGAGACAAACAGTCATTTTGTTTTTAAGGCTTCATAATTTTATTAATATGAACCTTACCAAAACAAAGTTTTTACAAATGATATTAAATATCAATTGGGAGATGATTGCGTTATAATGAATCAAAAGGAAGTGATGGCATGACTCTATTTATGAGCACTGTTTTTATAGCGGGATTTTTATCGTTTTTCGCACCCTGCACGTTTCCACTGATTCCCGTCTATATCGGCATTTTAACGGATGAGGAAGGACATAAGTATAAAAAAATACAGCCTTTTATCAAGACTTTTCTCTTTGTCGCAGGGCTTTCAACGACCTTTGTGACTTTGGGATTTGGTGCAGGTATATTAGGTGGCCTGATTCAACTAGATGGTTTCTACGTCTTCGGTGGCGCACTTGTTATCCTCATGGGGCTGCATCAAATGGGCATTTTAAGGTTTAAGTTTTTAGAAAAGTATAAGACAATTCGTTTTAAAGAAAGTAAAAAAAGCCGTTATTTGACCGCTTATTTGTTGGGATTCACTTTCAGCTTTGCTTGGACACCTTGTGTAGGCCCTGTTTTAGGTGCCGTACTCGTGGTTGTAGCTGAAGGTGGACAAGCGCTCTATGGTGGCTGGTTGATGTTCCTTTATACACTTGGCTTAGCGGTGCCATTTGTGATCATGGCAGGGCTTTCCACACTGATGCTTAAGTATTTTGAAAGGCTTGAAAAGTATTTGCCACGCATCAAAAAAATTGGCGGCTTCCTTATTATTATCATGGGTGTGCTGTTGATGACGCGAAATTTGACGACTGTAACTGTTTGGATTGACAAACTATTTTGAAAGTGAGGCAGTGATATGAATAAAAATTTGATAATAGCAATAGGTTTGGTAGTTGTCGCGGTAGTTGGTATAAGCGTTTATGGCAATTTGAAGTTGGTGGATCCCATGACAGCGGAAGTCGAGAAAACGACTGAGATGATGACAAAAGATTTGACAGATGAAAGTGTTGCAGCAGGTGACAGTATGGCGACAACAGAGAAGATGACTGAAGCAACTGGTATGATGAAAAATGAAGGCAAACCGGCAGCTGCCTTTGACCTTATGGATCTGTCTGGCAATGCAGTCTCCCTAGAATCCCGACAAGGCGAACGCGTCTATCTCAAGTTTTGGGCGTCTTGGTGCTCAATTTGTTTAGCAGGGATGGATGAGCTCGATGAGCTAGCAGTAAATGCAGAAGATTTTAAAGTGATTACGATTGTTTCCCCTGACTTCAATGGCGAGCAATCTAGTGACGACTTTATCGCTTGGTTTGATGGTCTTGGCTATGAAAATATCACCGTATTGCTAGATCCAGATGGTGACATCGCAAAAGAATACGGCGTGAGAGGTTATCCGACTTCCGTTTATATTGGCTCAGATGGCATCCTAGTGAAACAACTACCGGGGCATGTGGACAACGCGACGATCATCGAGAGTTTTAAAACGATCTATTAAATTGATTTGCTGAGGAAATTGCATAATTCCAATGCAATTTCCATAATTGAGGAAGGAAGGACGTTTATGAAAAAATGGTTGACGATGCTGCTCATATCACTTGTTGTATTCACAGGGTGTGCCAGGGCAGTAGTTAGCACACCCAATAAAAATGAAAATGTAGACTGGAATAAAGGCCAGTTTAAAGAAATATACCTCGCAGGCGGTTGTTTCTGGGGCGTTGAAGCATACATGGCGCGTATTTATGGTGTATATGATGTCACCTCAGGTTATGCAAACGGTCAAACGGAGGACCCAACTTATGAGGAAGTGGTTACGGGTGATACGGGGCATGCAGAAACCGTTCACGTCACCTATGACAGCACAAAAGTTGATTTGGCCACTTTGCTTCTTTATTATTTTAAAGTGGTAGACCCCACCAGTTTAAATAAACAGGGAAATGATGTTGGTTCGCAGTACAGAACGGGTATTTATTATTCAAATGTAGACGATCTAGTAGTCATTCAGTCGGTCATCTCTGAAGCACAAAAGGATTATTCCAAACCTTTCGTTGTGGAAGTGTTGCCACTAGACAATTACACTCTTGCTGAAGATTACCATCAAGATTACCTGGCAAACAATCCAAATGGTTACTGTCACATTGATTTGACCATAGCAGATGACTCGATCATCGATCCCACTCTCTATGTAAAACCAGATGATGCCACGTTAAAAATGACATTGACTGACGCACAATATCAAGTCACTCAGAAAAATGTGACAGAGCGCGCCTTTTCAAATACCTATTGGGATTTTTTCGAACCTGGGATTTATGTGGATGTTGCTACAGGTGAACCTCTGTTCAGTTCAAAGGACAAGTATGACTCGGCTTGCGGATGGCCTAGCTTTACCAAACCCATCGTCGCTGAGGTAGTTACGTATCATGAAGACTCGGCTTTCAACATGGTCAGAACAGAAGTGAGAAGCCGTGTTGGCGACTCCCATCTGGGTCATGTATTCGAAGATGGTCCAAAAGACCGCGGGGGACTCAGATTTTGTATCAATAGTGAGTCTATCAAATTCATCGCTTTTGCAGAGATGGATGCGATGGGGTATGGCTATCTAAAATCATTCGTTGAATAATAAACCATTAGAGGTGCTTATGTATAAACTACTCATTGTAGATGATGAACCACTGATTCGAAAGGGCATATTGACCCTAGTGGACTTTGAAAAACTCGGCATCAAAGAAGCGTACGAAGCATCCAATGGCTCAGAGGGGTTAAAGCTGTTTATTCAGCATACCCCTCAACTTGTTTTACTTGATATCAATTTACCCGTGATGAATGGACTGGAGCTTGCTAAGGCGATTAAAGCGCATGATGGTCAAGCTAAAATAGCCATAATCACGGGTTATGACTATTTGGACTATGCCATCAGCGCCCTTAAAATCGGCGTGGATGACTACATACTAAAACCTGTTAGCAAACAGGACGTCACTGACATCCTCGCAAAGCTCATACAAAGATATCAGGGCGAACGGACAATTCACGAGGTGAAAAATGTCGTGAGTACGTTGGTGGATGATGCTTCTGAGGATTCAATGAAGCACCGCCTACAAGAGATGATTGATCAGTCACTGACGAACCCCGACCTTTCTTTGACATTTATCGCGAAGGGTCTTGGTTATGCACCGAACTATCTCAGTAGCTTGTTTAAAAATCTATTCGGTGTGACCTTTCAAGAGTATGTCTTGACCCATCGCCTTGAAAAGGCAAAGTTACTACTTTTGACCACGACGCTCAAAAATTATGAAATTGCCATGCGCGTGGGGTTTGAAGATGTTAACTATTTCAATACGCGCTTTAAGCTGAAGTACGGCGTTTCTCCAAAGCAATATGTCACGAAGGTGAGGCAGCCCAATGAAAATAAATAAATGGTTTTCATTTTTCAAATATATTAGGGTTCAAATTGCCACGTATTACCTCATCACGAGCATCCTTCTAATCGGCATCATGGGCACGGTGCTCTACTACAGCTTGACGAATATCATGTTGGATGATGCCCTAGACAATACGAAAAAGGCTGTTGAAAAGAGCGGACAGTCACTCACACTTTATGTGGAAAAACTTAAGGCGATATCTCATATCATCGCCAGTGACAGCGACGTTATCGCGTATCTGAAAGATCATGAAGAGAGC